>NZ_JMLO01000005.1:0-272053 GCF_000686785.1 Rhodococcus sp. UNC363MFTsu5.1
GTCGGGCCGTACAAATTGTGCAACCGCGCCGACGGCAACACCTCACGCAACAACCCCGCCGTCTGCGCGGGCAACGCCTCACCCGAAGCGAACACCCGCCGCAACGACGACGCCTCCACCACCGACGGCTCCGCCACGAACACCGCCAACATCGACGGCACAAAATGCGCCGTCGACACCGACTCCTCCGCAATCACCCGAGCCAGATACACCGGATCCCGATGCCCATCCGGCACCGCGATCACCATGCGAGCACCAACCTGCAACGGCCAGAACAACTCCCACACCGACACATCGAAGGTCACCGGAGTCTTCTGCAACACCACATCATCAGCAGTCAGCCCGTACTCGGCCTGCATCCACACCAGACGATTCACGATCGCCGCATGCGACACAGCCACACCCTTGGGCCGACCCGTCGACCCCGACGTGAAGATCACATACGCCGTGTTCTCCGGCACCAACGGCGCCAACCGATCCACATCCGACACCGGCCCACCGTCGACCCCGGACAGATCCAACGCATCGATCAACAGGACAGAGCTGTCCCCCGCAGCCGTGAACCCGTCCCGCGACGTCGACAGCACACACGCAGGCGCCGCGGTCTCGAGGATGTTCCCGATCCGATCCGCCGGCTGATCCGGATCCACCGGCACATACGCACCACCGGCCTTGACCACCGCATACACACCGACCAACAGATCGACCGAACGACGCATCGCCAACGCAACCAACGACTCCGGACCAACCCCGACCGAAATCAGATACCGCGCAAGACGATTAACCCGAACATCGAACTCCGCATAGGAAACCGACGCACCATCGAACGACAACGCCACCGAACCCGGCGACCGCAAAACCTGAGCATCGAACATCGACACCAACGTGCCGTCCTCGACCACCCGATCGGTGGCGTTCCAACCCGACAGCGCGAGCGTCCGCTCGGCCTCGGTGGTGACAGTCAGGTCCCACACCCGCTGGGCCGGGTCCGCGGCGAGGAACTTGTCGAAGAAGGCGAGGAAGCGGTCGTGGTGCCCCTTCGCCTGCTCCTCGGTGTACAGGTTCGGGTTGGTCTCGAAATCGACGTGGGTCCGGGTGCCCGCGACGCTCTGGTAGAAGTTGACGGCGAGGTCCTCGACCGTGCCGGTGGACAGAATGCTGAGCTCACCGACGACGGGACCAAGGACGAGCTCGCTGTGGAACAGCATGATGTTGACCAACGGGCCGAGCAACTCGCGCTGCATCGTGCTGTTGGACGAGTCGCGCCGGATGTCCTCGTGGCGGTACCGCTGGTGGCGCAGCGCCCCGGCGACCGCGACCTGGACGGACTTGAGCAACTCCTCGACGGTCGTGTCCGTGCCCACGTGCATCCGCAGCGGCACCACGTTGGAGAGCATGCCGCCGGACTTGCGCATCGAGGCCGTCGTCCGGGCCGTCACCGGCAGGCTGAGGATCACGTCGCCGGCGTCGGTCATCTGGGCCAGGTACGCGGCGAACGCCGCGATGAGCATCCCCGACGGCGATGAGTCGTGCCGGGCCACCGATTCGGCCATCAGCGCCTCGGTGCCGCCGGACAGCGCCGCGCTCGCGATGCCGTTGAGCGCGGCGGGCGGCGCGGTCCGCTCGGTCAGGCTGGTGCCCTCCTCCATGCCCTTGACGCGCTCGGCCCAGTAGGCGGCGTCGGACTGGAACCGGGTGCTCTCGCGGTACGAGACCTCCGATTCGTAGAGGCTGCGCAGCGTGCTCGCATTGGACGGTGTGGGCTCGCGTCCCTCGATCAGCGTCGAGTAGAGCTCGGCGACGCGGGTCATGTAGGCCATCGCACCGAAGCCGTCGAGCGCGATGTGATGCACGCGGGAGTACCAGAAGTACCGCTCATCCTCGATCTGCAGCACGACCGCGGCGATGAGGCGGTCCTCGAGCAGGTCGATGGGTGCGCTGAACTCGGCCTGCATCCAGTCCCGCGCGGCGCGCTCCGGGTCGTCGTAGCCGCGGAAGTCCTGGTAGCCGACATGGTCGTCGATGGTCAGGTCGATCACCTGATGCGGGGTCCCGTCCACCTCGATGAGGCGGAGGAACCCGGTACCGAACTCCGCGGACCCGATCTGGCTGGCGTCGTCGAGGATCTTCAGATCCAGCGGGCCACGCAGGTCAACGAACTGCGCGATGTTGATGGGGACCTCAGGGTCGACATGCTGCGCGTACCACATCCCGAGCTGCGCGGGCGAGAGTGGAAAGACATCGGGCTGGCACTCGATCGAGCTGCGGCCGTCGTTGTCTCCGTTGAGCATGGTCGGCTTCAACTGATACCTCATTTTCCGGAACACCGCGGAGTCCCAAACAACCACTTGAATCCCTCGCCCCCAGCCCATGGGCGCAGCAAAAGACAGAAGAGGATCCAAGCCAGATTCGACAAGGAAGAGACCGCATCGCCGAGAAGTGCGAGCGGGAACGGGTGCGCTACGTGCGCACTGAGAACTATCGTCTGGTCATGCGACCTGTCACGTGGTCACACAACTTCCCGCGGTTCGCGCAATCGCCGAACTGCGACGAGGTCTCAACCTCATCGTGAAGGACACCGAAGCAGCCCCCTGCGCACCGAGTCCATGGATCCACCCTGCGCTCATTGATCGCCCTCCCGAGGAACAATCACGCCGCCACGAGTGGCAACGTCCCGAAATCGCGGCGAGTTCTGCCCGCACCGCAGGATGTAATCTACATCTCAACCAGGTCCGGTCACGCCCTTTTGGTATTTCTTCTAACAAGCGTCCAAGACCTCGCCCAGATTGTCGCGATTCGCGCGCCCCGTCAGCTCGCCCTCACGCCGAGCGTGCGCGCATTTTCCGAGGTCAACGACATTTCGAGCGCCAGGAACGGGCGTTGTGCGCGAGTCACAGCGGTATTGTGATTCGGTCACAGTCCGTGACCTTGGCACACGACCCGGTCAGCCCGTGACGTCCAGATCGGCGATCACCTTGGTCGGACGGAGGCGCACCACCAGCTCTCCCGGCACGCCGTTCCGACGACCGAACTCCTCCGCCCGGTCGGGCCCCATGTACCGGCCACCGATCGCGGTCGCGATCCGGATCAGTTCCTCGGGGTCCTCGGACACCGTTGCCACCCCCTGCACCTGAACGAAGGCATACGGCGGCTGTTCGAGGTCGACACAGATCACCACCCGGCCGTCGCGTGCGACGGCGCGCCCCTTGGCGGTGCCTGCGCCGGTGTTGAACACCAGATCATCACCGTCGACGACGAACCACACCGGAGCAACCAGCGGCCGGCCGTCGGAGGCGGTGAAACCGAGCTTGCCCGTTCGGGTGCCCGCGGACAGGAATTCGCGAACCGCGGGATCCGCCAGAGTGGTCATCCGCGGGAGGCTACGCGGTCGGGCCGCCGCGCGCGAGAATTCAGGCGCGATATCCGTCGGTGCCCGCCCTGGTCATGACGATGTTCGGGATCACGGCCCGCGACGAGAGTCTCAGCAATGCGTCGACCATCTCGACGACGTCGTTGACCTCGAGCATCGCCCCCGGCGGCACCTGATCGTGGGTCCAGGCGCTCATGTCGGTGTCCACGAAGGCCGGCGAGATGGTCGTGGCGCACACACCGTTGCCGGATTCCTCGGCGTTCAACGTCGCGGCCACACTGATCAGCGCCGCCTTCGTCGCGCCGTACACCGCAAGGCCCTGCTCCGCGTACACACCCGTGATGGACGCAAGCGCGACCACCTTCGCGCCGCGCCCCGGGTCGGCGGCGGCGCCCGCCCGCAGCAGCGGTAGCGACTGCTGGAGCAACTGGAACGGCCCGCGGAGGTTCACCGCCAGGGTCTTGTCGAACCGGCGCAGCGGGAAGTCCTCGATCGCGCCCGCGGTGCCGACCCCCGCGTTGAGGATCAGTGCGGTCATCGGACCGAGCCGATCCGCATGAGTCGCGGTCACTCTGGCGATATCGGCCTCGTCGGCCATGTCGCCCGCGATCGAGACCACTTCGGCCGCACCCGCGGCCCGCAGCTCGCCCGCGACGGAGTCGAGCCGCGCGGCGTCCCGTGCGGTGATCGTCAACGAGTAGCCCGACTGCGCGAGCCGCGTCGCGATCCCGAGCCCGATTCCCCTCGATGCACCGGTGACCAGTGCCGTCCGGTTCCCGCCGCCGCTCACAGCGTCGCTCCCTTCAGGGCACGCAGCCCGGCCGCCATGAATTCGGGTGTCGCCTCGGCGGCCCGCACCGCTCCCGCGCCGGAGTCCGATCCCTGCAGCGCGCGATGGGTGATCCCCTCACCGATCACCCCCAACTTGAAGTTGGCGAGCGCGAGGTAGAAACTCCAGTCACCGAGGTCGCGACCCGACGCGACGGCGTAACTCTGCGCCAAAGCGCCGGCCGACGGCAGCCGATCGCTGGTCCAGGCCGCCTGGGAACCGAGCACCAGGTCGAACACCGGATCCCGGTACACACACATCAGGGCGACGTCGGTCAGCGGATCACCCAGTGTCGACATCTCCCAGTCCACCACGGCCCGGACCTGACCGGGGTCACGCGAATCCAGGATCGTGTTGTCGATCCTGAAGTCACCGTGCACGATCGACGAGGCCGAGGCCGTCGGTATGGCATCGGCCAGCGCCGCATGCAGGACCGCCACGTCGGGCAGCTCCCTCGTCTTGACCCGATCCCATTGTCCCGCCCAGAGTTTCACCTGGCGCGCGACGAACCCATCCGGCCGCCCGAAGTCACCCAGCCCCACCGCCCGGTAATCGACAGCGTGCAGATCGGCCAGGACCCGCACCAGTGCGTCGGCGCTGACCGCGACCTGATCGTCGGACATCTCGGCGAGATCGGCCTGGTCCCGGACCACCGTGCCCTCGACGAACTCGACCACCGTCATCGGAGCGCCGAGGGCGGAGCCGTCGGCATCGAAGGCGACGGTCCGCGCAACCGGCACGGCCGTGCCCTGCAACGCCGAGGTCACGGTGTACTCCCTGGCCATGTCGTGCGCCGACGGGGTCAGCCCACTGGTCGGCGGCCGCCGCACCACCCACGACGACCGGTCGTCCCAGGCCCGGTAGGTCAGATTGGATCGGCCGCCGCTGATCAGCTCGACGCGCAGCTCCCCATGCAGCTCGATGCCGCTGTCGAGCAGGAAGCGTTGCAGCGCAGCAATGTTCATACCGTGAGGGTTCACTTTGCCTCCCTCAGCTCTCGCTTGGCCGCCCCGACGACCCGTTTGGCGATGGCCCAGCGGTGCACCTCGGACGGCCCGTCGTAGACCCGGAACGGCCGAACCTCCCGCGAGAGCCGGGCCAGCGGCAGGTCGCCGGAGACCCCCATTCCGCCGCACATCTGCATGCTCCGGTCCACGATCCGGAAGACCGCCTCGGCCGCATAGGTCTTCGCGATCGACGTCGCATTCGATGCCGGGTCGCCCCTGTCGAGCTCCCAGCAGGCCCGCACCAACAGCGCCCGGGTGGCGGCGATGTCGATCTCGTTGTCAGCCACCATCTTCTGGACCATGCCGAGGTCACCCAATCTGGACCCGAAGCCTTCCCGCTCCGCCACCCTGGCCACCGCGACGTCGTGGCCACGGCGGGCGGCACCCAGCCAGCGCATCACGTGGGTCATCCTGGCCGGGCCGAGACGGACCTGGGCGTACTCGAAGCCGCGGTCGACCTCGCCGAGCACCGCGGCGTCGGGCACCAGCAAGTCCTCGAAGAAGACCTCACAGTGCCCGCCGATCATCGCCCGGTCCAGGGTGTCGATGTGTCGTCCGACCCTGATCCCTTGACTGTCGGCAGGCGCCAGGAACATCGTGGCCCCGCCGCGCTGACCGGGCTCGCCCGAGGTGCGCGCCATGATGATGAAGAAGCCTGCACCGTCGGCACCGGTGATGAACCACTTGTGCCCGTTGATCCGCCAGCCGCCGTCCGCCCGGACCGCGCGGGTGGTGAGCGCCGACGGGTCCGATCCCGCCCCCGGCGCCGGCTCCGTCATCGCGAAGGCCGATCGGACGTCCCCGTAGGCCAGCGGCGCGAGGAACTGCTGCTTCTGCTCGGGGTTGGCGATGTGCGCCAGCATGTGGACGTTGCCCTCGTCGGGTGCCGCGATGTTCAACGCGGTGGGACCGAACAGCGAGTAGCCCGCCTCCTCGAACACCGGGGCCCGGTCCGACATGTTCAACCCGTGGCCACCGAACTCGAGCGGGGCGTGCGGGGCGAACACCCCGGCATCCTTGGCCGCCTGCTGCATGCCGATCCGCAGCGCGTCGCCGCCGCCTGCCGTGATGTCCCCGGCGTGCTCGTCCTCGATGGGCAGGACGATGTCGCGGGTGAAGGTCCTGGTGCGGTCGATGAGGTCCTGCACCTCGGGGGAATAGGTCAGATCGATCGACACACTCACTACCTCCTGCGTCATGGAGCCGAGCGATCGCTCGGCAGATGATTTCCACACGATCTCACAGGTTTATCTGCCCGTCAAAGAGGTTCACCAGATAATGTCGGCTAGAATGTTCAGCATTCCTGAACAGATTGGACGGAAAGTTGACCAAGACCGAACATCTGCCCGATGCGATCAGGCGGACGCGCAGGTCGGCGGGCCTGACGCTGCGAGAGCTCGCTAGGCAGCTGGCGATCAGCCCGGCGACGCTCAGCGCCATCGAGAACGGCAAGACAGGCGTCTCGGTCGAGCGACTACATGCTCTCGCCGGGGCACTCGGCACAACCGCCGCACAGCTGATGGGCGAGCCCGGCACCACCTCCGCCAGGGGAGCCCCCGCCGCGGACCGCCGAGTGCGCACTTCCCGGCGCGAATCCCCAGGAACGGCGACGGCAGCTGCACAGTCGGCGGGTGACTGGCGCGTGTTCCCGTCGCTGCGCATCGATCCGGTGCTCGCGGCAGCGATCGAGTCGTTCGTCGAGACCGGGTATCACGGCGCGACCATGCGGTCGATCGCCGAGCGGGCCGGCATGAGCGTTCCCGGCATGTATCACCACTACCGGGACAAACAGGAGCTACTGGTGCGGGCGCTCGATCTCACGATGGACGAGCTGCACTGGCGGGTGCGCGCGGCCCGCGACCACGGCACTGGCGGAATCGAGCGGGTCGGCCTCATCGTCGAGGCGCTCGCGCTCTATCACACGCATCGCCGGGAACTCGCGTTCATCGGCGCCAGCGAGATGCGCAGCCTCGAACCGGCCAACCGAGCGCGGATCACGGACTCCCGCAATCAGATTCAGTATCTTCTCGACGACGAGATCGACGCCGCCATCGCCGAGGGAAGCCTCACGACGCGGCATGCGAGAGACGCCGGACGGGCCATCTCGACAATGTGCACCTCGCTGCCGCAGTGGTTCCGGATCGACGGACCGTCCACGCCCGAGCAGATCGCCACGGAGTACGCGGGTTTCGCTCTCGATCTGCTCGGGCGGCGGTGAGCGAACGCTACAGACCCAGACGCGAGTTCTCGTTGCGCGGCTGCCCGGCCATGTCCGAGTTCGGTCGCGCCTCGGCGACCAGGGCCGGGATGACCTCACCCAGCTCGGCCGGATCCCACCGGGCGTTCTTCGACACCCCCGGTCCCGCCACCCAGGTCTCCGCGACGCTGATCGAGCCGCCATGCACATTGAAGATCCGGCCGGTGATGCCGTCGGACTCCGGCGACCCGAGCCAGACCACGGTCGGCGAGATATTCGCCGGCGCTGCCGCATCGAAGCCGGTGCGCTCCTTCTCGGCCTCCATCGCGGCAACGAAACCCTCGAGGCCCGCGGTCATCTGGGTGAGCGCGGTGGGGGCGATCGCGTTGACGGTGACGCCGAGCCGGGCGAGCTCGTCGGCGAGGATCACGGTGAACGCCGCGATGCCCGCCTTCGCGGCGCCGTAGTTCGCCTGCCCGATGTTGCCGTACAGGCCCGACGGCGAGGAGGTGTTGATGATGCGCGGGTGCGCGACCGGAGTGCCCGCCTTGTGCTGCTCCCGCCAGTACGACGCCGCGTGCTGCGAGGGCGCGAACGTCCCCCGCAGGTGCACGCGCATGATGTCGTCCCACTGATCGACCGTCATGTTGACGAACATCTTGTCGCGGAGGATGCCCGCGTTGTTGACGAGCACGTGCACGGTGCCGAACGTGTCGATCGCGCTGCGCACCAGTCGGCCCGCGCCGTCGAAGTCCGAGATGTCGTCCTTGTTCGCGATGGCCTCACCGCCGAGCGCCTTGATCTCCTCGACGACCGCCTCGGCGGGCCCGAGGTCGTTGACGACGACCTTCGCTCCCTGCCTGGCGAACTCGAGCGCGTGCTCGCGGCCGATGCCGCCCGCGGCGCCGGTCACGATCACGACGCGTCCCTCGTTGATGCCCATCCGTGCAACTCCTCGCAGCTTGTCGGTCAGTCCCGCGGCCAGCTCAGACCCTGTCGGTCCTCGATCTGTTCGTTCAGCCGCCGCAACAAGGTAACCAGATCCCGTCGATCCTTCTCGTCCCAATCGGCGACGAGGGAGTTGATGCCGTCGACGTTGTGCTTCCGGTCGGAATGCAGCGCACGCAGTCCCCCGTCCGTCGGCCGGAGTTTCCTCGCCGTGCCGCCCTGCGGGTCGGGAATTCGCTCGGCCAGTCCCTGCCGGACGAGCGCGGCGGTCTGCCGGTTGATCGTGGACACGTCGAGGCCGAACGAGTCCGCCAGTTCCTTCAACGTCATCGGCTCGCTGATCTCGAGGCGGCTCAACAGCAGATACGCCGATCGGTCGAGCGCCTGCTGTTCCAACCACCGCTTGGTCACCAGGGTGGTGTGGCGGGCCATCAACGTGATCTCTCGCTCCAACCCGCGACCCGGGTCGATCTCCTCGGATTCCATCGGGGTCATCCTCGCATCACGTCGCCACACTCCCACCGATTGTGCACGATACACACGATGTGTACCGTACACACCTGTTGCTTTCTCGGAATCGATAAGCGCTTAGAACACAAGAGAAGAGATCCGTCGTGACCCTTTCGGCTCCCGGTGCAGCGCGGCGCACCCATTCCCCCACCTGGATCCTCGCCACGCTGGCGTTCTCCGGCATCGTCGTCTCGCTCATGCAGACCCTGGTAGTGCCGCTGATCCACGTGCTACCCGAGCTGCTGAACACCTCGGCCTCGACCGCCTCCTGGGTCATCACCTCCACCCTGCTGGCCGCGGCCGTCGTCACGCCGGTCTCCGGCCGCCTCGGCGACATGTTCGGCAAACGGCGAATGATCCTGATCAGCATGGCTTTTCTGGTCGCCGGATCGGTGGTGTGTGCACTGAGCGAGACCGTCCCGCTGGTGATCATCGGCCGCATCCTGCAGGGCGCGGCCACCGGCGCGATCCCACTCGGCATCAGCATCCTGCGCGACGAACTGCCCGCCGAGAAGGTGGGCGGCGCGATCTCGGTGATGAGTTCCACGATGGGTGTCGGCGGCGCGATCGGCATGCCGCTGGCCGCGGCGACGGCGCAGAACTTCAACTGGCACGTGCTGTTCTGGGCGTCTGCCGCGCTCGGCGCGCTGGTCGCGATCGCGGTCGCCGTCCTGGTCCCCGAGTCCCCTGTTCGTAATCCGGGACGGTTCGACTACCTCGGCGCGGTGGGGCTCGCGGCCGGACTCGTCTCGCTCCTGTTGGCGATCACCAAGGGCGGCGAATGGGGCTGGACCAGTGCGACCACCCTCGGGCTGCTCGCCGCGTCCGTCGTCGTGTTCCTGGCATGGGGCTTCGCCGAGCTGCGCACCGCCGAGCCCCTCGTCAACCTCCGGGTCTCCGCCTCCCGCCCGATCCTGCTGACCAACTTGGCGTCGGTCATGACCGGATTCGCCATGTACGCAACGTCGTTGACCGTTCCGCAGTTGCTGCAGTCACCGCCGGAGACCGGCTACGGGCTCGGCCAGTCGATGGTCATGGCCGGGCTGTGCATGGCCCCCGCCGGCATCGTGATGATGCTGCTCTCGCCGGTGTCGGCCCGCATCACCAACCGGTACGGCCCGCGGACCACGCTGATGGTCGGCACCGTCGTCATCGCGGCCGGCTACCTGATCGGTGCCGTGCTGATGAACGAGGTCTGGCAGATCGCGCTGGTCTCGACCATCATCGGCGCGGGAATCGGCATCTCGTATGCGGCCATGCCCGCGCTGATCATGCGCGCGGTCCCGCTGCACGAGACGGCGGCAGCGAACGGACTCAACTCCCTGATGCGGATGGTCGGAACGTCGTTCGCGAGCGCCGTGATGACCGTGGTCCTGGCCAACATGACCATGTCCTTCGGCCCCGCCCTTGTGCCGACGCACCGGGCGTTCGTGGTGACCTTCCTGATCGGCGCCGCGGCCGCGCTGCTTGCACTGCTCATCGCGGTCTTCATCCCGCGTGCGACCACTGCGTCCGTCGCCACTGCCCCGCCGGTCGCGGAGTTGGAGCCCGAACCGGCTCGCTGACCATCGCGGCACGCCCACGCAATAGAGCCCTGCCGACCAGCCGCTGTGCTTACGATGAGCGGGTGGCCACCGTCATCGCCGGGCAGGCCGCACGGTTTGCCCGACGAAGCACTGTCGCGAGGACCGGCCCGCGTGTGGGACACGCGCCGGGTCGATGGCTCGTGGTCGCGTGCGCGGTGGCGGTCGCGGCGTGTTCGAACGGGTCGGAGCCACAGCCGCGGCCCCTCGCGCTGGACCGCGTGGTCTCCGATGGCCAACAGCCATGGACCGATCGCCTGCTACCCCCGCAGATCCCGACGGTCGTCCCGCCCGGTCCGCCCGGCGCCGACCTCCCGAATGCGGGCGACGGCATCAGCATCCCCGGTGATCGCGTCGGGTTGTACGGCGGAAGCCTCGACCGGGTCCTGTGCGATCGGGAAAGGCTGGTCGCAGACCTCGAGAGCGATCCCATCAAGATGCAGGCCTGGTCGGGCGTGCTCGATGTCGACGACGTGCGCAGCTACGTGCGCACCCTCACGCCGGTGCTGCTGCGCGCGGACACGAGGGTGACCAACTACGGCTACAGCGGCGAACGTGCCACGTCGTATCAGTCGGTGCTCGAAGCCGGGACCATCGTCCTGATCGACGACCACGGGACGCCGCGGGTCCGGTGCGCGCGGGGAAGCCCGCTGATCGATCCGCGGCCGAGTTCGGAGCCGGCCGCGACGGAGGACGCGTGGCCCGGCTACGACGCCGAGCGACTGCTGGTCGTGCAACCCGCCCAGCAGCCGATGGCGCAGGTGACGGTCGTCGACCTGATGTCCGGTGGCCTGGCGGCCGTCCCGATCGGGGCGGGACCACAGCAGCCCGCGGACCGACCCGGTCCACCGCCTCCGGCCCCACCACCTGGCCCGCCGCCCCCGCCACCTCCGCCCGTGGTGGAACCCGAACCGCTCGCGGTCGCGCCGCCCCCGGTCCAGCGGCAGGCGCCCGCGCCGCCGCCCGAGCCACCACCGGCCCCCGAACCACCACCTGCGCCGGCACCACCACCGGCGCCCGCGCCGGTTCCCGTGGCCCCGCCACCACCGCCGCCGCAGATCCAGGTCCAGATACCGGGTCTGCCGCCGCTGGTGATCCCGATGCCCTGACGCCTGCGGGTCCCTGACGTCGGGACCGCGGCTACGACGACACCGCTACGACAGCACCTCGACGAGGGTCGTCTCGGTGTCGCCGATCATGTACTTCTCGATCGCGTCGAGGTGCTTGCGCCAGAACTCCTGGGCGGCGGTCGCATCGCCCTCGCGCAGCAGACCGAGCAGCTTGAGATAGGCGCGATGCGCCGCGCGGGCCGCCGGTCGCTCGTTGCCGCCGCCGTGCGCGGCGATGAAGAGGGCGTTGTGCGCGTCGATGATGTGCACCAACATCCCACCGAGCACGGCGAGCGTCTGGTTCCCGGCGAGGTCGATCAGCGCCTGGTGGACATCGACGTCGTGGCGCGCGAACGCCGCGGAGTCCTCCACGAGATCGGCACCCGCTTCGATCAGTTCCGCGAAAGTCGCGAGTGCCTCGCCGCGATTACCCTCGGCCAGCATTCCCACCGCGGACACCTCGAGCGATGCCCGCGCCCGGTACACGTCGACGAGCGGGGTGCCCTGGTACTGCAACAGCAGGCCGGTGTACCGCGCGGCCACCGACGCGTCGGGTGCCAAGACCCTCGCGCCGCCGTGCGCGCCGCGCAGCACCGTGATGATCGATTCGGATTCGAGGATCCGGAATGCCTCGCGCAGGGTCGGCCGCGACACCCCGAACTGTTCCATGAGCACGGCCTCGTTTGGCAACGGGTCGCCCACGTTCAGTTCGCCGGTGATGATCCGCCGCCGCAGGTTGGCGGCCACCAACTCACCGGCCTTCGGCACCCGAACCACCGTCGACTTCGTTCCGGACGTCACTCGCACCCCTCGCTCCTTTTGGGTCACGCCCCGCGCTGACCAGGACGGATGACCGACCAAGGGTACAAGAGTTGACCGAATTGCTTGTTACCCGCTCTCCCCCTGCTCGCCCGACGAGAGGTAGGCACGCTGCACGGCGTCGAGGTCCGCGCCGATCTCGGCTGCCGTCCCCTCCAGCATCACCTGACCGCGGCGCATCACGTACACCCGATCCGCGACCCGCAGGACCTGGCGAACGTGCTGCTCAACCAGGAGCACGCCGAGGTTCTTGGTGTCCGCGGCCGCCCGCACCACATCGAGGAGTCGCGCCACGATCTGCGGCGCCAGCCCGAGGGACAGCTCGTCCGCCAGGAGCAGCTTCGGGTTCCTGACCAGCGCCCTTGCCAGGGTGAGCATCTGCTGCTCACCGCCGGACAACAGCCCGGCCGGACGCCCGAGCAGCGCGCGCAGCTCCGGGAACACCGCGCATGCGGCCTCGGCGCTGACGCCAGCCAATCGCAGGTTGTCCGCGGTCGTCAGCCCCATGATCACCGACCGCTCCTCGGTGACGTAGCTCAGGCCGCGCTTCGCCAGGGTGGCGAGCGAGGCCCGCTTGTCGGAGCCGAGCACGGACACCCGGCCCGAGATCGGCGCCAGCTCGCCCGCCACCGTCAGCATGGTGGTGGACTTGCCTGCGCCGTTGGCCCCGATGAGCGCCACCACCTCCCCCGAACGCACGGTGATGTCGAGGCCGCGGCACACGACGGTCCCGCCGTACCCGGCGCTCAGGCCCTGGCACTCGAGCACCGCGGTGGACGGCATCGCCTTTTCCTGAGTGATGGTCATCGCGCTGCCTCCGTCGTCTCGTCCTCGGTACCCAGATAGGCGTCGCGGACCGCCGGGCTGGCGGCGATCTCGTCCGGCGTACCCGCCGCGATCACCCGGCCCGCCTCGAGCACCACGATCCGATCGCAGGTGGACATCACCAGACCCATGTCGTGTTCGACCAGCAGCACGGCGGCGTTGCGCTCGACCGCCAACTGCCTGATGCACAAGGCGAGCTCGCGGCTCTCCGCATCGTCCAGCCCCGCGGCCGGCTCGTCGAGCAGCACAACCGACGGCCCGGACGCGACCGCCCTGGCGATACCGACCAACCGCCGCCTGCCGTACGACAGTTCACCGGGCAGCGAGCCCAGATCCCCCTCCAGCTCGAAGTCGCGCACCGCGGTGGACGCGCTCGGCGAGAGCGGATGGTGCCCCGGTCGGATCAGGTCCGTCAGCCAGGTGCGCCACGTCGATTCGTCGGCGCCCGCGTGGATGTTCTCGGCGACGGTGATGTCCTCGAACAGTTCGAGGGACTGGAAGGAGCGCCGCAGTCCACCCTTCGACCGTTTCGCGGTCGACCATCCGGTGATGTCCTGCTCACCCAGCGTCACCTGCCCCGCCGCTGGGCTGACGAATCCGGTGATCGCGTCGATCACCGTCGTCTTGCCCGCGCCGTTCGGTCCGATCAGGCCGACCACCTGACCCGGTTCCACCGCGAGGTCTACCCCGTCGACGGCCGTGACCCCGCCGAACCGCACGGTCAGGCCCCGCACGGAGAGCGGCGTCGGCGTAGCGGTGCCCAAGGTCGTTTCGGCCGAGAGCTCGGGTGCCCGAACGGGCTTGCGCGTCGGCAGCGCCCGCATCCAGGGCTGCCTCCTGATCGCCGCAACGACCCGGGAGGCCATGTCGGCGATGCCGTTCTGATTGGTCAGCAGGATCACGATGAGCACGATCCCGCCGATCAACGTCGAGATGGCGCCGGTGGCGGAGCTGCTCTCCACCAATCGGCTGAAGAGGGCGCCGGGGGCCATCAACGCCCCGATGACGCCACCGATGACGAATCCGAGTCCGCCGGTCACCGCCTGCACCACGGCGTTGATCGACGCGAACACGTTGAACTCCAGGTAGGTGACCGCCGTGTTGCGCAGGCCGAGCAGGATGCCACCGACGCCAGCCAGCCCAGCCGCGAGCGCGAACGCGTAGATCTTCACCGCGAACACGCTGATGCCGAGGGACGCGGCCGCGCGCTCGTTGGTGCGGACCGCGATCAGCCGCCTGCCGGTCCGAGACCGCCGCAGGTTCGCCACCATCAGCCCGCACAGCACGAGCACCACCAGGCACAGCAGGGCCCACCGCTCCGGGTACTCGGTCGCCGTCACCTCGAATCCGAACAGGCTCAGCTCCCGGATCCGCACCGCCCCGTCGATCTTGTCGCCGGTGAAGGTCGGGTTGTTGAAGACCATCTCCTGGATCGTGAACCCGAGCCCGAGGGTGACCACCGCGAGGTTCACCCCGCGGGTGCGCAGCGCGGGTAGCGCGAAGACGACGCCGATCGCGATCACCGACCCGACACCGACGACCGCGGCCGGGATGAGCGGCCAGCCGGCCTGACCGACCAGCCGCGCGGTGAACAGGGCGCCGAGTCCGCCGACGGTGTACTGGGCGAGTGAGAGTTGGCCTGCGAAGCCGGTCAGCACGACCACCGACAGCAGGAACACCGCCGCCGCGAGGGTCAGCGTCAGCGAGCGCAGCCAGTCGCCGCTGAAGGCGATGACCACGACCGCGAGCGTTCCGGCCACCACGGCCAGTGTGCGCCAATGGATCTGGCCCGAACCCAGCCGCGGCATCCGCTCCGAGATGTGGCTGCGCAGCGGCAGCCCCTTCCCGCGTACGACGAGCACCACGAGGATGACCAGGAACGGCACCGCGCGGTTGATGCCCGTCAGCGTCTCCAACCCCAGCAGGTCGCGGATGCGATCCTGGTACAGCACGACCAGGCTCTCGCCCACGCCGAGGAGCAGCCCACCCAGCAGGGTCAGCGGGAACGACTTGAACCCGCCGAGCAGGGCGGCGGCCAACGCGGACACCGTGACGATGATGATGAAGGCGGTGGGGGTGAGTCCGGTGAGCGGAGCCACCAGGATTCCGGCCGTACCAGCAAGCGCACCGCCGACGGTCCAGGTCAGTGCGGCCAATCGCTGGGGTGACCACCCGAGCGCGGCCGTGGCCCGTTCGTTCTCGGCCGCCGCGGTGATCGCCAGGCCGACCCGGGTGTATCGCGTCAGCCCCCAGAGCACCGCGGTCATACCGACCGCGATACCCAGCAGGATGAGCCGATCCTGCTGCACCACGACGTCACCCCAGTGGTAGGCGTCGTTCGGCAGATATGCCCGCACGCGAATGGATTTCGTTCCGTAGTACTGCTGCACGCCCGCCTGCAGGATGACGAGCAGGCCAAGTGTGGCGGCCAGCCGGACGATCGGTGCGGCGTTCGTCAGCCACCGCAGCACCAGCACCTGGAACAGCAGCCCGATGAGTCCGGCCACCAGCACGGCGACCGCGAAGGCCACCGGAAGCGACCAGTCGTACTCGCCCTTCAGCGTTTCCAGGCACACATAGGCGGCGACCATCGCGATGGCGCCCTGGGCGAAGTTGACGACCCCGGATCCGCGGTAGACCAACACCACGCCGTGCGCCAACAATGCGTACGCCGAGCCCGCGCCGAGGCCGAGGATGGCGAACTGCAGGAATTCAGTCATTGGACTCTCTCCGTGGACTCGGGCGCGGTCCCCGCGTCACCGCAGGGACCGCGCCGGTCGTGCTACTGACCGCGCAGGTCGTACTGCTTGGGATCGGTGACCACCGTGTCACCGTCGAACTTCATCCGGTACATCATCGAGTTCGACACCCGCTGGAAGATCCCGAACGGCTGCACCGCGCCCGGAGTCCAGTTCGGAACCAGGCCCTTCATGTCCAGATCCTTGGCGTTCTCGAAACCCTGCATCACGGTGTTGGGGTTGACGGAGGAACCGAGCCCCTCGGCCACCTGGCTGAAGGCGAGCACCGAGAGCCACGAGAACAGTTCCGTGCCCGTGAGGTTCTCGCGCTCGAGTCCTTGCTCGTCGGAGGCCTCCATGTCCGCGAGGAACGGCTCGAGTCCGGGGAAGTCCTCGGTGCTCGACGACGGCGCCGGGACCGGGCTGGTGTACACCGCGCTGGTGGCGAAGGCGCCCAGGTTCTGCAGGTCCGCCTGCGTGAACGAGGTGGCGGCGTTGCCGTAGCTCAGCTTGGACCCGAGCTGGTCGAAGGACTCGGCGATCTGGTTGGACTCGTTGGCGGTCAGGGCCATGATCACGCCCTGCGCGTCGTTGCGTTCGGCCGCGACGACGAACTGGGTGTAGTCGGTGGCACCGGCACCGACCGCGACCTCGTTCACGATCTCCGCGCCCTTGGCCTGCACCGCGGGTCCGAGCAGCTGGATGAGCATCGCCGCGACCGGGACGTCGGGGCGCATCAGCGAGAGCTTCGTCTTGCCCTCGGCCACCAGGGTGTCAACGAGCCCGTACAGCGTGAGCAGCGAGCCGGAGAACGGGGTGAACACGTTGGGTGCGGTGAAGTCGGCGATGTTCATCGGGTTCAGGCCGATACGCGGGATCCCGGCGGTCTGGAGGATCTGCGACACCGATTCCGCGGAGGTGGGCGTGAAGTCCGCGAGGGTGGCGACAACCCCCTCCGAGACCATCTTGTTGGCGCAGTCGACTTCCTTGTTGGGATCACCCGTCGAGTCGCACTGGATCAGCTCGAGCGGGCGGCCGCCGACACCGCCGCGCGAGTTCAGCGCGTCGATGGAGGCGGTCAGGCCCGCGGCCTGGGTGGCGACGGACAGACCTGCGGATTCGATGGGAATGATCTGCCCCACCTTGATCGGCTGACCGGTCGCGGCGCCTTCCGTCGATTCCGCTTCGCTGTCGCCGCTACAACCGGCCGCGACGAGGCTGACTGCGGCGAGCGAGGCGAGAACGGGGGCGAGTCTCTTCAGTTTCACAGTGCGTCCTTCGAGGTAGGCAGCGAGTTGGCAGGAGCGTATGGGAATGCGCGACGCAATTTCGGTGGAACGGGGATTTTCGTTGCACCCTGCGACGAATTCCGTCCAGCCCGGTTCCCGCTCCGCGGTCACCAGATCGGGCGCGTCACGGCCCGACCGCCCGCCGGGCCAGGTCGACGAGGGCCCCGACCACCTCTGCACCGCCGACCAGCTCGGCGTCGTTGTGCCCGGCCCCCGGCACGGCGACCCGCACGACGGGCCCCCCGGCGCATTCGGCGACCCGCTCACTGTGGTCGGGAGGGACGATGGTGTCGGCGGTGCCGTAGACGACGGTCGTCGGCGCATCGATCCGCGCGACGGACTCCGCCACCGGGAAGCTGTCCCACAACAGGAGCCTGACCGGCAGAAACGGGTAGTGCCGCTGACCGAGGGTGGCCAGGTCGACGAACGGCGAGCGCAACATCAGGCCGGCCGGGCGGTGCTCCGTCGCGAGCTCCGCCACGACGCCCGTCCCCAGGCTCTCGCCGAGATACAGCAGCCGCCCCGGCGGCACCGCCCTCTCGTCGACGAGGTAGCTGCGGGCGGCCCGGACATCGAGGGCCAGGCCCTCTTCGCTGGGACTCCCGGGGTTGCCCCCGTACCCGCGGTAGTCGAAGAGCAGCGTCGCGAACCCGGCCCCGGCCAACGCGCGGGCCAGCTGCGCACGATCTGCCCTGTTCCCGGCATTGCCGTTGGCGACGAGAACGGTCACGCCGCGATCGGCGGCGGTGGGCGGCACGTACCACGCGCCGAGCCGGAGGCCGTCGGAGGTGGTCAACCAGACGTCCTCGGCGCGGTCGGTCACCTGCTCCGCCGGACCCGGCGCGGCGCCGTCCGGGAGGTAGATCAGCCGACGCTGACCCAGCCACAGGGCGACGAGCAGCGCGGCGACCACGGCCACCGCGACCAGCGCGGTCCGCACGAGAAACCCACCGGGGGCCATGCCCCCAGTCTCCCCGCTCGGGTCGGGCCGCACACCCGCCGCGGGGTCAGCGCTTCTGCTGGAGGTACCAGTCGATGAGCTCGGGGGCGTCGATCGCGCTCCGGTCGAGGATTCGGTCCGCGTCGGCGCCCTGGAACATTCGCTTGATCGGCACCTCCAGCTTCTTGCCGGTGCGGGTGTGCGGGACACCGGGCGCCGCGATGATCTCGTCGGGGACGTGCCGCGGCGACGCCTGCTCGCGGATCGTCGCCTTGATCCGGTCCTCGAGCGCGCCATCGAGCACGGCGCCGTCCGCGAGCACCACGAACAGCGGCATCCAATACCCGCCGTCCGGCTGCTCGGCCCCGATGACGAGCGCCTCGGTGATCTCGGGCAGGCGTTCGACGGCCTGGTAGATGTCGGCGCTACCCATCCGGATCCCGTTGCGGTTGAGCGTCGAGTCCGAGCGGCCGTGCATCAGCACGCTCCCCCGCTCGGTGATGGTGATCCAGTCGCCGTGCCGCCACACTCCGGGGAAATCATCGAAATACGCGTCGTGGTAACGCTTTCCGTCGGGGTCGTTCCAGAACCGGATCGGCATCGACGGCATCGGCTTGGTGATGACCAGTTCCCCCACGTCACCACGGATGGGCACGCCGCCCTCGTCGTAGGCCTCGAGCGCGACCCCGAGGAAGGGCGTGGACAGTTCACCCGGCCAGACCGGGACGGTGGGCGCACCACCGATGAACGCGGAGACCACGTCCGTGCCGCCCGTGATGGAAGCCACTGGCACACCGACGTTCTCGGCAATCCACAGCGAGGACGACGCAGGCAGGGTCGACCCGGTGATCCCGACCGTGCGCAACGCGCTCAGATCGTGGTCACGGCGCGGGACCACGCCCGCCTTCGCGCAGGCGAGCACATAACCCGGGCTGGTGCCGAGCACAGTGGCCCGGTGCCGCGCGGTGAGCGCCCACAGCGAATCGACGTCCGGGTAGCCGGGGTTGCCGTCGTAGCAGACGACGGTGGCGCCGACCAGCAGCCCGGCGACCTGGAAGTTCCACATCATCCAGCTCGGGCTGGTGTACCAGAAGAAGGTGTCCTCGGGCCCGATGTCCATCTGCAGGGCAACCGATTTCAGGTGCTCGAGGATCACGCCGCCGTGCCCGTGCACGATCCCCTTCGGCAGACCGGTGGTGCCCGAGGAGAACACCACCCACAGCGGATGGTCGAAGTCGACGTCCACCGGTTCGAGCGGCGCATCTCCCGCTGTCGCCTCCGCCCAGGACATCACGCCCTCGGGTCCACCGCCCTCGAGGTCAACGGCCGCAGCGAGCCGCGGCACGAGCACGGTCGTCGTCAGGCTCGGCATCCCGGCCCGCAGTTCCGCGATGGACTCGTGGCGATCGTGCTGCTTGCCGCCGAAGCGGTAGCCGTCCGCGGTGATCAGGACGGACGGTTCGAGCTGGCCGAGTCGGTCCAGCGCGGCCGGTGCCGAGTAGTCCTGTCCGCAGGCCGCCCAGATCGCGCCGAGGCTCGCCGTCGCGAGGAAGGCCACGACGGTCTCCGGGATGTTCGGCAGGTAGCCGACCACCCGGTCGCCGGGGCCGACCCCGCTCGACCGCAGGGTCGCGGCCAGTGCGCCGACCTGCCTGCGCAGCTCCGCCCACGACATCGTGACGTCCTCGGCGGCCGTCTCGCCGGAGTAGACGATGGCGGGCCGGTCCGCACGCTCGTTGCGCAGCACCTGGTCCACGTAGTTGAGCCGGATCCCCGGGAACCACACCGCACCCGGCATCCGGTCCTGCGCGAGCACCTCGCCGACCGGCGTCGCGGACCGGACCCCGAAGTAGTCCCAGACCGACCGCCAGAAGTCGTCGAGGTGTTCGACCGACCATCGCCACAGCGAGTGGTAATCGGGCACCGACACCGAGTACTCCCGCTCCACCCACGAGGCGTAATCGGTGATCCGGGCGTTCCGCACGTCGTCGCGTGTCGGTTCCCACTGCGGCTGTGGCGATTCCATGCGGTTCGTCCTCTCAGTCAGTCTGTTTTCGGCCCGAGGTCCTCGGTGAGGACCTCCTGCACCACTCGCATAGCGGCGAGCGCGGCGGGCGCACCGCAGTACCCGCTGGTGTGGATGATCACCTCGGTGATCTCCTCGCGACTCAGGCCGTTCCTGAGCGCCCCACGGACGTGCCCGCGCAGCTCCGATTCCGCGCGCAGCGCCGTCAGCATGCCCAGGTTCAACAGGCTGCGGTCCCGCCGGCTCAGACCGTCGCGGGTCCAGACCGAACCCCACACCGTCTCGGTGATGTGCCGCTGGATCGCCTCGCTGTCGGTGCCGAGGTCACGGGTCAGCGCGCGATCGACGAAGTCGTCGCCCATCACCTCACGCCGGACGGCGAGGCCGGCGTCGAACCGGCCGTCGCCCTCCGGCATGCCCTCGACCCGTCCGGTCACTGCGCGGGGACCCGGATGATCAGGGCGTCACCCTGACCGCCGCCACCGCACAGCGCGGCCGCGCCGACGCCGCCACCGCGACGCTGCAGTTCCAGCGCCAGGTGCAGGGCGATCCGCGCGCCGGACATGCCGAGCGGATGTCCGACGGCGATCGCGCCGCCGTTCACGTTGACCTTGGCCGGGTCGAGACCGAGCTCGCGGGTCGACGCGATGCCGACGGCCGCGAAGGCCTCGTTGATCTCGACGAGGTCGAGATCGGTCGGGGCGATGCCCTCCTTCGCACAGGCCTTGGCGATCGCGCGGGCCGGCTGCGACTGCAGCGTCGAGTCGGGGCCCGCCACCACGCCGTGCGCGCCGATCTCGGCGATCCAGCTCAGGCCCAGCTCCTGCGCCTTCGCCTTGCTCATCACGACCACTGCGGCGGCGCCGTCGGAGATCGGCGAGGCCGAGCCTGCGGTGATGGTGCCGTCCTTGCTGAAGGCCGGGCGCAGCGTGCTCAGGGACTCGACGGTGGTGTCGGCGCGGATGCCCTCGTCCTCGGCGAAGACGATGGGATCGCCCTTGCGCTGCGGGATCTCCACCGGCACGACCTCGTTGTCGAACAGGCCGTTCTTCCATGCGCGCGCGGCGTTCTGGTGCGAGGTCGCCGCGAACGCGTCCTGCTCCTCGCGGGTGATGTGGGTGGCCTCCTGCTGGTTGACCTGTTCGGTCAGCAGCCCCATCGCCTGATCCGTGAAGATGTCGTGCAGACCGTCGTAGGCCATGTGGTCGCGCATGGTCACGTCGCCGTACTTGAAGCCCTCGCGGCTCTTCTCCAGCATGTGCGGTGCGCGGCTCATCGACTCCTGGCCGCCGGCGACCACGATGTCGAACTCCCCGGCACGGATCAGCTGGTCGGCCAGCGCGATCGCGTCGATACCCGACAGGCACACCTTGTTGATCGACAGGGCGGGCACGTCCATCGGGATGCCGGCGGCCACGGCGGCCTGCCGCGCAGGCATCTGACCGGCGCCCGCCGTCAGCACCTGACCCATGATCACGTACTCGACGCTCTCGGGCGCGACGCCCGCCTTCTCCAGCGCGCCCTTGATGGCGATGCCACCGAGATCGGACCCGGAGAAGCCCTTCAGCGAACCGAGGAGCCGCCCCATCGGGGTGCGGGCTCCGGCGACGATGACAGTGGACTCGGACATCAGCTTGCTGTTCCCTTCAGATTTCTCAGTGCCTTCGGATTTCTCGGCGACCGAACTGTTCACAACGATTCACTCCTGCGGACGATCGCCTCCGCGTGCCGAAGCACCGGCGCGTCCACCATCTTCCCCTCGAAGGCGAAGACCCCGCGCTCCTCGGATACCGCGGCGAGCACCCTGCGCGCCCAGGCGAGGTCCTCCGCGCTGGGTTCGTAGGCGGCCCGGATCACGGCGACCTGGCTCGGATGGATCGCCACCTTGGCGTCGAACCCGACCGCGACCGCGTCGAGGGATTCGGCGCGCAGGCCATCGAGGTCCTTGATGTCGAGGTAGACCGAGTCCAGCGCGAACCGGCCGTGCGCCTTGGCCGCGAGCAGCGATCCGGAGCGCACGTGCCTGGCCACATCGCGATAGGAGCCGTCGGTGTGGCGGCTGGCGTTCCCGCCGAGTGCCGCGACCAGGTCCTCCGCGCCCCACATCACCCCGATCGCGTTCGCGACCTGTGCGGACTCGGCAACCGTCAGGGCGCCGAGCGGGGACTCGATGAGGGCGATCACCTCGCGCGGGGCGAGCGAGCGCACCTGTTCCGCCGACTCGCACTTGGGCAGCATCACCCTGGGGTAGCGGGTCTGCAGCAGTGCCTCCAGGTCGAGCGCCTGATCCTCGGTGCCTGCGGCGTTGATCCGCACCACGGTGCGCTCGGGGTCGAGCGGGGTGTCGATCAGCGCGCGACGGGCCGCCGCCTTGTCCGCGGGGGCGACGCCGTCCTCGAGGTCGAGGATGACGACATCCGCGGCGGCCGCGGCCTTCGCATAGCGCTCCGGCCGGTCCGCAGGGCAGAACAGCCAGGCCGGGCCGGGCGGTGCCCACGCGGCGGGGCCCGGGGTGTGACCGGAATTCGCGGTCATGACGGCCTCTTTCGGACCAACGTCTTGCGCACCGCCGTCGCCACCACGTCGCCGTGCTGGTTCCGTGCGGTGTGTGCCAGGGTGATGATGCCCTCGCCCGGCCTGCTCTTCGACTCCCGCTTGTCGGTGATCACCGTCTCGGCGTACATGGTGTCACCGTGGAAGAGCGGCTTGGGGAACGAGATCTCGGAGAACCCGAGGTTGGCGACGATCGTCCCCTGGGTGAGCTGGGCGACCGAGAGACCGACCAGGGTGGACAGCGTGAACATCGAGTTCACCAGCCGCTGGTTGAACGGCGGCAACTGCTCGCTGAAGGCGGCGTCCAGGTGCAACGCCTGGGTGTTCATCGTCAGCGTGGTGAACAGGACGTTGTCCGCCTCGGTGATGGTTCGCCCGGGGCGGTGCTCGTAGACGACGTCGGTCTCGAACTCCTCGAACCAGAGCCCGCGCTGCACGACCCGCTTGCGGTCCGGCTCGCTCACAGCCCGGCCTCGCGCGCGATCAGCATCAGCTGCACCTCGGTGGTCCCCTCGCCGATCTCGAGGATCTTGCTGTCCCGGTAGTGGCGGGCGACCGGGTACTCGTTCATGAAGCCGTAGCCGCCGAAGATCTGGGTGGCGTCCCTGGCGTTGTCCATCGCGGCCTCGCTGGCGATCAGCTTGGCGATGGAGGCCTGCTTCTTGAAGGGCTTGCCCGCCAGCATGAGTGCGGCCGCGTCGTAGTACGCGGTGCGGGCGACGTGGGCGCGCACCTCCATCCGCGCGATCTTGAAGGCGATGGCCTGGTTGGCGCCGATCGGCTTGCCGAACGCCTCGCGCTCCTTGGCGTACTTGACCGATTCGTCCACGCAGCCCTGCGCCGCACCGACGCTCAGCGCCGCGATCGCGATCCGGCCCTCGTCGAGGATGCGCAGGAAGTTCGCGTAGCCGCGTCCGCGCTCGCCCAGCAGGTTCTCCTGCGGCACCCGGACATCCTGGAAGGTCAGCGGGTGGGTGTCGGAGGCGTTCCAGCCGACCTTGTTGTACGCCGGCTCCGCGGTGAACCCCGGTGTGGAGGTCGGCACCAGGATGGTGGAGATCTCCTTCTTGCCGTTCTCCTTCTCACCGGTGACCGCGGTGACGGTGACCAGCCGGGTGATGTCCGTACCCGAGTTGGTGATGAACTGCTTGTTGCCGTTGATGATCCAGTCGCCGCCGTCTTGCTTCGCGGTGGTCCTGGTGCCGCCCGCGTCGCTGCCCGCTCCCGGCTCGGTGAGGCCGAACGCGGCCAACGCCTTGCCACTCGTGAGCTGCGGCAGCCACTCCTGCTTCTGCGCCTCGTTTCCGAAGCGGTAGATCGGCATCGCGCCGAGCGAGACGCCTGCCTCCAGGGTGATCGCCACGGACTGGTCCACCTTGCCGAGCTCCTCGAGAGCGAGGCACAGTGCGAAGTAGTCGCCGCCCTGTCCGCCGTACTCCTCGGGGAAGGGCAGGCCGAACAGGCCCAGCTCGGCCATCCCGGAGACGACCTCGTACGGGAAGGTGTGGTTGGCGTCGTGCTCTGCGGCGACCGGCGCGACGACGGTCTGCGCGAAGTCGCGGACCGCCTTCGCGAGCTGCTGATACTCGTCGGGCAGCGATCCGGAGGAGAGGTAATCGGTCATGACGCGGCGCCCTTCGTGGTCGTCTCTGCGAGTTCGGGTTGTCCTGAGTTATCGGGTGTTTCGGGTGCGTGCGGGATCACGCGAGCGAGGATCTGGTCGACCTTCACCTGGTCGCCCGCCGCGACGAGCAGCTCGACCGTGCCGTCGATGGGCGAGGTCAGCGAGTGCTCCATCTTCATCGCCTCGACCACGACCACCGCGGTGCCCGCGGTGACGGTCGCGCCGTGCTCAACGCCCACCGCGATGACGGCGCCCGGCATCGGGCTGGTGATCTCGGCCTCCCCCGCGTGCGCGTCACCCGTGCGGACGCTGACCTCCCGAACCTCGCGCAGGACCGCGGTCCCGTCGGTGCCCGAGAGCCAGATGTGTCCGTCGTGGGCGGCCACCAGGTAGCTCGCCCGCAGACCGTCCACCGCGACAGACAGCGTCGAACCGTCCAACGATGCTGTCAGCGTGCGTGTTTCACCGTCCTCCATCGACACCGTCGCGTCGCCTGGCGTGCCGACGATCCGCACGTGGTCGGTGCGGGCGGGCGAGGCCAGCCGGATGCTGGTCGGCGCAGGGGCGCCGACGCGCCAGCCGGTCGGCCGCGCCCACAGGTCGGCCTCGGCGCCCTGCGGCCAGCGCGTCAGCCACCGGTAGGCGCCTGCCGCGATGAACTGCGCGTCCGAGGCGTCGGCCGCGACGTAGTCCTCGAGCCTGCGGTCGAGCAGGCCGGTGTCGAGGCGGCCCGCGACGACATCGGCGTCCGCCAGCAGGAATCGCGCGAAATCGATGTTGGTGACCACGCCGAGCACTGCGGTGTCGGCGAGCGCCCGGTCGAGCTTGCGCAGCGCCCCGGCACGGTCGGCGGCGTGCGCGATCACCTTCGACAGCATGGGGTCGTAGTCGCTGCCGACCTCGGTGCCCGCCCGCAGGCCCGAATCGATCCGGATCCCCGGACCGGACGGCTCCACGACGTCGAGGACGAGGCCGCCCGTTGGCAGGAAGCCGCGGGCGGGGTCCTCGGCGTAGACGCGGGCCTCGATCGCGTGGCCGGTCATGGTGATCTCGCCCTGGGAGATGCCGAGCTTCTCACCCGCGGCCACCCGGACCTGCCACTCGACCAGGTCCAGCCCGGTGACCATCTCGGTGACCGGGTGCTCCACCTGCAGTCGCGTGTTCATCTCCATGAAGAAGAACTCGTCGGGCCGGTCCGCCGAGACGATGAACTCCACCGTTCCAGCGCCGGTGTAGTCGACGCTGCGCGCGGTGTTGCAGGCCGCCTCGCCGATCCGGGCGCGGGTGACCTCGTCGAGCAGCGGCGAGGGCGCCTCCTCGATGACCTTCTGGTGACGACGCTGCAGGCTGCACTCGCGCTCTCCGAGGTGCACGACGTTGCCGTGGGTGTCGGCGAGGATCTGCACCTCGATGTGCCGGGGACGCAGCACGAACCGCTCGAGGAAGAGGGTGTCGTCGCCGAAGGCGGAGGCGGCCTCGCGGCGCGCGCTGGCCAGCGCGTCGGCGAGCTTGTCCGGCTCCTCGACAAGGCGCATGCCCTTGCCGCCGCCGCCCGCGGACGGCTTCACGAGCACCGGGTAGCCGATGTCCTCGGCCGCGGCGATCAGCTCGGCGTCCGTCAGTCCTGGCCTTGCGATGCCGGGCACCACCGGGACGTCGAACTCGGCCACCGCGTTCTTGGCGGTGATCTTGTCGCCCATCACCTCGATGGCCCGGGCGGAGGGCCCGAGGAAGGCGATGCCGGCGTCCTCGAGGGCGGCAGCGAAGGCCGCGTTCTCGGAGAGGAATCCGTAGCCGGGGTGCACCGCCTGGGCGCCGGTCCGCTTCGCCGCGTCGACGACCTTCGCGATGTCGAGGTAGCTCTCGCGCGCCGCCGCGGGGCCGAGCAGAACCGCGGTGTCGGCCTCGCGCACGTGTCGCGCGCCCGCGTCCGCCTCGCTGTACACCGCAACCGAGCGGATGCCCATGGCACGCAGGGTGCGGATGACGCGGACCGCGATCTCGCCGCGGTTGGCGACGAGAACTGTGGAAAATTCAGTCACTTCACTCACATCCTGAAGACGCCGTAGGAGACCGGCTCGAGCGGCGCCTGAGCACACGCCGAAAGTGCCAGTCCTAGAACAGTTCTGGTGTCCGCGGGGTCGATGATCCCATCGTCCCACAGTCGGGCGGTCGAATAGTAGGGGTTGCCCTGCGCCTCGTACTGCGCGCGGATCGGCGCCTTGAAGGACTCCTCGTCATCCGCCGACCACGGCTTGCCCGAGGCGTCGAGCTGATCGCTGCGGACGGTGGCCAGCACCGAGGCCGCCTGCTCGCCGCCCATCACCGAGATCCGCGCGTTCGGCCACATCCACAGGAACCGGGGCGAGTAGGCGCGTCCGCACATCGAGTAGTTGCCCGCGCCGTACGAGCCGCCGATAACCACGGTGAGCTTGGGGACCCGCGCGCACGCCACCGCGGTCACCATCTTGGCGCCGTGCTTGGCGATGCCGCCAGCCTCGTAATCGCGGCCGACCATGAAGCCGGCGATGTTCTGCAGGAACAGCAGCGGCACGCTGCGCTTGTCACACAGCTCGATGAAGTGGGCGCCCTTCATCGCGGACTCGGCGAAGAGCACGCCGTTGTTGGCGACGATGCCGACCGGGTGCCCGTGGATGTGGGCGAAGCCGGTGACCAGGGTCTTGCCGTACTCGGCCTTGAACTCCTGGAACTCTCCCCCGTCCACGATGCGGGTGATCACCTCGTGCACGTCGTAGGGGGTGCGCGGGTCCGTCGGGACGACGTCGTAGAGCTCCTCCTGCGGAGCGATGGGCTCCACCGCCGGGATCACGTCCCATGGCCGGTCCGTGCGCGGACCGAAGGTCGCGACGATCCGGCGCACGATGCGGAGCGCGTCCTGATCATCCTCCGCGAGGTGGTCGGTGACGCCGGAGACCTTCGAGTGCAGGTCACCGCCGCCGAGGTCCTCGGCCGTGACGACCTCGCCGGTCGCGGCCTTCACCAGCGGCGGGCCGCCGAGGAAGATGGTGCCCTGGTTGCGCACGATGACGGCCTCGTCGCTCATCGCGGGGACGTACGCGCCGCCCGCGGTGCAGGATCCCATCACCGCCGCGATCTGCGGGATGCCCTTGGCACTCAGGTTGGCCTGGTTGAAGAAGATGCGCCCGAAGTGCTCACGATCGGGGAAGACGTCGTCCTGGCGGGGCAGGAAGGCTCCGCCGGAGTCGACGAGGTAGAGGCACGGCAGGTTGTTCTGCAGCGCGATCTCCTGCGCGCGCAGGTGCTTCTTCACGCTCATCGGGTAGTAGGTGCCGCCCTTGACGGTGGCATCGTTGGCCACGATGACGCACTCACGGCCGGAGACCCGGCCGATGCCCGCGATCACGCCCGCGCCGGGGCACTCGTCGTCGTACATGCCGTTCGCGGCGAGCGGGGAGAACTCGAGGAACGGGCTTCCCGGGTCCAGGAGGGCGTCCACCCGCTCGCGCGGCAGCAGCTTGCCCCTGCTCACGTGGCGTTGTCGCGATTGCTCACTGCCGCCGAGCGCCGCGGTCGCGAGCCGCTCGCGCAGCTCGGTCACCAGGCGTACGTGCTCGCCCCGGTTGCGCTCCCCGTCGATGGTCATGTCGTCGCCCTGTCTGCTCAGATCGGCTCGCGGTCAGTTAATTGCCAATAACCGAATCTAAGATAACTATGATTAACTGAGTTGTCCAGACCCACAGGTTGAAGGGAGGTGCCGACGTGACACCCGACGATTCGGCGCTGACCAAGCGCGGCCGCGCGAAGGCCGATCGCCGTCGGCAGCTCCTGCAGGCCGCCGCACGTCTGATCGCCGAGCGGGGGTTCGCCGGGGTTCGTCTCGAGGACCTCGGATCCGCGGTCGGGATCAGCGGCCCCGCCGTCTACCGGCACTTCCCCAACAAGGAGGCGCTGCTGGTGGAGCTGCTGGTCGACATCAGCCGTCGCCTGCTCGAGGGCGCCATCGCGGTCGCCGACGCGGCCTCGAGCCCGGACGAGGCGCTCGCGGGACTGATCGAGTTCCACCTCGACTTCGCGCTCGGCGAGCCCGACCTCATCCGCGTGCAGGACCGAGACCTGGAGTCGCTGCCCGTTGCCGAACGCAGGCAGGTCCGGCAGTTCCAGCGCCGCTACGTCGAGGTATGGGTCGAGGTCCTCAGGAAGGTCGACGCGGAGCTGGCGGAGTCGGACGCCCGGATCAAGGCGCACGCGACGTTCGGCCTGATCAACTCCACCCCGCACAGCGTGAACCCCTCGGCCCCCGCCCACACCCGCGCGGTACTGCGTGCGATGACGGCGGCGGCGCTCGCGCCTGGGGTGTAGCTAGGGTTCTGCGCGTGACCGTCGCGAAATCCGTCGCCCTGTTCGTCGTGGCCGCCCTGCTGGAGATCGGCGGCGCCTGGCTGGTCTGGCAGGGCGTGCGGGAACACCGCGGCTGGATCTGGGTCGGCCTCGGCGTGATCGCGCTCGGTGCCTACGGGTTCGTCGCCACCATGCAGCCCGACGCGAACTTCGGCCGGATCCTGGCCGCGTACGGCGGTGTCTTCGTCGCGGGCTCATTGCTCTGGGGCATGGCCATGGACGGCTTCCGACCCGACCGATGGGATGTCACGGGAGCGCTGATCTGCCTCGCGGGCGTCGCCGTCATCATGTACGCGCCGCGCTGAGCCGATCCCGCGCGAACAGTACGGCGAGCAGCAGCGCCAACGCGACCGCGGCCCATAGGCCGGCCAGCCCGACCCCGCGGTGCACCGCCGCGCCCGCGACCACCCCGAGCACCAGGCCGAGCCACAACCCGGCGAACCGCACCCACTCCCATCGCGGCCCGCCGGTCAGCGCCGCGGCGATGCGTTGCCCCAGCTTGACCAGCGTGCCGGTCATGTAGGTGAGGCTGATCGACGCCTCGCCGGTCCGCTCGAACACCGTGTTCTCGGCCCCCATCGCCAGCGCCAGCGCGGCGATCACCACCTGCCGCGGGCCGATGGCCGAGGCCGTCACAGCCGCCACCAGCAGGCCAGCGACGAGGCACATCACGAGCGCTCTGCGGCGCGCACGAGCAATCCGCCCCAGCACCGAACCCAGCACCACGCCGAGCACGAACAGCCCGATGACCCCGGCGCCGACGGCAGCGACGTGCCAGTGGCCGTCGACCGCACCGACCGCCATGCGGGTGGAGTTGCCGCTCATGAACGAGACGAAGAACCCGCCGAGGGTGATGTACCCCATGGCGTCGACGTAGCCCGCCAGAGCCGCGAGCAGCACCGCGACGACGAACGTCCGGCGACCGACGTCGACTACCACTTGGTCCCTACCCGGACCGGTCGCCGACGCCGCGACAGCACGCCGTCCGCGGCTACTCCTTCCTGGTCAGGGCGGTGTAGCCGAGGGTGAGCGCGGCCGCCGCCGCGATGCTGATGATCCAGCGCCACCAGTCGATGCCCTTCGTGTCGCCGGTGTCGCTGATCATGCCCCAGATCCAGTACCCGATGAGCGCGCCGGCGATGCCGAGCACGACGGTGATGACCCATCCCATTGCCTGCTTGCCCGGGATCACCAGGCGTGCGAGCACACCGATGACCGCGCCGAAGATGATGGTGCCGATGATGTCGCCGATCATTGTTGGCTCCTCTCGTGCCACCTCAGTCGCGCGACTGCGTGCTGGGTTGTCGATCTTGATAGTGACACGGCGAGGTCCTCCAGAGGAACCCTCGCCTGACCCCGACCCGGCGGTGCCCCGCCGTCCGGCCGAGGGAACCGGAGGGCGGGGCACCGAGGGGGACCGTCGGCCGGGCGACCCGGCCGGACGGTCAGGCGTGCACGATCACCCCGCGGATGTTCTTACCGTTGCGCAGGTCCTCGTAGCCCTGGTTGACGTCCTCGAGGCGGTACTGCGTGGTGACGAGTTCGTCGAGCTTGAGCTGGCCCGCGTCATAGAGCCGCAGCAGCTTGACGATGTCGTACTGCGGATTCATCGACCCGAAGAGTGAGCCCTTGATGGTCTTCTGGTTCAGCGTCAGGTCGCAGCCGGACACCTGCACCGTGAGCTTCGCCGGATCGGCCAACCCCGTGATCACGACGGTGCCGCCCTTGCCGATCACCGCGGTCGCCGCGGACACCACCTCCTCGTCCACGGTGCCGACCAGGATCAAGGCGGCATCGGCGCCCTGGCCCCAGGTCAGTTCGTTCACCTTCTCCGCGGCGCTCGCGGCGTCGGCGAAGGCATGCGTGGCGCCGAACTTCAGCGCGGTCTCGCGCTTGAGCGCAACGGGGTCGACGACGACCACGTACTTGCAGCCCGCGCTGACCGCGCCCTGCACGGCATTGATACCGAGGCCACCGACGCCGTAGATGACGGCGGTGTCTCCGGCGTGCAGGTTGCCGGCGTTGACCGCGGTTCCCCATCCCGACGGGACCCCACAGCCGACCAGCACGGCGGTCTCCAAAGGCAGCCAGTCGTCGACCTTGACCACCGAGTGCTGCGAGATGGTGGCCCGCTCGGCAAACGTGCCGAGCATGCACATGGCACCGAAATCGGTTCCCTTGGAATGGAACCGGAAGGTGCCGTCCGGCATCGACCCCTCCAGGATGGTGGCGCCCATGTCGCAGAGGTTCTGCCTGCCCGTCGAGCAGTAGCGGCAGGTTCCGCAGTTCGGGATGAAGCTGCACACCACGTGGTCGCCCGGCTTGACCTTGGTGACGCCGGGCCCGACCTCCTCGATGATTCCCGATCCCTCGTGCCCACCGACGATCGGATAGCGCGGCGGAAGGTCTCCGTCGGTCAGGTGCAGGTCCGAGTGACACAGGCCCGCGGCCGTGTACTTGATCAGCACCTCCCCCGGCCCGGGGCCGTCGAGCTCGAGCTCCATCAGTTCGAACGGCTTTCCGGCCTCGAGCAGGACTGCGGCTGTGGTCTTCATGTGTGATTCTCCTTCTGAGGACGGGCAGGTCAGAGTGCGACGTTGACGGACTTGGTGATCGTGTAGGCGTCGAGGCCTGCGGCGCCGAGCTCGCGGCCCCAGCCGGACTGCTTGTAGCCACCGAAGGGCATGGCGGTGTCGAAGCCGTTGTACTGGTTGATCCACACGGAGCCGGCCTTGATCTGCCGCGCGGTGCGATGCGCCTTGGAGATGTCGCGGGTCCAGATTCCAGCCGCGAGACCGTAGATGGAGTCGTTCGCGGCCGCAGCGACGCCTGCCTCCGCGTTGAACGGCAGCGCCGCGACCACCGGGCCGAAGATCTCCTCGCGGACGATGCTGAACTCCGGCTTGACGTCCACGAAAACGGTCGGCTCGACGAAGTAGCCGGTCTCGCCCCAACGCTTGCCTCCGGTCAGCGCCCTTGCGCCGTCCGCCAGGCCCTCGCGCAGGTAGCCGGTCACCTTGTCGAACTGTTCCTTCGAGACGAGCGGGCCGAGCTGGGTGGCCGGGTCGAGGCCGGGCCCGATCTTCACCTGGCTCGCCGCGTACGCGACCGCCTGAGTGAACTCGTCGAAGATCTTGTCCTCGACGAACAGTCGCGTACCCGCGACACAGCACTGGCCGTGGTTGAACAGCCAGGCGTTGAGCGAACCCTCCACGGCGGCATCGAAATCGGCGTCCGCGAAGACGATGTTCGGACTCTTGCCGCCGAGCTCGAGCGAGACCTTCTTGAGATTGCCCTTGGCGGCCTCGACGATCTTCTTCCCGACCTCGGTGGAGCCGGTGAAGGCGATCTTGTCGACGTCGTCGTGCGCGGACAATGCGGCACCCGCGTCGCCGAATCCACTGATGATGTTCACGACGCCGGGCGGGAACCCGGCCTCCTGGAACACCTCACCGAGCAGCAGCGCCGTCAGCGGCGTCTGCTCGGCAGGCTTGAGGATGACGGTGTTACCTGCGGCGAGGGCGGGCGCCAGCTTCCACGAGGCCATCAGCAGCGGGAAGTTCCACGGCACGATCAGCCCGCACACACCGACCGGCTCGCGCAGCGTGTACGCGTGGAACTGGGCGCCGGGCGCAAAGGGCATCGACACGTTGACCGTGCTGCCCTCGATCTTGGTTGCCCAGCCCGCGTAGTAGCGGAAAACATCGGCGGCCCATGCCACGTCGACCGCGCTGGCGATGCCCGCCGACTTGCCGTTGTCCAGCGCCTCGAGCTGGCCGAACTCCTCGGCCCGCTCGCTGAGGATGTCACCGACGCGCCAGAGCAGGCGCTCGCGTTCGTTCGGCTTCATGCCCGGCCACGGGCCGTCGTCGAACGCGGCCCGCGCCGCACGCACCGCACGGTCGACGTCCTCGGCCTGGCCGTGCGCGACCTCGGTCAGCGCGTTCCCCGTCGCGGGGTCGTAGGTCGGGAAGGTGCGACCCGAGGCGGCCGGGGTCCATTCGCCGCCGATCAGCAGCTTCTTCGGTCCGCCGGTCAAGAACGCATGAACCTCGGACTTGAGCGGGAAATCGGCGATCGCCGTCATCGGTTCCTCCTGCGAGAAAGTAGGTGTGTGATGCACGCCATACTTCGCCGGTTCCGATGCGGATAACTGTGCGACTTCCGGACAGCCTCAGGGCGTCACGTCGAGCGCGCGGATTCTCGAATACAGTGTGCTGCGGCTGATTCCGAGTTTCGCGGCGGCATGCACCTTGTTGCCGCCACATTCGTGCAACGCATCGATGATCGCCTGGCGTTCCGCACGCTCGCGGCCCGCGAGGCGGGTGACCCGCGAGCTGGTCCGGTACGCGTCGGGCAGGTCCGCGAGCCCGAGTCTGGTGCTCGCCCGGTCCCGCGCCGCCCTGGCCAGCACCACCCGCAACTCGGTCAGGTTGCCCGGCCACTCCCCCGCCACCAGCGCCTCGAGCGCGGTCGAGGTCAGGCTCAGCCCTGGCTCGATCTCGTCGAGCATCGCCTGGGCGATCTCCGGCAGTTCGCCGAGCCGCTGACGCAACGGAGGCACCACGATGCGTTCGGGGCACCGCGCTATCATGGCGGCTGTCGCAGGGGGTAGATCCTCGATCGGGCTGCTCGTCAGCACCATCCGGGGTCCGCCCGGGGCCGCCAGGAGGTCGGTGACCACGGGCAGTGTCGCCGCGGGCAGCAGGTCCGCGTGTTCGACGGCGAGCACACCGCCGGTCGCGGACGCCTGCTCGAGCAGCGCCGACAACCATCGGTCGATCCCGACGATCGGTATCCGGGAGGCATCCGTCCAATGCACGGGGTCGGCGCCCGCGAGATCGCGCACGGCCGTGGTGCGCCCCGAACCGGACTCGCCGACGATCGCAACGGCCTCGACGCTCCCACGCACCCGGCGCAACCCCTCGCGCGCCCGGTCCGCGACGCCCGTACCGTCGGGGCGGCGCCGGATCGGCACATGCGGTCGGTGTACGTGCTCGACCAAAAACAGTGTGCCGCCGTTTGTTCCGGCGATCCGGTCGGCCTGCACCGTCGCCAGCTGCCCGGACGCCAGCTCGAGGTTCACCGTGCGCGACTGGTCCGGCAGGAGATCGGCCGCGAGCCCGCGCAGCGCGGCGTGGTCGGCCACGTCGAGGAGATCGAGCGCGGTCCGGTTGCTGAGCAGGATGTCCTCACCGATCGCGGCGACGGCGACATGGCGCTGGGGCGAGACCCGCTGGAAGGCGTCCACCAACCGCTGCTCCGACGCCCGCGAACCCTCGAGCAGCCGACGCTCGATATCCGCGGCGGCGCGTTGCAGGTAGGGCGCGAACAGCGAGTTCGCCCGCGGGGCAATGCAGGTCATGTCCAGGATCCCCTCGACGCGGTGCGTCACCGGATGCAGGATCGGGTGCCCGTAGCAGCTCAGACCCTTCAAGCGCTCCAGGTAGTGCTCCTCCCCGTTGATGACGATCCCGCGCCGCACCTCGACCGGGGTGCCGATCGCGTTGGTGCCTGCGGTGTCCTCACCGAACCGCGAGCCGATCACCGCGCCGAGTTTCTCCAGGTGCCGCTCCACCTGATGGTTGTCGAACACCCGGGCCACGACCCTGCAGTCGCGATCGGCGAGCAGGAGGCACAGCCCGGTGCCCGCGATCTGGATGGCGACCTCGTCGAGGATCGGGCCGGCGGCCCGCAGCAGCCGGCTGGAGAGGTCCAGGTCGGTGGCCGGGTCGGCGTCGAACCCGTCCCCCGGGCCGACGCCGCTCAGCGCGGATCGCTTCCAGGACAGCGCGATCTCGGGCCGGACCGGCTCGCGCCCACTCGTCTCGCCGGAGTTCATCGGCCGGCCCTAGCCCTGACCGATCAGGTCGAGGGACTGCTCACGCATCTCGATCTTGCGGATCTTGCCGGTCACCGTCATCGGGAACTCGTCCACCACGTGGACGTACTTCGGGATCTTGTAGTGCGCCAGCTTGCCCTTGCAGAAGGCCCGCACCGAGTCCGCGTCCAGTTCGAGCGCGCCCTCCCGCATCCGGATCCACACCATCAACTCCTCCCCGTACTTCTCATCGGGGACGCCGATCACCTGGGCGTCGAGAATGTCGGGATGGGTGAACAGGAACTCCTCGATCTCCCGCGGGTAGATGTTCTCGCCGCCCCGGATCACCATGTCCTTGATCCGGCCCGTGATCGCCACATAGCCGTCGGCGTCCATCACCCCGATGTCGCCGGTGTGCATCCACCGCGCACTGTCGATCGCCTCCGACGTCTTCTCCGGGTTCTCCCAATACCCCAACATCACCGAATACCCACGCGTGCACAGCTCCCCCGCCTCCCCGCGCGGCAAGGTCAGCCCCGTCGCCGGGTCGACGATCTTAACCTCCAGATGCGGACCCACCCGCCCCACCGTGGACACCCGCTGCTCGATCGTGTCATCCGAACGGGTCTGCAACGACACCGGCGACGTCTCCGTCATGCCGTAACAGATCGACACCTCCGCCATCCCCATCCGCTCGATGACCTGCTTCATCACCTCCACCGGGCACGGCGAGCCCGCCATGATCCCCGTCCGCAGACTCGACAGATCAAAGCTCGCGAAATCCGGATCCGCGAGCTCGGCGATGAACATCGTCGGCACCCCGTACAACGACGTGCACCGCTCGGCCTGCACCGCCTCCAGGGTGGCCTTCGGATCGAACGCCGGGCCCGGGATCACCATCGTGGCGCCGTGGGTGGTGCACGCCAGGTTGCCCATCACCATGCCGAAGCAGTGATAGAACGGCACCGGGATGCACACCCGGTCCGCCTCCGTGTAATGGCACAGCTCCCCGACGAAGTACCCGTTGTTGAGGATGTTGTGGTGACTGAGCGTCGCCCCCTTCGGGAATCCCGTTGTCCCCGAGGTGTACTGGATGTTGATCGGATCGTCGGCGGAGAGCTTGGCCTGCGCGGTCGCCAGCCTCACGGGGTCGGCGGCCTGGGCAGCGGTCCCATCCTCGACCAGCGCCTGCCAGTCCGTGCTGCCGAGCAGGATCACCGATTCCAGGTCGGTGCACTGCGGCCGGACCATCTCGATCATCCCGGCGTAGTCGGAGGTCTTGAAGCTCGCCGCGGCGACCAACATCTTGATGCCCGCCTGGTCGAGCACGTACTGCAACTCGTGCGAGCGGTAGGCGGGGTTGATGTTCACCAGGATCGCCCCGATCTTCGCGGTGGCGAACTGGATCAGCGTCCACTCCGGACAGTTCGGCGCCCAGATGCCCACCCGGTCGCCGAGGCCGATCCCGCGCTGCAGCAGACCCGCCGCGACGCCGTTCACGTCGGCGGCGAGCTCGGCGTAGGTCCATCGCCTGCCCGAGGGCCGGTCCACGAGCGCGTCACGGCCGCCGTGGGCCGCGACCGTCCGATCGAAGTTGTCCCCGATGGTGTCGCCCAGCATGGGGGCATCCCAGACTCCCGAGGCATAGCTGGGCAGTGCGGTGCTCATGTGTTTCCTCTCCTGGGCGCCGGCGAGCGCCTCGGGGAGGGCTCGCCGTGGCGAGCCCTCCCGTGGTCGAACCTACTCGTGTTGATGTGACCTACGACATAGTCGGTGGTGCGGGGTGGCCGTAACTGTCCAAGCTCCGGACACCCCGACCGCGGATGGCTAGAGCGCGTGGTCCTTGGTCTCGACCAGGGCCTTGGTGCAGAAGAAGCTCAGCACCGACAGTCCGGCCAGCATGAGCCCGATCGCGAAGCTGCCGTAGGTGGAGGCGAGCGGCGCGGCGATCAGCGGCGGGATCGCGCCACCGAGCACGCCTGCCAGGTTGTAGCCCAGTCCGGCGCCGGTGTAGCGGTACTGCGTCTGGAACATCTCGGGCAGCAGCGCACCGCAGGGGCCGTAGGCGATTCCGAAGATGGCGAGCGTGCCGAACATGCCGAGCACGAACGCGACGGGCGACCCGGTGTCGAGGATCGGGAACAGGGCCAGCGCCCAGACCAGCGCGGCGACGCAGGACGCCATGATCACCTTGCGGCGACCGATCCGGTCCGAGTACAGCGCGGAGACGATGATTGCGATGCCGAAGACGACCGCGGAGGCGATGCCGACCATCAGCACGAACGGCCTGCTGAAGCCGAGCGTCTTGGTTCCGTAGCTGGTGAGGAACGCCGTGCCGAGGTAGAAGAAGGCGAACAGCGTGGCCAGGGCGCCCGCAGAGAGCAGGATCTCCTTGCGCTGGTAGCGCCAGGCGTCGAGGAACGGCAGGGTTCGGGGCGCCGCGTCGGGCCCTTCGAGTGCCCGTTGCGCCTGGTTCGCACGGAACACCGGGGTCTCCTCGATGGCGAGGCGCATGTACAGGCCGATGCCGACCAGGACGATGGAGAACAGGAACGGCACGCGCCAACCCCAGTTGAGGAAGGTCTCGTTCGAGTCGCCGAGGACGGCCCCGGTGATGAGGAAGGTGCTGCTGGAGAGGATGAAGGCGATGGCAGGGCCGAGCTGCGGGAACATCGCGTACAGGCCGCGCTTGCCCGGCGGCGCGTACTCGGCAGTCAACAGCGTCGCGCCTGCCCATTCGCCGCCGACCGCGAAGCCCTGCCCGAAACGGAGCAGCACGAGGATCAGCGGGGCCGCGACACCGATCGTGGAGGCGCTCGGCAGCAGACCGATGAGCAGGGTCGAGATGCCCATCAGGAGCAGCGTCGAGATCAGGGTCTTCTTCCGGCCGATCCGGTCGCCGTAGTGGCCGAACAGCATCGCGCCGACGGGCCGGGCGATGAACGCGACGGCAAAGGTCGCGAACGAGGCGACCGTCCCGGCCGTCGATCCCAACGCCGGGAAGAACACCTTCGGGAACACCAGCGCCGCGGCCGTCCCGTAGATGAAGAAGTCGTAGAACTCGATGGTGGTGCCGATGCAACTCGCGATGGCCACCCGGCGCACGCTGGTGCGCGGGGGCGCGGCGATCACCGTTCCCTCTACTGGCGACACTGTCGTCATGTGTTCCTCTTCTCGAGCCAGGAGTGATGCCCGGTCGGGCGTCACTGACTGCGAGGAAAGGTAGTGACGTGGCTCACGTGACGACTACCCCCGAAAGGGGGGTGGCGTGAGCCACGCCACTTCTCGGGCTACTGCCCGGACGCGCTGAGGATCTCGCGGCGCAGCTCGGACCAGACCACGGCGTAGGAGTCGGAGAACGAATCCCCCGACTTCACCCGGTCGAGGGAATCCGCGAGCAGCTCCTGGTACCGCGCCAGGCGGGGCACGTATGCGGAGACGTCGTCGAACACGTCCGACGCGCGACGGTCCAGGTCGACGATCGAATCGACATCGTCGTCGGTGAGCTCGGCGAACTCCTCGTCGAGCGGCTCGAAGCGCTCGACGACCTCCGCGAACAGGTCCTCGTCGATGGAGACGCGCTCGGCGTCGAGCTGATCCTCGAGCTCGGCCACCCCCGCGTCGGTGAGCGAGACCCCGGCGTCGCCGGAATCGGAGGCACGGCCGGCCGCCACCAGCGCGTCGAGCGCGGCCTGAGCCGAGGACTCGGTGACCCCGAGCTGCACGGCCAGCACCGGCGCCGACACCGACCCCTTCAGCCGCACCGACTGCAACAGAGCCAGCTCATCGACATTGCCTGCAAAGGCCATTGTGTATCTCCTTGGTGCCCGGAATCGGGCGTCGTCACCGCCCCGAGGGTCAGGGGCGAGCTACATCCTTTTGGATGACGGTCACCGGCGTCAACAGCTAGGTCAGGCCGTCGAGAAAACCGCCGACCTCCATGGTGAACACGGCATTGTCGTCGCCCGCGACCATGTGCCCCGCGGCCGAGACGTTGACGGCGGTGGCGTGCGGGATCAGCCCGAGCAGCTCCTCGACCCCGTCCGTGCTGACGATGTCCGACTTGCCGCCGTGCACCAGCAAGGTCGGCACCTCGACGCCCTGCGCCGCCGCGACCATCCGGCCGTGGTGATCGGAGGTGATGATGTCGCCCATTCCCCCCGGCTGGGCGAATGCCGGATCCCAGTGCCAGTACAGGCGGCCGTTGGACCGTTCCCTGACGTTCCTGCGCAGCCCCTCGATGTTCGACGGCCTGCTGCGGTGCTGCTGGTATGCGGCCACCGCGTCGGCGACCTCGTCGAGACTGGCGAATCCGTCCGGGTTGCCCTGCATGAAATCGGCGATCCGTTTGACGCCCTCGGGCTCCACCTTGGGCGTGATGTCGACCAGGACCAGGCCACGCATCAGCCCGGGGTTCTCACCCTCCGCGATCAGCCCGGTCATCCCGCCCAGGGAGGCCCCGAACAGCACCGGCGCCTCGCCGAGCTGGTCGATGACCCCGCGCAGGTCATCGACCAGGCTGTCGACCTGGTAGTCGCCGTCCGGCGCCCAGTCGCTGTCCCCGTGACCGCGCGCGTCCAGGGTGTAGACGGTCCAGCCGTCGCGCGAGAGGGTCGCCGCGGCCCGGTTCCAGGAGTGACGGGTCTGGCCGCCGCCGTGCAGCATCAGGACCGCACCGCGGCCGGCCAGCCCGTCGTCCGATGTCCAGCGGTCGGCGGCGATGGTCCCCGCTCCACCGCGGAACTCGATGGTTTCATTCACGCCTCACACCATAGGAAGCGCTCGGCACCGCCCTGTCGGCGGTGCCGGGAGACGTGCCGGGATCAGCGCGCGGGTTCGGCCATCCCCGCGAGTTCGCGCTTGAGGATCTTGCCGGTGGCGGTCATGGGCAGGACGGTGGCGAACTCGATCGAGCGGGGGTACTTGTAGTTCGCCATCTGTTCCTTGCACCAGGTGATCAGTTCGTCCTCGGTGATCTGCGCGTTCGGCTCGAGGATGACGAATGCCTTGATCTCCTCGCCGTGGCTCTCGTGCGGCACGCCGATGACGGCGACGAGGGAGACGGCCTCATGGGTGAGCAGCACCTCCTCGATCTCGCGCGGGTAGACGTTGAACCCGCCACGCACGATGAGGTCCTTTGCCCGGTCGACGATGTAGTAGAAACCGTCCGCGTCCCGGCGGGCGAGGTCGCCGGTCCGGAACCATCCGTCGTGCATCACCTCGGCGGTGGCCTCCGGACGATCGAGGTAGCCCGCCATGATGTTGTGCCCCCGCAGCGCGATCTCCCCCACCTCGTCCGCGCCCGACACGGTGTTCCAGTTCTCGTCGACCAACCGCGCCTCGACGCCCCAGACCGGCACGCCGATCGACCCGGGGCGCGGGTCCCGCTCGGGGTCACTGAAGAGGGCTAGCGGGGAGGACTCGGAGAGCCCGTACCCCTCGAGGATCTGCACCCCGAACCGTTCGGCGAAGCGGGTCAGGATCTCCACCGGCAGCGCCGCGCCGCCGGAGATGGCCCGCCGCATGGTGCCTGCGATCCGGTCGACGTCGACGGTCTCGTCCAGGGCACCGAGCAGGGCCCAGTACATGGTCGGAACTCCTGCGAACACGGTGATGGCCTCGTCGAGCATCAGCCGCAGCGCGGCCTTGGCCTCGAATCGGGGCAGCAGGACCAGGGTGGCGCCGACCGAGAGACCCGCGTTCATGACGACGGTCTGCCCGAAGGAGTGGAACAGCGGCAGGGTGACCAGGTAGTTGTCGTGCCGGATCGGGTTGCTGTCGAACAGGCGGTTCGCCGTCGCCGCGTTCATCACCATGTTCGAGTGGGTGAGTTCGGCGCCCTTGGGCTTACCGGTGGTCCCGCTGGTGTACAGGATCACCGCGGCGTCACCCGCCTCGCGGACCACCGACTCCGCCTCCGTCGACATGCCCTCCAGCGCGGCGGTCAGGGTGGTGACGCCGTCGACCGGCGCCACCGCGCCCGGGCCCGCGGTGATCAGGAACATCTCCCGGCACCCGTCCGTCGCATCGAAGCCCGCGCGGCCGAACTCGCCCATCGGGAGCTCCGTGCCGCCCTCGAAGCAGAAGTACGCCTTGGCGCCCGAATCCGCCAGGTGGTAGGCGATTTCGCGGCCCTTGAGCATCACGTTCAGTGGCACGACCACCGCACCGGCCTTGAGGATCCCGTAGTAGACGATCGGGAACTGCGGCAGGTTCGGGCAGGAGAGCGCCACCCGATCCCCCGGCTCGATGCCCCGCGACGTCAACAGGTTCGCCACCTGGTTCGCACGGGCGTCGAGCTGCCCATAGGTCAGCCGCTCCCCGTCGAGGACAAGGGCCGCCCGGTCGGGGTACCGGCGGGTGGAGTCTTCCAGGAGCATGGACAGGTTCAGCACGCTGAACTCACTTTCGATTGTCGTGGTGACGGTGGTCGGCGCCTGCGCCTATGCGAGCGGCGCGTCGGTGGCCGCGCGCACGGACTCCTCGCTCACGCCGGGTGCGCACTCGCGCAACACCAGACCCCCCTCGGTGACGTCGAGGACGGCGAGGTTGGTGATGATCCGGTGCACCACACCCTGACCCGTGAGTGGCAGGGTGCACTCGCGCACGATCTTCGATGCCCCGGACCGGTCTGTGTGTTCCATCAGCACGAGGACCCGGCGGGCGCCGTGGACGAGGTCCATCGCCCCACCCATGCCCTTGACCATGGCGCCGGGCACCATCCAGTTCGCCAGGTCGCCGGTCTCGGACACCTGCATCCCGCCGAGGACCGCGGTGTCGATGTGCCCACCCCGGATCATTCCGAACGAGAGCGCGGAATCGAAGAACGAGGCACCTGGCGTCACGGTCACTGTTTCTTTGCCCGCGTTGATCAGATCCGCGTCCACACCGTCCTCGTCCGGATACGCCCCGGTACCGAGTATCCCGTTCTCGCTGTGCAGGACCACCTCGAGCCCCGCGGGGAGGTGGTTCGGGATCAGCGTCGGCAGCCCGATACCGAGGTTGACGTACTCGCCTGCCGAGAGTTCGGCGGCAGCCCTAGCCGCCATCTGCTCGCGGGTCCAGCCGACCACTGTCACTGTCGAGGTCATAGGGGTAGGTCCTTCCGCGCCGTCACCGTACGCTTCTCGATCTGCTTGTCCTGCACGCCCGTTGCGACGATGCGGTCGACGAAGATCCCCGGCAGATGCACCTGCGCCGGGTCCAGCACACCGGGACGCACCAGGGTTTCCACCTGCGCGATACACACCCGGCCGGCCATTGCGGCGAGCGGGTTGAAGTTGCGTGCCGCCATGTTGAACACCAGGTTCCCCTCGGTGTCCCCCACCGCCGCGTGCACCAACGCGAAGTCGGTGGTGATCGATTCCTCGAGCACGTACCGTTTGCCCGCGTACTCGCGGACCTCCTTGGGCGGGGATGCCAGGGCAACCGATCCGTCGCCGTCGTAACGCCACGGCAGCCCACCCTCCGACACCGGGGTGCCGACCCCAGCGGGTGTGAAGAACGCCGGGATACCGGCACCACCGGCGCGGAGCCGCTCGGCCAGCGTGCCCTGCGGCGACAACTCGACCTCCAGCTCACCGGCCAGGTACTGCCGCGCGAACTCCTTGTTCTCCCCGACGTACGACGCGATGACCCGGCGAATTCTCCTCTGCTCCAAGAGCAGACCGAGCCCGTGACCGTCGGTTCCGCAGTTGTTCGAGGCGACCTCCAGATCGGTTGCCGACCCGCGCGCGATCGCCGCGATCAACGCATCGGGGATCCCGCACAGACCGAATCCACCCACCGCCAACGAGGCACCACTGCCGATGTCGGCAACCGCCTCCTCGGCCGAGACGAACACCCGGGTCACGAGGCGACCTGCTTCGCCCGCGTCAGTTCAAGCAAGAGTTCCTCCGCTTGCGGCCAATACCCGTAGCCGGCAGCGGGATTGAGATGTCCGACGTCGCCGAGGTCGACCAGTCGACTGCCCCAGGTCTCTGCCATGCCTGCGATCCGCCGGTGGCCCCCGAGCGGGTCATTGCTACTGGCCGCGACGATGCTGGGGAACGGAAGCCGGCCCCGCGGGATGGGGTTCCAGCCATTGCGCTCGAGGTCCTCGATCACCGGGTAGCCCTCTGGCAGTGGCTGCTCCAGGTCGGCGGGGGTGGCCAGCAGGGCGCCCTGGATCGGCCGGGTCGGCCGCTGCGCCCAGTGCACGGTGATCATGCAGCCCGCGCTGTGGGCGACCAGCACCACCGGTCCGTCGATCTCGCCGAGCACGGCGTCGAGCGCCGCGACGCGCGCCGCCAGGCTGAGCTTGTCGTGTTCGAGCGGCGGCACCGTGCGCACCCGGTCGAGCTTGTCTGCGAGGAGGGTCTGCCAGTGGTCGGCGACGTGGTCGCGCAGACCGGGCACGATCACCACGGTCGGATCGGCGATGCTGTTCAAGTGGACTCCCGAAGCTGCTGTTTCACAATGAGATCGGGACCCGGATCGGATCCCTGTCGGGTCGGGGCGCGGCACAAGCAGGTGCCGCGCCCCGACCCGTCGGGCGATCGTCGAGCCGCCGCTGCTGCGTCGGCTCGACGATCGGTTGGTGGCCTGTTCAGGCGTGCTGGGTGAAGCCGACCTGGCCGGGCTTGCGGTTCGGCGCGTAGCCGAGCCGGGCGAGGGTCTCGTCGGCGTCGGCGTAGGTCTCGCCGATCCGGTAGATGTCGCGGGCCTCCTTGGCGGTAGCGACCTCGCGGCCGAGCTCGTTGGCCACGCGCACCAGCTGGCGGACCTGCTCAGCGGAGGTGATCTTGACCTCGCCGCTCGGCGCCCACAGGTTGTCCTCGTTGCCGCAGCGCGGGTGCAGGCCCATCGCGATGGCCATCGTGTTCACCGGCAGCACGCTGCGCATCAGCGTCTCCAGCGTCAGGCAGGCACCGTCCGGGACCCGATTGATGAACTGCATCATGTTGTACGGGTTGGGGCCGTCGAAGCCGCCGCCGATGGCGACCCAGGTCAGGTTCAACGGGCCGGTGTAGACGCCCCGACGGATCAGCCGCTCCACGGTCTCGAGCTGCGGGATGGACGAAAGCTGGAAGTGCGGCTGGATGCCGGCGGCCTGCAGGCGACGCAGGTGCTCCTCGACCCACTCCGGGCCCGCGGGAACGGTCATCTCGCGGTAGGTCGCGGACAGCTCGGCGTTCTCCAGGGAGGTGCCCTTGATGTCGCCAGGGGTCATCAGCTCCATGATGTTCATCTGGCTGGTGTTGATCGCGATGGTGACCTGGTCCGGCTTCGGATCCAGCTCGGCGAGCATGTGGCGCACGTCGTCGGAGAGCCACTTCGCGTCCGCACCGTCGCCCTCGGGGGCGAAGGAGATCGAGCCGCCGACCTGCAGGATCATCTCCGGCACGGCCTCGCGGAGGCGGCCGAGGAGCTCGTTGAACTTCGACAGGCGCTTGGAGCCCTTGCCGTCCTCCTCGCGGACGTGGATGTGCAGCACGGTGGCGCCGGCCTCGAAGCAGTCGACGGCCTGCTGGACGTGCTCGTCCATCGTCAGCGGCAGGTCCTCGGGGAAATCCTCGACCGCCCACTCCGGGCCGTACGGCGCAACGGTGATGACCAGCTTGTCCTGGTTCTCCGGGAACAGCGCGTCGTCGTGAAAGTGCATGTCGATCTCCTGTCGATTGGGCTGGAAAAGTCTGGGGTGAAAGAGAATTCGTCTGAATCAGAAGGGACGGTCGCCGACGATGCCTGCGCGTTCCATCTTTCGGACCGCGGGCCAGTAGTCCTGGACCGCGTAGTGCTGCGTCGACCGGTTGTCCCAGATCGCCACGCTGTTGCGCGTCCACCGCCACCGCACCTGGTACTCGGGGATGGTGGCCTGGCTCTGCAGGTAGCGCAGCAGTTCCCCGGCGCCGGGCGCGTAGTCGATGCCGCAGCGCACGTGCTCGGCGGTGTGGAAATTCGTCAGGTGGGTGGTGAACGAGTTGACGAACAGGATCTTCTCCCCCGTCTCCGGGTGGGTGCGCACCACCGGATGCTCGGCGTCCGGGAATCGCTCCTTGAGCTCGAGCCGCTGCTCGATCGGCATCCGCGCTCCGAACGACGCCTCGATGCTGTGCCGCGCCCGCAGGCCCTCGATCTGCTCCTTGACCCGCTCGGGCAACTTCTCGTAGGCCAGCGCCATGTTCACCCACATGGTGTCGCCGCCCACCTCCGGTCCCTCGACGCATCGCAGCACCGACCCCATAGGCGGGTTCTCCCGCCACGTCGCATCGCAGTGGAAGGCATTCTCGAACGCCTCCGGCGGGCTGTCCAGGTCCTTGTAGATCCGAACCAGTCCGGGGTGCTCCGGGTCGCTGCCGAGCACGGGGTGGTCCTCGAGCGAACCGAATCGCTCTGCGAGGGTGACGTGCTCGGCCCGGCTCATGCCCTGGTCCCGGAAGAAGAGGACCTTGTACTGGAGCAGCAGCGACTTCAGTTCCGCGAAACGCTGGTCGTCGCGCGCGACATCGGCGAGATCGACGCCGAGGACCTCCGCGCCGATGCTGCAGGTCAGCGGTCGTGCATCCATCGCAGGCACGGTGGCGCCCGCGGTTCGATCGGCCACGCGGTCGATGGTTGTGGTCATGACGCTCTCCCTTGCGAACGAGTGGTTTGGATTCAGACCGAGAAGACCGAGGAGCCGATGCTGATGCCGGACTCCAGGTCGCGATGGGCCTTCTCGGCGTCCTCGAGCCCGTAGCGCTGGTTGATCTCGATGGAGATGCGGCCTGCCGCAACATGACCGAACAGTTCGCCGGCGAGCTCCGCCCGCTCGGCCGGATCGGCGATGTAGTCGGCGAGCGCGGGCCTGGTCACGAACAGCGACCCCTTGACCGCCAGCTGCATGGCGTCGATCGGCGGGATCGGGCCGGATGCGGTGCCGAAGGCCACCAGTAGGCCGCGCCGGGCGAGCGAGTCGATCGACGTCTGGAACGTGGAAGCCCCGATGCTGTCGTAGACCACCGGCACGCCCGCCCCGCCGGTGAGCTCGCGCACCCGCTCGGCGACGTTCTCCCTCGTGTAGACGATGACCTCTCCGCACCCGTGAGCGCGCGCGACCGCCGCCTTCTCGTCGGTCGACACGGTGCCGATCACGTTGACGCCCAGCAGCTTCGCCCACTGGCAGAAGATCAGCCCGACGCCGCCCGCGGCCGCGTGCAGCAACACCGTGTCGCCAGCCTCAAGGGGATGGATCCGGCGGAGCAGGTACGAGGTGGTGAGGCCGCGCATGGTCATCGCGGCCGCGGTCTCGAACTCGATCGCGTCCGGAAGTGCGATGAGGTGTTCGGCGGGCATCACGCGCTCGGTGCTGTACGCACCGAGCGGGCTCCCGGTGTAGGTGACGCGGTCACCCTCCCGGAAGTCGGTGACACCGGCACCGACCGCCTCCACGACGCCCGCACCCTCCACACCCATACCCGCAGGCAGGGGCGCGGGGTACATGCCCGTGCGGAAGTAGGTGTCGGCGAAGTTCAGGCCGACCGCTCCGTGGCGGACCCGCACCTCACCCGGACCCGGGTCGCCGACCTCAACGGATTCCCATCGCAGGACCTCCGGGCCGCCGGTTTCGTAGAAGCGGATCGCCTTTGCCATTGCCTTCTCCTTGATCGTGGTTCGACCCCTTGGCGGCCATCTCGCTGCGCTGTCGCGGAGCGGTCCGATGTGCCCTTTGCGGGGTCCGCCACCGGAAGCAATCGCGCATCCGGTGTGACTCAGCTGACACAACAGTAGCCATGCGACGGGGTTCACACTTATCCTCAGGGGACATATTTGTTTCCCGTTCGGGACACCCCAGCCGCGGGCGCCGAGCGGGACGCATGCAACGGAAGGTGATGCGAATGGCCAAGCCCCTCGCTCGATATGCCGCGCTGACCGGCTACATAGAACTGGGCCGCACCCTTTCGCTCGATCCGGTGCAGCTGCTCAGGAGTGTCGGACTCGACCCCGCCGGGCTGGACCTGCAGGACCGCTGGGTGCCCGCATCCTCGGTCGCGCGCCTCCTTGAGCTGTCCGCGGCGACATCGGGGCGCCAGGACTTCGCGCTGAAGCTGGCCGAGCGGCGGCGCCTGTCCACCCTCGGCCCACTGAGTGTGAGCATCCGGGACGAGCCGGACGCCCGCAGCGCACTCCGGATGCTGATCCGCTACCAGCACACCTACAACGAGTCACTGCACATCCGGCTGTCCGAGCGCGACGGTCTGGCCACGATCCGCATCAGCATCGATCCCGGCGACCCGGTCCCGGTCCGGCAGTCCGTCGAACTGGCGGTCGCGGTGACCCACCAGCTGCTGCGACACCTACTGGGCGAACGGTGGCATCCGGTGTCCGTCAGTTTCGAACACGACCGGCCTGCCGACGACGCGACGCACCGCCAGGTCTTCGACGCGCCACTGCACTTCAACAGCGAGTTCTCCGGAATCATCACCTACACAGGCGATCTGGACGAACCAAACAGGCTCTCCGACCCACTGCTGCGGTCCTATGCGCAACAACTCCTCGACACGCTCACCACACCCGAGGAACCAACGCTCACCAATCGCGTTCGCGAACTCGTCGAACTCCTGCTGCCGAGCGGACGCTGCTCGATCGAGCAGGTCGCCCGCAGCCTCGGCGTCGACCGCCGAACGGTGCATCGGCACCTCGCGAAGTCGGGCGAGACCTTCACCTCGGTCGTCGACTCAACCCGCGCCGAACTCGCGACACGCATGGTCGCGGGCCGGCGTTACTCGTTCACCGAGATCTCCGAGCTGCTCGCCTTCTCGACACCGAGCAGCTTCTCCCGGTGGTTCCATCAACAGTTCGGCATGAGCCCCCGAGAGTGGCGCAAACAAACCGAGGGTTAGGTCGGTTTCGGTTCGACCTGCGCCCAAACCCGGGAGCATGTCCCGAAATGCAAAGAATCCCGTCCCGCACGGGCAATTATTCGGCTCACAGGCGACGTAACGTGATGCAGGCCACTATCGGGCCGGGCCATCGCCCACATCACACCCGATTCGTTCTCCGTGAAACGAGCCGCCATGACCGCTGAGCCGATACCCACCCCGACGCTCGACCGCATGAAGCAGGCGGGAAGCTGGAATCCACTGTGGGACAACTTGTCCCAATGGGATCCGGAGTGGACCGAGCAGTTCATGGCGATGAACGCCACCCCCGTGCGGCGTGGGGTGTTCACACCCGAGTTCGTCGAACTGCTGAGCATCGCCATCGATGCCGCCGCCACCCACATGTACGCGCCTGGAGTTCGCCGGCACATCCGGGCCGCGCTCGAGCTCGGCGTGTCGAGAGACGAGATCCTCACCGTCCTCCAGATGGTGAGCGTCCTCGGCATCCACGCCTGCAATCTCGGCGTGCCGATCCTCGCGGAGGAACTCGACGCGTACGAGTCCCGACGCGCGGCACACTGAGCGCCGGTCCCACACTTTCCCCTCCAGCCGCACCCCCAGGAGCACTCATGGGACTGACATCCACCACCACCACCGAACTCGAGATCGCAGCCGTTGAACCGCCGAGTTCCGCAACGACCGCCGACCGCCGCAGCAGGCGCTCGTCGTACTACCCCTGGCTCGTCTTCGCCCTCACCTTCGCGTTGCTGTTGTCCGACTACATGTCCCGGCAGGTGCTCAGTGCCGTCTTTCCGTTCCTGAAGGCCGACTGGGCACTGTCGGATTCCCAGCTCGCCTCGCTCACCAGCATCGTCGCGCTGATGGTCGGCCTGCTGACGCTCCCGCTCTCGCTACTGGCCGACCGATGGGGCCGGGTGAAGAGCCTGGTGCTGATGGCCACGCTGTGGAGCATCGCGACGCTCCTGTGCGCGATCGCCTCCAACTACGAGCAGATGCTGGCCGCCCGCTTCCTCGTCGGTGTCGGCGAGGCCGCCTACGGAAGCGTCGGGATCGCCGTTGTGCTCGGCGTCTTCGCACCGCGGGTTCATTCGACACTGAGCGGCGCCTTCATGGCCGGGGGTTCCTTCGGCTCCGTTGTCGGCGTCTCCCTCGGCGGCGTCATCGCCGTGCATCTGAGCTGGCGTTGGTCTTTCGCCGCAATGGCGGTACTCGGCCTCCTGCTCGTCGCCCTGTTCCGGGCCCTCGTCACCGAACGCCGGTTGGCAGAGCACGCCGCCGACCAGAACGTCGTGACGGTCGGGACCACCGGTGGCACCATCCGGGTCCCGGTGTCGAGCCTGTTCACCAATCCCGCGGTGTGGTGCGCCTATCTGGGAGGCGGCCTACAGATGTTCACCGCCGCGGTCCTGCTCGCCTGGACGCCCAGCTTCTTCAACCGGTACTACGGCATGGCGCCCGACAAGGCGGGCGCGATCGCATCGGTGTTCGTGTTGCTCATCGGGACGGGAATGATCGTGTGCGGCATCATCACCGACCGGGTGAGCAGGAACAACCCGGCCGGAAAGTGGTCGAGCGCGATCGCTTTCTGCCTGATCTCGTTCCTCGCACTCGGCCTCGGACTCCGCCTGGACACCGGGGCGCCACAACTCGTCCTGCTGGGAGTCGGAGCCTTCTTCGCCGCGGGATCATCGGGCCCCTCGGCGGCCATGGTGGCCAGCCTGACCCACCCGTCGGTGCGGTCGTCCGCGCTCGGCACCCTCACCGTCGCCAACAACGTCCTCGGCCTGGCGTTGGGCCCCTTCGTCATCGGCGTCCTCGCCGATCACCTCGGCCTGCTCGAGGCCCTGCAGCTGTCGCCACTGGTGTACCTCCTCGCGATCGTCGCCCTTGTCGCAGGCAAGCGCCTCTACCCCGCCGGGCTCAGGAAGCTCTCGGCACAGAGCGCCGCCGCAGCGGCCTGACCGTCGCGAGTGGGGTCGGTTCACCGAACCGACCCCACTCGCGGCGTTCACACGTCAGTAGACGGTGTCGGCCTGATCCTCGATCACCGATCCGTCGGCCCGGTGGACCGCCCCCTTGCCGCCGTCCGCGGCGGTGAAGGCCTTGGTCGAGCAGGGGTAGGGCTCCTCCGCGCGGTCCTTCGGATCGAGGAACATCGGATTGACCAGCCACCGCTCGTCACTGTTGTCGTAGGCGTTGCACATGAGCTCGGCGTTGTTGCGGTTGATCACCAGGCGCGCCCCGGTCGCGTCCCCGAGGAACGTCACGTCGGTGACGGAGTCGCCCGCCGCGAACACCTGGCGCCGGTCGGCGGGCAACTGATCGAACGCCGCGGGCCCGCTCACCCCGAACACGACCTCGTTGACCTGGCACCGCTTGCCGTCGATGTACGGGATCACCGAGTCCTCACCGTCGGCCACGCCGCCACAGCCGACGAGGTGCCTCGTGAGGACACCGTTCTCGACGACCGGACGTACGCCCATCGCCCGTTCGGGCGCAAGGCCCAGCTCCTCCGCCCACACCCGCACCACGGGCTCCGCCGATGCGGAGATGATGCGAACATCGAAACCGTTGGTACGCAGTACCTTCACGAGGTCGGCGATCTGGGGGTAGTACCTCACGTACCCGTCGACCTCGGTGGTTCCCACGGTCTGCTCGGCGCCCTCCTCGGCGGCGAGGTTCTCCGTTCTTGCCGCCCTGGCGTAGTCGGCCACCTCGTCGGCGGAATGCCCACCCATCAGCGCAACCGCCCAGGCGTACGCGGGCTTCGTCCGCCGATGGTCGTAACCGGCGAAGGCCGGCTTCCCCGACGTGGTCTCGTCGTCCAGCACGGCGACCATCTCGTCGGCGCAGTCGAGATCGGAACGGGTGGGCAGCGGGCCGCCGGGCGCCACCTCGGTGCCGCAGGCCGCGCCAAGCGCCGCAACCGCGTCCGGGGTCAGGAATCGGCTCGTCGTCGCCCAATCCGCACCCTCGGGCTGAAGGATCTTGTCGTTCTTGATCATCCAGTACGCGGTCGCACTGCCGATATCGTTCTTGACCACGGTGTTGTCCCAGTCGAACAGCGCGAGCGGGGCACCGTCGGCGACGTCACCGTCGACACCACAGGTGCCCTTCTCCGCGATCATGCGGTCCAGCAGTTGCCGGTTCTCGCCGAACCATTCGAGCCCCGGGTCGAGAACGGCGCAGCTGCTGGTGTCGGGCGCGGCAGCGGCGGCGCCGTCACCGCCGGACGAGCAGGATGCGGTCAGCGCGATCACGCCGGACAGGGCACACGCCCAGGCGGCGCGCGTACGGAACGACTTCACCAGGAAACCTCTTTCTCGAGTGGTGCGGGCGCGCGGAAGCACGCCGGCACATGAATCACGCGGAAACACAGTGGCGACGAAGGGAGGACCTCTCAGCGGCGGCCGAGCAGGTCAGTCGAGGGTGAGAACCTCTCCGGAGGACAACGCGTCGGACCGCGAGGTGTCCTTGAGGTCGACTCCGGAGCGTCCCAGCTTTCGGGCGCCGGACACCAAGCCCGCCACCACCTTTGCGGCCTGGGCGTAGCCGAGTCCCTCCGGTGGGTGGATGTTGGAGACGCAGTTTCGATCGGCATCGGTGCGACCGGGCCGGGGTAGATGCGTCAGGTAGATGCCGAGGCTGTCCGCCACCGACAGTCCCGGCCGCTCCCCGATCAACACGATCAGGGTCCGGACCCCCATCGCCTCGGCGATGTGGTCACCGAGCGCCACCCGCGCCTCCGTCGCGATCACCGGCGGCGCGAGCGAGTACCGGTCCGAGAGTTCCTCGGCCAGCGCCCCCAGCAGCGCGGCACCGTGATCCATCAGGGCTCGGGGCGAGAGACCGTCCCCGAGAACGAAACCCAGGTCGGCTCCGCTGCGCGGTACTCCCGCCAGATCGGCGGGCAGCCGACCGAGGTCGGGCCTGCGCAGGTACTCGGCGCGGCTGCCTGCCCGGCTCGTCACCCGCACGGGACTGCCGAGCCCGAGCGCCTCGACCTGCTGGGACAGCACATCGGCGTCCAACGGCAGGTGCACCGCATCGCGGGCCGCGGCGTGCGCGGCGCGGAACTCGAGCACCCGGTCGGTCGGCAGCGAGTCCCCGGCCCGGCCGAGCCCGATCCGGGACTGCGTGCTGAGCCGCAGCTCCTCCCAGAAGTCCCGTGGCTCCGCATCGGCGCGTGCCGTACCCGCACGCTTCTCGAGGTTCACAGCGCCCCCGTCAGAGCGCGCAGCGGTGAGGCCGCCGCGTCCACCGGGAGGACCCGGCCCGCCGCGTCGGTCATGCCGAGCCGGTGCAGCCAGGCCTCGAACTCCGGGGCGGGCCGCAGGCCGAGCACCTGCCGGACGTACAGCGCGTCATGGAAGCTCAGGCTCTGATAGCCGAGCATCACGTCGTCCGCCCCCGGCACCGCGATGACGAACGCCGCCCCCGCCGCGCCGAGGAGGGTGAGCAGGGTGTCCATGTCGTCCTGGTCGGCCTCGGCGTGGTTGGTGTAGCAGACGTCGACGCCCATCGGCAGCCCGAGCAGCTTCCCGCAGAAGTGGTCCTCCAGTCCGGCCCTGATGATCTGCTTGCCGTCGTACAGGTACTCCGGACCGATGAAACCCACCACCGTGTTGACCAGGAGCGGTTCCAGGTCGCGGGCCACCGCGTAGGCGCGCGTCTCCAGCGTCTGCTGGTCCACGGGACGTCCCCCGGTGCCCAGGTGGGCACCCGCGCTCAGCGCGGAGCCCTGGCCGGTCTCCAGGTACATCACGTTGTTGCCGACGGTGCCCCTCCCGAGCGAGCGCCCCGCGGCATTGGCCTCCCGCAGCAGTGGCACGGTGACACCGAAGCTCGCGTTCGCGCCCTCGGTGCCCGCGATGGACTGGAACACCAGGTCCACCGGCACGCCCGCCTCGATCAGTTCCATCGTGGTGGTGACGTGGGAGAGCACGCAGGACTGAGTGGGGATCTCGAATCGCTGCCGGATCTCGTCGAGCAGGTGGAGCAGGTCCGAGGTGGCGTGCGGCGAGTCGGTCGCCGGGTTGATCCCGATCACCGCGTCGCCGCAACCGAGCAGCAGCCCGTCCAGCGTGGCGGCCGCGATGCCGCGCGGGTCGTCGGTCGGATGGTTCGGCTGCAGCCGGGTGCTCAGCCTGCCGGGCAGGCCGACCGTGGTCCGGAAACCCGCGGTGACCACGGCCGCCCGCGCGACCGCGATGAGGTCCTGGTTCCGCATGATCTTGCTGACCGCCGCCACCATCTCCGGCGTCAGCCCCGGCGCGACCGCCCGCAGCGTGGTGGCCGCGTCGTCACCCGCGGCCACCTCGAGCAGCCAGTCACGCAGACCCCCGACCGTCAGGTGCGAGATCGGCTGGAACGCAGCGCGATCGTGCGAGTCGATGATCAGCCTGGTGACCTCGTCGGTCTCGTACGGCACCAGCAACTCGTGCAGGAACGTCTCGAGCGGGACGTCGGCTAGTGCCCACTGCGCCGCCGCGCGCTCGGCATCGGAGGCGGCCGCGCATCCGGCCAGCTCGTCGCCGCTGCGCAGCGGGGTCGCCTTCGCCATCAGCTCGACGAGCCCGTCGAAGCTGTGGGTGGTGCCGCCGATCGTCTGGCTGTAGCGCGTCATTCCAGTTCTTCTTCCGCCTTCGCGAGAATCGCGAACTCCTCATCGGGCGAGTTGGCCACCAGGTGGTGCCGGCTGTAGAAGCCGAAGTAGGCCATGAAGGCGCCGAACGCGACCACGGTCCACATCGCCGCGGTCGGGTCGACCAGGAAGGTGGCGATCACCGCCGCGATGGCGATCACCAGCGCGAAGGACGTCGTCACGATGCCGCCCGGGGTGCGGTACGGACGCGCCATGCCCGGCTCACGCTTGCGGAGCACGATGTGGCTGATCATCATCAGCACGTAGCTGACCGCCGCGCCCAGCACCGCCATGTTGAGCAGCATCGCGCCCTCGCCGGTGAGCGAGAGGATGAAGCCGATGACGCCGGGGACGATCAACGCGAGAGTCGGGGCCTTGCGGGAGTTGGTCACCGAGAGCCGGGTCGGCAGGTACCCGGCGCGCGAGAGCGCGAAGGTCTGACGGGAGTACGCGTACATGATCGAGAAGAAGCTCGCGACCAGGCCCGCCAGGCCGATGTAGTTGACGGCCTTGGCCGCTCCGCCGTCGCCGAGCGCCTGCACCAGCGGGTTACCGGAGGTCGACAGGGCCTCGGCCCCGAGCGCGCCGGTGGCGAGGAAGAGCACGGATGCCCCGGTGATGATCAGGAGCAGCATGCTGATGATGATGCCCTTCGGCACGTTCTTCTCGGGCTCGCGGGCCTCCTCGGCGGCGAGCGGAACACCCTCCACCGCAAGGAAGAACCAGATGGCGAACGGCACGGCGGCCCAGATCCCGAACCACCCGAAGGGTAGGAAGCTGGAGCTGCCCGCGGCGGCGGGGTCCGCCGCGATGTCGGTCAGGTTGCTCGGGTCGAACAGGCCCCACGCGGACACCGCGAACACGACGAGGCCGACCAGCGCGATCGCGGTGATCACGAACATCGCCTTCAGCGCCTCGCCGGCGCCGGTCAGGTGGATGCCGATGAAGATGGCGTAGACGGCGAGATAGACCCACCAGCCGTCGGTGATCCCGAACAGGTCCAATGACTCGACGTAGCCGCCGATGAAGGTCGCGATCGCGGCCGGCGCGATCGCATACTCGATGAGAATTGCTGTGCCGGTTGCGAATCCGCCCCAGGGTCCGAGCGCCCGCCTGGCAAAGGTGTAGCCGCCGCCCGCGGCGGGCAACGCCGAGGACATCTCGGCCATGCCGAGCACCATCGCCAGGTACATGCCTGCGATGACGACGCCCGCGATGAGCAGACCGCCGAAGCCGCCCTCGGCCAGCCCGTTGTTCCACCCGGCGTAGTCACCGGAGATCACGTAGCTCACGCCGAGCCCGGCCAGCAGCAACCAGCCGGCGGAGCCCGACTTGAGCGTCCGCTTCGCGAGATACTCACTGTCCTCGTTGTGGAAGTCCTCGTGCGAGGCCTTCTTGGTGGTGATCGCCATGGCGACCTCCTTCTCCTAGTGAATGATCACACGACACCGGCGGCGCCACCAGGGGCGACGCGGCTGCGCACAGTCTCGAAGATCTATGTCATGAATTGATGTCCACGGGGTAACGGCTGTTCAGTTCCTCGGGCCACCGGGGACGGGACAGGCATCGACCGCCTCGGCGACCACCTGGGGTTCGGCGGGCGGGTCGGGGCGCCGCCCCTCCTCCCAGCTCTGCCCGGTGACCGGTTCGGTCTCGGCGAGCGCGACGGTCTCCTCAGGCGTGAACGCGCGGGCCCGGCTCAGAAAGCGCACGCCCTCCGGCGCCTCGAGGCTGAAACCCGAACCGCGCCCGGGGACCACGTCCAGCACCAGCTGGGTGTGCTGCCAGGCCGCGAACTGCGTGCCCGAGATCCACACGGGGACAGCGTCATCACCGTCGGGAGTCGAGCTCGGCACCTCGCCGACCCCGAGCCGCAGGTCGAGCAGGCCGACCAGGACGTCACGGTCTCCGACGATGAACTCGCCTGCGGGATAACACATCGGGGCCGAGCCGTCGCAGCATCCGCCGGACTGGTGCATCATCAGCGGTCCGTGCATCCTGCCGAGGCGACGGAGCAGGTCCATCGCCGCCGCGGTCGCGACGATCCGGCCGGGCACCGTCATCGGGTCCGCCATCGGAACCTCCGTCTCGGCGTGAAGTGGAGACACGGCGCCCGCCTCGGGGGGATGAGCGGGCGCCGTGTCATGGTCACGGCGCCCGCCGCAGGGGGGCATTGGCGAGCGCCGTGCGATCGTGGGCTCGGGCCATGAGGCCACGAGCCTCGGGATCAGAAGAAGCCTTGCGCCTTCGGGGCGTAGCTGACCAGCAAGTTCTTGGTCTGCTGGTAGTGATCGAGCATCATGTGGTGGTTCTCGCGGCCGATGCCGGACTGCTTGTAGCCGCCGAACGCCGCGTGCGCGGGGTACTGGTGGTACGTGTTCGTCCACACCCGGCCCGCCTGGATGTCGCGGCCTGCGCGGTAGGCCACCCCGCCGTCGCGGGACCAGACCCCGGCACCGAGGCCGTACAGGGTGTCGTTGGCGATCTCGATGGCCTCGTCGTAATCCTTGAAGGACGTCACCGACACCACCGGCCCGAAGATCTCCTCCTGGAAGATCCGCATCTTGTTGTTGCCGGTGAACACCGTCGGCTGCACGTAGAAGCCGCCGGACAGGTCGCCACCGAGCTCGGCACGCTCGCCACCGGTCACCAGCTGGGCGCCCTCGGCCTTGCCGATCTCGATGTAGGACAGGATCTTCTCCAGCTGGTCGTTGCTGGCCTGCGCGCCGATCATGGTCTCGGTGTCGAGCGGGTCACCCTGGCGTACCGCCTTGGTACGGACGGCCGCCATCGCGAGGAACTCGTCGAAGATCTCGCCCTGGATGAGCGCGCGGGACGGGCAGGTGCACACCTCGCCCTGGTTGAGCGCGAACATGGTGAAGCCCTCGAGTGCCTTGTCCTGATAGTCGTCGTTGGCGGCGAGCACATCGGAGAAGAAGATGTTCGGGCTCTTGCCGCCGAGCTCCAGGGTGACCGGGATCAGGTTCTGCGACGCGTACTGCATGATCAGCCGGCCGGTGGTGGTCTCGCCGGTGAAGGCGATCTTCTTGATCCGCGGGCTCGAGGCGAGCGGCTTGCCCGCCTCGGTGCCGAAGCCGTTGACGATGTTGAGCACCCCTGCGGGCAGCAGGTCACCGATGATGCCGATCAGGTGCAGGATCGAGGCGGGCGTCTGCTCGGCGGGCTTGAGCACGATCGCATTGCCCGCGGCCAGCGCGGGCGCCAGCTTCCACACCGCCATCAGGATCGGGAAGTTCCAGGGGATGATCTGGCCGACCACGCCGAGCGGCTCGTGGAAGTGGTACGCGACGGTGTCGGAGTTGATCTCCGAGAGCGATCCCTCCTGGGCCCGGATGGCCCCCGCGAAGTAGCGGAAGTGGTCGATGGCGAGCGGGATGTCGGCGTTCAGGGTCTCGCGGATCGGCTTGCCGTTGTCCCAGGACTCGGCGAGGGCGATGGACTCGAGGTTCTGCTCCATCCGGTCCGCGATCTTGTTGAGGATCACGGCGCGCTCGGCGACCGAGGTCTTGCCCCAGGCGGGGGCGGCGGCGTGCGCGGCGTCGAGGGCGAGCTCGATGTCCTCGGCGGTGCCGCGGGCGATCTCGCAGAACGGCTGACCGGTGACCGGGGTCGGGTTCTCGAAGTACTGGCCCTTGACGGGCGGCACCCACTGTCCACCGATCCAGTTGTCGTAGCGGGACTGGAAGGACATGACGGAATCGGGTGAACCCGGACGGGCGTACACGGTCATCGAAGGCTCCTCGTGGTGTGCTGTCTCTCCCCTGCCGACGACGCGAGTGTCGCCCCGGGGGTGTGATTCAGAACACTAGGATCGCGAGGGTTGCAACAACGTTGCGTCCGGCGGGGCTCAGACCCCCAGCCGCCGGTCGAGTGTCTCGATCCGCGACTTGACCTGGTCATACATCGGCGATCGGCGGTCCATCGAGGACAGGTAGGCGGCCCACGCGCCGGTGTCCTCCCTGCCCTCGACCGTGCTCGTCCACTTGGCGAGCAGGCCCTGGTCGCCTGCTCGCAGCAGCGCCGCACGCATGCGGCCGCGCAGGTCGTTCCTGATGTCCTCGACCCCTGGCGCGACCGAGCCCGGCAACACCGGACCGCGATAGACCCGGAGCGCGGCGGCCGCGTCACCGCGGTCGAGCGCGCGGCGGACCTCGTCCACGTCCGAGCCGAGTTCCGTCAGCAACCGATACGGACGGGATCCGAGTCCCGCGGCGCCGAACACCTTGCGCAACCGCGACATCTCCGCGCGGATCGTCACCGAGTCCAGCTCCGACTCGTCGAGCAGCACCGCGAGGTGGTCGGAGCTGAGCCCCTCGGGGTGTTCGGACAGCAGCAGCAGGATCTCGGCGTGCCGCTGCGAGAGGCTCGTCCGGTCGCCGTCCCGCACCAGGGTCGGCCGCTCGGATCCGAGAACCTGGAGGCGCGGCGAGGTGTCGCCGAGCAGCCGGGGCGAGTTCAGCAGGTGCAGGCGTAGCTCGGACTCGGCAGCGGCGACGGTGGCCCGGATCAACGAGAGCACCTCGGGCACCGCGACCCGCGGCCCGCCGGTGATGTCGATGGCGCCGAGGATCTGGCCGCTCATCGGGTCGTGGACAGGAGCCGCGGAGCAGCTCCAGTCGTGGACCGTGCGGCTGAAGTGCTCGGCCTCGAAGATCTGCACGCAGTGGTCGAGCGCGAGCGCGGTCCCCGGGGCATTGGTGCCGACGCGGTCCTCGCTCCAGTCGGCCCCCTCCACGAAGTTCATCGCGAGCGCCCTGTCCTTTGCCTGCGAGTCACCCTCCACCCAGAGCAGGCGCCCCTCGGCATCGCTGATCGCGACGAGCAGGCCGGTGTCGGCGGCGTCGTCGACCAGCAGCTTGCGGACCACGGGACGGATCAGCGCCATCGGGTGCGCGGAGCGGTATCGCTCCAGTTCGACGCCGTCGAGGTCCACACCGTCGCCGACGGCATCGGGGTTCACGCCCTTGTTCCGGCTGCGCAGCCACGAATCGAGGACCACCGACCGGACCGGGTCGTGCCCCGCGGCCGCGGGATCGACGGGTTGCCCCTGGCCACCGTCGACGAACGACCTGTGGGCAGACGACATCAATCGCGCGAGTTGCGCGACATCATCGCCCGGCCGTACGGCAATCCAGGGGTTGCCGTGCGTTGCTCTGGTCAATCGAGTTCCTCCGTGACGTCCCACCAACTGTAACGCCGGTCACACTCTGCCACTCCCCTGGGCGTCGTGTGCGGGACTCGCGTCGCCCTCGATCAGGGCGGACACCCGTTCGGCGATCATCACCGCGGTCGCATGCGGACCGCGCGAGGTGACCACGGGCATCACCGAGGTGTCGGCCACCAGGACCCCGTCCACGCCGATCACCCGGCAGCGGTCGTCCACGACGGCGTCGCGGTCGGCCTCCGATCCCATCCGGCAGGTTCCGGACAGGTGCACGGAGGTGCCGAGGTCCTCGAAGGTCTCGGTCGGCGACGGTCCCGCGCCAGCGGCAACCCGCCCGAACGCCGCCGAGGCCAGCAACCCGCGCGCCAGATCGAGGCCGGACCGCATCGCAGTCCGGTCGGCTGCGGACGCCAGGTACCGGTACCGGACGACGGGCGGGTCCTCCGGGTCTGACGACCGCAGGGCGAGCTCGCCCCTGCTGTCCGGGCGCATCAGCGCCACCCCGAGCCGCGGGTCCGGATCCGCCACGCCGGGAATGATCTCCGCGAACGGTGCGGTGTACGGACGGATCTCGATGCCGTCCACCTCCAGCACCGCTTCCAGGACGGCGGTGTGCTCGTTCCTCGGCAGGCGCAGGCGAGGCCGGTACGCCAGCGTCACCTCGGGATGGTCACCGAAGTCGCGACCGACGCCGGGCCGGTCCGCGACCACCGGCAACCCCAGTCCCGAAAGATGTTGTGCTGAACCTATTCCCGAGTGCATCAACAGATGGGCGGTTCCGATCGCGCCCGCGCACAACACCACCTGATGGGCCGGGAGCAGGCACAGCTCACCCGCGATCTCCGCCTCGACTCCCACCGCCCGCACACCGTCGAACACCACTCGGCGGGCGACGACGCCGGTCCGCACCCGCAGATTCGGCCTGCCGAGAATCGGTTCGAGGTAGGCGGCTGCGGTGCTGATCCGGCGCCCCGCGACCGCGTTGAGCGGTACCGGGCCCGCGCCGTCCGCGTCCGGCGCATTGAGATCCGCCGAGTACCCGAATCCCTCCGTCGCGCAGGCGTCGAGGAAGGCGGAACTGACGGGATGCATGCTCTCGCGACCGATCCGCGTGACCGGCATCGGACCGTCGTCACCGTGCCACCGGGAGTCGCCAGTCCGGTCGGTCTCGAGCTTCCGAAAGTACGGCAGCACTTCGGAATACGACCACATCGCCGGCCAGCTCCGGAAGTCGGACGCGGTGCCGCGGATGAAGTACCCACCGTTGACCGCCCCGGATCCGCCGAGCACCCGGCCGCGGGCGATGGTCGTGCTGCGCCCCGGCCGCAACTCGACCGGATAGCCAACGGCGACGTCGCTGTGCGGTCCGACCGGCAGCAGGCCCAACGGCCCTGGATCGCCCGAACCGGGCCCGGCCTCGATCAGCAGCACCGCACGATCGGGGTTCGCGCTCAGGCGCGCGGCGACCACACAGCCGCTGGACCCGCCGCCCACCACGATCACATCGGCCACCGGATCGGGGGCCGGCACCGGTCAGCCCCGCAGCCGTGGCTTGAGCGCGGCCATGCTGCGCTCGGCAATCGCCCCGCGCCACAGGCCGGTGCCGTAGGCGACGTCGTCCATCCGCTTGAACACGGTGTGCCGCACCGGCCCCAGTCCGCCCGGCTCCCGGTGCGTGAACCAGTCGGCGAGGCCCTCGGCCACGGCCACCGCAAGCAAGGCGCGACGGACACGGGACGAGACCAACGCGGCCAGCAGCGTCACCGGCCAATAGTGCCTGCACATCGCCGAGGCCAGCTGCCAGACCCCGCCCGCGAAGCCCTGCGCGGCGAGGACCACCGAGATCCGGGTCGGCTGGTCGAGCTCCCGGAAGGTCCGGCGCAGGCGGATGACGGTGACGAGCTGCGCGACAAGGGACCCGGCCAGGCCGAGCCTGGTGCAGGTCGCGGCCAGCAGCACGGCCAGCAGCGTCAACGGCGACATGGCGACGGGCGGCACCAGCCCCTCGTGCCGGAGCGCGAGCGGGGCCGCGCCCGTGCCATAGAAGAGCTTGCGGCCGAACCACTTACGGAACGAGACGCGGTGATCATGGGCGACATTGGCGATCGGCTCGTAGCGCAGCCGCCAGCCCGCCGCGTGCAGCCGCCAGCAGAGGTCGACATCCTCGGCCACGTGCATCTCCGCGTCGAACCCGCCGCACTCCTCGAGCGCACGCCTGCGGACCAACATCGCCGCACTCGGCACGTAGGACACCGGGCTCCCCGCCCGCACCGCGCCCTCCTTGCGCCCCAGATCGAGCGAGGATCGAGCGTGCTCGTACCGGGCGATCGCGCCCGCATCGGGCTGGAGAGCGACGATCCGCGGTGCGGCCATCGCGACCGCCGGATCACTGAAGTGACCCAGCATCGCCTCGAGCCAGCCCAGCCGGGGCACTACGTCGGAATCCAGGAAGGCCACGTACTCCGTTGTCGCGGCAGCCATCCCGGTGTTGCGGGCGGCGGCAGGTCCGAGTGCGGTCGGATGGCGGAGCACCCGCACCTCGGCCCGCCCGTCGCAGCACGGCGGGGTTGTCACCGGATCGTCGGAACCGTCGTCGACGACGATCACCGAGAGTCCGCGCAGCGCGGGCAGCAGCCGATTGAGGCCGGCGATGTTGTTGTGGAGCGGGATGACGACCGTGACGTCCTGATTCGACGGCGAACTCATCGGCCGGGGGTTCGCCACCCCTGAATCGAGGAGATGCCGGGCAACCTGCGCGGACTGGGTGTCGACGACCTTCAGGTATCCGTCACCGATCATCGCCGCCGCGGTCGGGGCGAGCTTGAGCATCCGGGTCGGGGAACCCCCGATCAATACCCGTCCACCCGAGAAGGTGCGCACCTTTGGATCGATTCTCACCCCGAATCCGTCGGGTAGTCGAGCTTGGCGCATCAGGTGATCGTATTCGGATCTGCTCTCACCGCAACATGCCTTTGCCATCTGGTTGCCAACGCAACACGGCCGCAACACAGCGCGCCAGCATCTGCTCGAACACCAGTTCACCTTCGGCCGCACTCGCCTCGGTCGGATCGCCGAGCACCCCGTTCGCGCTGACGGACGCGATCCCGCCGGCCCGCAACCGGTCCATCAGCTCACCGATGGGCTGGGTGACGCCCGGTTGTGCCCGGTCCATCCGCACGTCACCTGGCGAAAGGTGCAGCAGCAGGGAGGTTTCAGTGCGCCCCGCGTGGGCATCGGCTCCCGGCACCGCGCAGGGCAACCAGGCGACGTCCCGGCCCTCGTAACGCAGCAGAGCGACCGCCTTCGCGAGGGTGGGTGCGTTGCCGCCGTGCCCGTTCACCAGCAACACACGCGGGGACCAGCGACACGCCGAACGCCCGTACTCGACGACCACCGCCTCGAGAGCGGACGCGCCGAGCGAGACGGTTCCCGCAAAGCCCTCGTGCTCACCGCTGGCCCCGTAGGCGATGGCGGGGGCGAGCGCCATGCCGGGCAGCGACCGCGCCACCGCGACCGCGATCCGGGTGTCGGTGTCCAGCGGCAGGTGCGGCCCGTGCTGCTCGAGTGAGCCGACCGGCACCGCGATGGCGGGCGCGTCGGCGTCGATGTCGGGCCAGGTGGCGGCAGCGAGATCCTCGGTCACCCCCCGATGCTATGCGCGCCCACCGAGGTGAACGGAAACGTTCGCCCGGACAGGTCGAACGAACGGACCATTCACTGCGCCCGAAACCTACTGGGACAGTGCCGCCTCCAGGCGCCCGAGCACGGCACGCCAGTGCTCGCGCTGCCGCTCGCGCTCGCCCTGATCCGCCAGACGCTCCTGATGGAACCGCACCACGGTCCCGGTCGCGGTCTCGCGCATCGCCACCTGGACCGTGCTGTCGTGGGTCCAGTTCCGCGGCCGCCACGTCAGCCGGATCCGGTCGTGCTCGCGCCTGCTGCGCAGTTCCCCACGGGTACCGTCGTCCGCCCGCCAGGCGCCGCCGGTGGCCTCTGGGAGCACCGCCCCGATGCCCAACCACACGGCGGGGTGCCCCGACAGCAGGCGCCAGACCGCCTCCACGGGATACGGCAGCGTCTTCGACACCCCGATCTCCCACCCCGCGTCCCTGGTCAGCCCCACCTGGCGCGCACTACTCGTCTCGGTCATGTCCGGCTTCCCTCCGTCGCCTTGTCCTTGCCTTGTCTCGGTTGCCGCAGCGCGACATGGCGCACCAGCGGCGCGCCCCCGGCCGCGAGGTGTCCACGAACACCAGGGCACAATCGTCGGCCGCGCAGCGCCGCACCCGCGCGGCGAGCGGTCCCCCGGCCAACGCGACCGCGTCGCGGGCAACCGAGGCCAGCACACGTGCCGCCGTGACCGGCGAGGCGACCGCCACCACCCCCGCCGACAGCCGGGGCGCGAGGTCTGGGCGGGCCGCGACGGCGTTGAGCGCGTCGACATCCGCTTCCGCGACCGGCTGGCCGTCGGCGAGCCGATTGATGCTGCGCCACAGCACCTCCCGCAGTGCGATCGCCTCGGCCAGGTCGGCGGGCCCCACCTCGACCCCCTCCGGCGGGACACTCCCACGGATCAGCTGGGAGGCACTCGCCCAGGCCGCGAGGTCACGGGGGCCGTGCAGGGTCTCCCACCGTGCCCGCTCGCCGAGACCACCGGTGTAGAGGAACTCGATGCAGGTGGCGCCGCCGACCACGGAAAATCTTGCGCCATCCGCGGCGACGAGGGTGACGGCATCGGTCCGACTCATTACACCACTTTAACTGGTTACCCCGACTCGTGGTCGAGAATCCGCGGGCCAACGGAATCGGCGGCCTACGATCGGCACGTGGGACAGGACCGAATGCCGCTGCGAGGCTTCGGCACCGTGAACTTCGAGCTGATGCTGCTCCGCCGGATGCACGACCACCAGCCGGCGCTGGTCGGGGCCGCCCTCAAGAACCTCGGCAAGAGCGCCACCGACCTGCGCGCCGCGCACGCCCAGTGGCAGCGCGGCCTGCGGGGCGGATTCCCCGGTGGCGCCACGCGGTACCGTCTCGCCCTCGGCAGGCCCGCCGTGGTGAGCTCACGGCTGCTGCCCGCGGTCGGCGAGCTCGCCATCGAGGCCTGGCCGATGCCGCTGTGGCCCGGACTGCAGTTCCAGGTCACCTTCGGGCCAGGAGGGGACGTCGTCGACGAGCGACTGGCCAGGATGACCGACGGGGCCGCGCCCACCATCGCCTCGGTGGCGGATCTGCGGCCGTGGCTGGTGGTCATAGACGACCTGGAGTCGACCTGCGCCCCCGTCCGCTACCGCATGTCCGCCGGGACCGTCGCCAGCCATGCGGCCGCCGTGTTCGCCACTCCGGACGGCGCCGCGTGCGAGGCGCAGTTCTCCTGGGGCCTGCTCCAATCCGCCACGGCCGTGGTTGCCGTAAACCGACGGGAGGACTGACCCTCGAAGGGCAGGATGGCCCCATGGCCAAGGACGAGGTGACGCGCGCGACGACGATCATGCTGATCCGGCATGCGGAACGACCCGAGGGCGACGAACCGCCCTTCGGGGTGGACCGGGACGGCACCCGGTGCGACGAATCGCTCACCCCCACCGGCTGGCAACGCGCAACCGCGCTCGCAGCGCTCTTCGCGCCCGACGCAGGCGAGCCGCCAGCAGGGCTGGTCCGCCCCGAGGCCCTGTTCGCATCCACACCGAGCAAGAAGGACGGCAGCAAGCGCTCACTGCAGACGATCTCGCCGCTGGCCGACAAGCTCGGCGTCGAGGTGGACACCGACATCGGGCGATCGGAGGTCAAGGCTCTCGCGAAACGGGTGCTGCGCACGCCTGGCCCGGTCCTGATCTCCTGGCAGCGCGAGTACCTCCCCGAGATCGTCGATGCGCTCGGCGAGATCGATTCGACGCCGCCCGACCCGTGGCCGGAGGACCGCTTCGATGTGATCTGGCTGCTCACCCCGGACGGTACGCGCGGCTGGGTGTTCAGCCAGCTGCCGCAACGCCTGCTGCCGGGCGATCGCGCCACCGGAATCTGACGCGCCTCAGAGCGCCACTGCGATCCGATGCCCCTCCCGCACCGCCGCGTCCGCGCGCCGAGGTGTCAGCGCGTCGCCGATCCGATGGACCTCGAACTCGCTGTCGGACAATTGCTTCCAGAGGCCGTCCTCGGGCTGCTGATGCACCGCACACACCACCCAGTCGAACTCCGGCTCTGAGGTCACCCCGGTCGGGTGGTGCAGCAGCGCGACCCGCACCGCCGACCCAGCCGCCGCGACGACCCCCATCGGCACCAGGTCCGTGAGCTGCGCGATGCCCTTGCTGTGCGCCCTGCTCTGCCAGCCCTCCATGTCCAGCGTGAGGCCCAGGTCCTGGCCGACGATCATGCCGTTGGTCGCGACGGTCACCGCACAGCCACGGTCGGCGAGCGATTCGGCGACCGACGTCGCCTGGTGGAAGCCCAGCTCGTCGATCACGAGCACACGGCCACCGGGATCGGCCCGGCCCTCGAGCACGTCCCGCACGTCCACCACCCGCGTCGACTCCCCCGCCCATCGCGGACGCTGCGGCCGGGCCCCGGTCGCGACGACCACCGCGTCGGGCGCCAGTGACCGCAGCAGGTCAGCGTCCACGTCGACACCGGTCCTGACCTCGACGCCGTACCGCGCGCATTCCGCCTCGAGATTCCGCACCAGCTCGCCGAACTCGGCCCGGCCTGCCGCACCTGCCGCGGCTCGGACCTGACCGCCGATGTGCGCGTCCCGCTCGAACAGCGTGACCCGGTGACCACGCTGCGCCGCCGTGGCCGCGGCCTGCAGCCCGGCCGGTCCGCCGCCGACAACGCAGACCCGCAGACCGAGCCGTCGCGGCATCGGCAACGGAACCGATTCCCGTCCGGCCATGGGATTCTCGACGCATCCGAGCCAGCGGCCAAGGCCGACCCGGCCGATGCACTCCTGATTGCAGGACAGACAGGTCCGGATATCGCCGGCCCGGCCTGCCGCGGCCTTGGCGGCGAAATCGGGGTCCGCGATCTGTCCGCGCACGACCCCGATCAGGTCACAATGGCCCTCCTCGATCGCGAGATCCGCATGCTCCGGGTCCGTGAACCGGCCGACGCCGATCACCGGCAGCGTCACCCGCCTGCGGATCGCATTCGGGATGAACAGGGCATACCCGCGCGGCACCGCCATGGAACCCTCGATCAGGTGCAGGGTCTGCGTCGCCATGCCGATCGAGGTGTTGATGTAGTCGACGTGTCCGCAGGCCTCCACCATCGCGGCGACCTCGATCGCCTCGTCGAGGTGGATACCGTTCTCGATCAGCTCCTCGCCGGTCAACCGCACGCCGAGCACCGGCTCTGGCCCGAGCGCCGCGCGCACCGACGCCACGATCTCGAGGAGGAACCTGGCGCGATTCGCCAGCGCGCCCCCGTACCGATCCGTACGTCGGTTGGCGTCGGGTGAGAGGAACGCCCGCACGATCGATGCCTGTGAGCACTGGATCTCGACACCGTCGAATCCGCCGCGCCTGCAGTGCTCGGCGGTGGCTGCGAAACCCGCTACGAGTTCCGCGATCTCGGCCGCGTCGACCGCCTTCGGCACCTCGCGGAACAGCGGATCGGCCACCGGACTCGGCGCGAGAACGGGCCGCCGTGAGTACATCCCGGAGCCCTGTCCGCCGTTGTGATTGAGCTGGGCCACGATCACCGACCCGTGGGCGTGCACGGCGTCGGTGATCTTCCGATAGTGCGGGACCACCTCGGGCCGGTACCCCTGGATCAGCTTCTCGTACGGCCAGTCCGACGGGTGGATGCTGTGTTCCTCGGTGATGATCAGGCCGGCGCCGCCCCCGGCGCGCGCCTCGTAGTACGCGGCGTGCTGTTCGGTTGGCAGGCCGCCGCGGGCACTGTTGGTCAGGTGCGCCGAGAACACCACCCGGTTGCGCAGGGTCAGCCGCCCCAGTGCCAACGGGGTCAGCAGGTGGCGGTAGGTCATGGTCGCCCGTCCCGGACGGCCGCCGCCCGGCCCTCCCGGATCGCTTCGGCGGCGGTTCGCGGCGCCAGGCAATCCCCGACGCGGACCGATGCGGGCCGCTGCCGGAACAGCATCTCGTCGGGAACCCGGTGCGTGCAGTCGATCAGCGTCGCCGCGGCCTGCACCCGCCGCTCGCCGGTGTAGACGTTCTCCAACAGGACCCCGTCCGCGTCGATCGAGCGAACGGTCACGCTCAGGTGGCGGGAGACGCCTGCCCGCTGCAGCCGGGCATTGGCGGCGGAGAGGTCGCCGGTTCGGCCCAACTGAACGCCGACGACCTGGTCCGGTGTCGCGATGGACACCTCGTGGCCACTGGCGGCGAGCCATTCGGCGACCGCGACGGCGACCTGATCCCCCACCGGGTCGAACACCAGGATCGGGCCCTCCCGCAACGGCTTTCCGGCCAGTACCTCCTGCGGGCCCACGATCTCGACGCTCGCGTGGCGGTCACCCGGCCATGGGTTCGGCACGCTTCCGGTCGCCAGGATCACCGCGCGGCCTGCGGATCTCGCCGCGTCGATCTCCTCGGCCGTGATCGCCCGACCGGTCTCGACATGGACGCCGAGCCGGCGACATTCGGACTCCAGCCAGTCCACCAGCGTCGCGAGCGCGGCGCGGCCGCCGCCGACCGCGGCCACCCGCAGCATGCCGCCGAGCCGGGGACCGCGCTCGGCGAGGGTGACCCGGTGACCGCGCAGCGCCAGCACCCGCGCGGCTTCCAACCCTGCGGGCCCGCCGCCGACGACCAGAACGTGACCCGGATCCTCGGCAGGCAACCCCTCGTCGGGGTCGATGCTCTCGTGCCCCGCCGACGGATTCCCGACGCAGGTGATGATCGGATTGCGCGGGTCGCGAACCTGACAGGTCTGGTTGCAGAGCAGGCACGGCCGCGGTGCGGCCTCGGCCGGCCTCCTGGGCCCGCCGCCGCTCCGCGCCTTGACCACCAGGTCCGGCTCGGCGATCTGCGCGCGGGTCATCTCCACCGCATCGGCGGCACCGTCCGCGAGCGCGCGCTCCGCCTGACCGGCCTCGATCACGCTGCCCTGCAGCACGACCGGCACCGCACCCGCAACCGCCGCACGGATCGACGCACACAGTTTCACGTTGAACACCGGTCCCGTGTGTGCGTCCGGCCGGTACGCATCCACCGACATCGGACCGCCGCGAACGACCACAAGCAGGTCGAGAGAATCCGCCAACTCGCGGGCGTGCCGTGCGGCGATCTCTGGGGTGATCCCCGCCCAGGGCGCGAGCTCGTCGCAGCTCAGTCGCAGCGACAGCACCCGGTCGGGACCGAGCTCGCCGCGGACGGCATCGATCACCTCGCGGGTGAGCCGGAGCCGGTCGACGCCGTACCCGTCCTCGCGCAGGTTGGTCAGCCCCGAGTGGAACTGCCGCAGCAGCGCCCGCGGACCCGCGTCGAGTTCGACCCCGTCCATCCCGGCATCCCTGGCCGAGGCCGCGGCAGAACGGAATCCCGCTATCAGCGAGTCGATCTCGCCCCGTTCCATCTCCATGGGCAACTCACGGGTGACGACGTCCGCGACGCGTGAGGGCCCCCACAGCGCCGACTGCGAGTTCGCACTCGAGCCCTGCAGCCCGGTGTGGCCGAGTCCGGCCAGCACCAGTGTTCCGTGCGGCCTGCACGCGGCGGCGATGTCCCGCCAGCCAGGACCGCAGTCCGTGGCGAGCGGCGCCCGCTCGTACGGCCAGTCGTCGGCGTGTACGGAGGCCACCTCGGTGACGAGGACGCCCGCACCGCCCCGCGCGCGTCGCTCGTAGTAGGCGACGTGGCGCCCGGACAGGGAACGATCGCTGCCCAGGTTCGTCTCGTGGGGCCCGAACAACACCCTGGACCGGGCGGTGCGCCCGGCCAGGGTGAGTCCTTCGGTCAACCGCAGCGTCACGACCTGCGACGCCTATTCCTGGCTCAGAGGCCGAGCGGGCGGGCGAATCCCGGCGGGATCACGATGTCCGCGGCGGTCAGGTCCTGCACGGACGAGTGCCCGAGACCCAGTAGCGCCGAATCGATTCCCCCGCGGAGGATGTCGAGCACGTTCTCGACGCCCGCCTGGCCGTTGGCCGAAAGGCCCCACAGGTAACCACGGCCGATCATCACCGCACGAGCACCGAGGGCGACCGCCTTGACGACGTCGCTGCCGCGCCGGATGCCGCCGTCGAGCAGCACCTCGATGTCGCTTCCCACCGCCTCCGCGATCGCGGGCAGCGCCCGGATCGGTGCAGGCGTGCCGTCGAGGTTGTTGCCGCCGTGGTTCGACACCGAGATCGCGGTGACGCCCGCGTCGACCGCGCGCTTGGCGTCGTCGACCCGCATGACGCCCTTGAGCATGAACGGACCGCCCCACTGCTCACGCAGCCATGCGACGTCCTCCCATGACGGCAGCGGCGTGCCCATCCACTCGCCGTACGCGCCGAAGAAGGTCGGGGCCTGCTCGCCGGGGGCGGCCAGGTTCGGGGTGGTCAGGTCCGGCACCCGGCCGGTCTTCGCGAACTCCCACAGCCACTTCGGCCGGGTGATGGCCTCCGGCGCGAACCGGACCATGGCCTTGAGGTCCATCTTCTCCGGGATCGCCGGGCTGCCCCAGTCGCGTCCGTGCGAGAACGACCAGTCCAGGGTCATGATCAGCCCGGTCGCGCCTGCCGCGCGTGCCCGCTCCATGCGCTGCAGGAGCACCTCCCGGCTGCCGACCCAGTACATCTGGAAGAAGGTCTGCGGGTTGGCCGCCGTCACCTCTTCGATCGACTTGCTCGCGAACGAGCTCAGCCCCATCGCGACGCCGCGGGCGGCCGCGGCGCGGGCGACCGCCACCTCACCGTCGGGGTGCACGGCCTGCACACCGGTCGGCGAGATCAGCACGGGCATCGAGATCGGCTGTCCCATCACGGTGGTCGACAGATCACGCTTGTCCGACAGCCCCGCGACGTGCGGGGCGAATCCGAGCTCACCGAAGGCGGAGGTGTTGTCGTCGAGGGTCAGGCCCTGCTCCGAACCGGCGATCAACGCGCCGTACACCGACTTCGGCAGCCGCTTCTTGGCCCGCCGCTGCGCCTCCGCAACGGTCTCGAACCAGGCATTCTTGGCCATCACTGAACCTTTTCTACTGAGGTGAACAAGTCTCGTTAATTCATTCCCGCGAGCGGGTTCTCGTCGCAGACCTTGGCGGGCGGGCGCACCATCAGCTGCAGCGGGACGGGCGCCCGCGGGGTGCGACGGTTCCCGGTACGGGAGTGGTCGACGCTCGACTTGGGGATCTCGCCACGGGTGCCCGCGAGCGCGGTCTCGCCGTAGCCCTGCACGCACTCGGGGTCGGGGCCGTCCATCGGCAGGCCGGTGAAGAACTTGGCCGCCATGCAGCCGCCGCGGCAGGAGTCGTAGTGGTCGCACTTGCTGCACGCGCCGCCGGTCTGCGGGGAACGCAGCTCGGCGAACAGGTCGGAGTGCTGCCACACGTGCTGGAAACCGCCGTCGGCCACGATGTTTCCCGCGAGGAACTGCTCGTGGATCGCGAACGGGCAGGCGTACACGTCGCCGACGGGGTCGATCAGGCACACCACCCGTCCTGCGCCACACAGGTTCAGGCCGGGGAGCGCGTCACCGTAGGCGGACAGGTGGAAGAACGAGTCGCCGGTCAGGACCCCTTCGCCGTTCGCGACGAGCCAGTTGTACAGCTCGCGCTGCTGCGGCTGGGTCGGGTGCAGCTCGTCCCAGACGTCGGCGCCACGGCCGGACGGACGGAGCCGGGTGATCCGTAGCGTCGCGCCGTACTTGTCGGCGAGCGCCTTGAACTCGTCGAGCTGGCCGACGTTGTGGCGGGTGACGACGACCGAGATCTTGGCGTCCTTGAATCCGGCCTCGGCCAGATTCTCGAGGGCACGGACCGCCATCGCGAAGGACCCGGGGCCGCGCACCGCGTCGTTGACCTCCGCGGTCGCGCCGTCGATGGAGATCTGCACATCGACGTAGTCGCTGGCGGCAAGCCGCGCGGCGACCTTCTTGTCGATCTTCACACCGTTCGTGGAGAACTTGACGCCGACCTGGTGCTCGGTGGCGTAGTCGACGAGCTCCCAGAAATCGGACCGGACGGTGGGCTCGCCGCCGCCGATGTTCACGTAGAACACCTGCATCCGCTGCAGTTCGTCGATGATGGACTTGCACTGCTCGGTACTCAGCTCGCGCGGATCGCGCCTGCCGGACGACGACAGGCAGTGCACGCAGGAGAGATTGCAGGCGTAGGTGAGCTCCCAGGTGAGGCAGATGGGCGCGTCGAGTCCGAGTTCGAACTGGTCGACGAGCCTGCCGACCGGGGCGGGTGCGGGGCGATCGAGCATGGAGGTCATGGGCTGTGTCCTCGAGGTGTGGGGTTGCGGATCAGGCGAGCTCAGGCCGCGGACGCGCCGGGCACGATCATCTTCGAATCGGCCAGCGTGGCGAGCGCACGGGCGTAGGTGTCCACCTGCGCCTCGTCGATACCCGCAGCGCGGATGGCGGTCCTGGCGTCGGGATGGTCGGGCAGGGCCCGCACGATCTCGACGATGGTGCGGTTCTTCAGGAACGAGAGCTTCCTGGTCCCAAAGTGGTAGAGCAACGCCCCGAAAGGTTCGGGGCGCAGCGCCACCTGCGGGTGCAGCTTCCACCCGGTGTCGAGATCCACGATCAGTACACGCCGCACATGCCGTCGATCGAGACCTCTTCCACCAGGGCCTCCTCGACGAGCTCGGTTCCGGCAACGACGCTTTCGCGATGCTCAGACATCTACATACCTCCTGTGTCAGGGTTGGCGTCAGTCACGGCGATCGGTTCGCTGTGACTCGGCTCACCACACTAATGGCATCGAGTGCACAATGAAAGGTCCGGAGGGGAAATTGACGCAGGCCGGCAGCAAACCCGCAGGTCGCATCGGTCGTCGACCGTCGACGACGCGCGATCGGATCAGCAATATCGGCATCGAACTGTTTGCCGAGCACGGTTTCGAGGAGACCAGCGTCGATCAGATCGCGGAGGCCGCCGGGATCGCCAGGCGCACCTTCTTCCGCTACTTCCCGTCCAAGAACGCGGTGCCGTGGGGCGACTTCGACCTCCATCTGGCGAACATGCGCGAGCAGCTCGCCGAGCTCCCCCGCGAGATCCCGCTGGCCGAGGGGCTCGCCTCGGCACTGCTCGAGTTCAACAGCTTCCCGCCCGACGTGGCAGCGCTGCATCGCAAGCGGATGGAGATCATCCTGCAAGCTCCCGCGCTGCAGGCGTATTCGATGGTGATGTACGACGGCTGGCGTGGCGTGATCGCCGACTACGTGGCGGACCGGATGGGCTGCCGCCCAGGAGACCACCTGCCGCGCACGATCGGCTGGATGGTTCTCGGCATCGCCCTCTCCGCCTATGAGCAGTGGCTGACCGACGACTCCCTCGAACTGCCGGATCTGCTGCGCGCCGGGAGCGAGGTCCTCTCGCACGGGCTCGGCGCCTCCGCGGCCGAACGCGACTGACCAGCCCGATCGCCGCCTCCGGGTGGCTCGGCCGACCATCCCTGAGCTGCCCCATCCCGATTATCGGGATCGCCCCTCTGCAATTTACGATCCACCTGGTTGCATGTTTTCCTGCTACATTTGGAAACTAGAACACGTTCCAGATTCACCCCCGAGAGGATCCGCCGCGATGACCACCGTTGACATGCCGCACAGCTCCAGGTCGGTTGTCCTCACTGTCTCCGGGGTCGTCGAGGAGACCTCCGACGCCCGGTCGCTGGTCTTCACCGTCCCCGACGAGCATCGCGGCAAGTTCGACTACAAGCCCGGCCAGTTCCTCACCCTGCGCATCCCCAGCGATCAGACCGGTTCCGTGGCCCGCTGCTACTCCCTCGCCAGCTCGCCGTTCAGCGACTCCGAGCCGAAGGTCACCGTGAAGCGGACCGTGGACGGATACGGCTCCAACTGGCTCTGCGACAACGTCAAGGCCGGCGACACCATCGAGGTGCTGCCCCCGTCCGGCGTGTTCACCCCCAAGTCGCTCGACCACGACTTCCTGCTCTGGGGCGCGGGCAGCGGGATCACCCCGGTGATCTCGATCCTCAAGTCCGCGCTCACCGAGGGCACCGGCAAGGTGGTGCTCGTCTACGCCAACCGCGACGAGAAGTCGGTCATCTTCGCCGACGAGCTGCGCGGCCTCGCGGCCCAGTACCCGACCCGCCTGACGGTCGTGCACTGGCTCGAGTCCCTGCAGGGCCTGCCCACGCCCGACCAGTTCGCCACGCTCGCCAAGCCGTTCGGCGGCTTCGAGTCCTTCATGTGTGGCCCCGGCCCGTTCATGGACACGGTCCACAAGGCGCTCGCCGAGGCAGGCGTCCCGCGCACCTCGGTGCACGCCGAGGTGTTCAACTCGCTGGCGGGTGACCCGTTCCAGGACGTCGAGCTCGAAGAGGTCACCGAGGAGGAGGCCGCCGACGCCGCCACCGTCGAGGTGCAGCTCGACGGCGAGACCCACACGATGAGCTGGCCGCGCAAGCAGACCCTTGTCGACATCATGCTGTCCAAGGGTCTCGACGTGCCGTACTCCTGCCAGGAGGGCGAGTGCGGCTCCTGCGCCTGCACCGTGCTCGAGGGCAAGGTCGAGATGGGGAACAGCGAGATCCTCGACCCCGAGGACATCGCCGCCGGCTACATCCTCGGCTGCCAGGCACGCCCGATCACCGACCACCTCAAGATCGAGTTCTAGGACGGCTTCGCCGCCCGTGCGCGGTTACCGAGTCCCCACGCTCGTCGGGCGCTCACGGGCGGCGTAGCCGCCGGTACCGCACACGGACGTCCGGGTCCAGGTGCTCGGTGGCGTAGCTGAGCGCCGTAGCGCCCATCCCGGCTGCGTGTTCGTCGAGGAACCCGGTGAGCAGCTGCCGGTCCACCCGTTTGCCCACCTCGCGCAGCATCCAGCCGAGCGCCTTCTGGGTGAGGTCGCGCCTGTCCTCGAGCAGCCGGGGCGCCAACTCCAGCGTGGTCGTCGCGTCGCCCCGGCGGATGAAGCCGAACGTGGTCAGCAGCGCCACCCGGCGACGCCACAGGTCGGGGTCGGCACCGAGTTCGTGGACCAGGTCTCGCGGTCGGTCGAACAACCAGCCGCCGAGCACGATCACCGCAGAGGTGTCGACCAGATCCCAGTTGTTCACCCGGCCCCGGAGCACCGCGGCCAGATAGAAATCGGCGATCCGTTCGCGCTCGGCCTCGTCGCGCTGTCGCGTCCCCGAGGCCCGCGTGAACCGGCCGTTCAGGATCACCAGAGCCGCCATGCGGTGCTCGTGCACCTCGCTGTCGAGCAAGGCGTCGACCTCGGCCAACGGCAGGTCCGCGAACCGCTTCGCCACCTGCCGGGTGGCGGGCACCCGCACCCCGATGAAGACGTCACCCTCGCCGTACTCTCCCGGGCCGGTCTTGAAGAACCGCTGTAGTTCCACGGCGTCGTCCGGGTTCGCCACCTGTGCCAACGCCCTGGTCACCGCCGCTGCATCGTCCATGCCCCGACCTTGCCAGAAGGCCGGGCGGAACGAATCCGAACCGGCCGGGCACGACTATTGATCGGCCGGTCAATCAGGGTTATACCTGAGGTAGCGGGGTTCCCTCGTCGAGGAGGCAGAAAATGAAGGCAGCAATGGCTCGGTGGCAGGATTGGGCCGCCGTGGTGATCGGCGTGGTCGTGGCGCTGTCCCCGCTGTGGATGGACACGAACGACGCCGCGATGTGGTCGATGATCGTGCTGGGTGCACTGGTGGCGGTCGCCGGGTTGGCGCACATGATGTCGGCAGAGATGCCGGCGCTCCCGTGGGCGATGGGCGTTCTCGGCGTGCTGATGTTCCTCTCTCCGTGGGTGATGGGCTTCGCCGACATGGCCGGTGCTGCCTGGACCTCATGGATCGGCGGAGTGCTGACTGTGCTCACGGCGATGGCCGCGATGCCGGAGGGCTCGAGGCTGCACATCGGACACGGAGGCGGATTGGCGACGCATCACTGACGGACAGTCGATCCCTGACAGAATCAACAACAGTCCCGGACTGGGGCGAAGGCCGACCGCCTCGCTCCATCCGGCCGGAAGCCCAGGCGCGTCGGCCGTTCGCGCCTGACGAAACACGTGTGGAGGCAATCGAATGCCAGGTCCGCGCCAGCGCCGGACCGCCAGCGTGGATGGTGACGCGAGGGAGTTGATCCTCGACGCCGCCGAGGAGCTCATCGCCGAGTCGGGTTTCGACGCGACCTCGACGGCGGCCATCGCGAAACAGGCGGGCGTGCCGAAGGGCCTGGTCTTCTACTATTTCCCGACCAAGTCGGCGATCCTGACCACGCTCATCGCCGAGCGAGTGCCCGCGGAACCGCTGGCCGACGTCGCCGGACTGGTGGTCACCGGCGAACCGGAGTCCACCCTGGTCAACCTCGAGGCCGCGCTCAACCTCAGGGACCACCACTCCTCGGTGATGCGGGTGATCATCTGGCGCGAGGCGGAGACGCACCCGGCAGTCCGCGCGCACCTGCGGCGATTTCGCACCTACCTCCACGATGCGACCGTCGAGGTCCTGCGCGCGAGTTCACCGGTGGCGGTGTCCGCGCGGGTGCTCGATTCCTGCGCGACCACATGGGTGGCCGCGATGTTCTCCGTCGCCAGCATCGACCGGCTCCGCGATCTCGACGGCACCCGCGAGCACCGCGAGGACCTGGGCGGCGTCGCCCGCGTTGTGGCCGCGGGCCTCGAGCAGCTCGGCACGGCCGGTGCATAGCCGTGCGCGTGCCGCGAACTAGCCGAGCAGGCGGCCCGCCTCGAACGCCGCCGCGCCTGCGGGCAACTCCCCCGGCCTGCCACTGAGCAGCACCTTCACCGAGCCGCTCCCGCTCGCGTCGCGGCCGAGCGCGTCGATGCGCCGGAGCGTCTGGGCGGCGACGGCCTCCGCGCTGTCGAAGAGGGTGACCCCGGCAGGCAACTGGTCCGCGATCTCCCCGGCCATCAGCGGGTAGTGCGTGCAGCCGAGGACCACCCCGTCACAGTCGGCCGGGGTACGCGCCACGGCGTCCGCGATCGCCTGCTTCGCCCGGTCGGTGTCGCCGAGGTCGATCGCCTCGGCCAGCCCGTGACACGCCACCCCGACCACGGCGGTGCCATTGGCGAACCGCTCGATCAGATCGGCCTGGTATCGGCTGGCGGTGGTGGCCGCGGTGGCCCAGATCGCGACCGAGCGGCTGGCCGCGGCCGCGGGCTTGATCGCGGGAACGGTCCCGATCACCGGAATCGCGTCGCCCAGTCGGGCCCGGACATGGTCGAGCGCGGTCACGCTGGCGGTGTTGCAGGGCAGCACGACGACCTCGGCACCCAGGTCCACCGCATGCTCCGCCGCCCCGACCACACGGTCGATGACCCACTGCTCGGGCTTGGGCCCCCAGTGCGCACCATCCGGGTCGAGTGAGAGCAGCAGGTCCAGTTCGGGGCGCAGACGCCGCAGCCAGGCCGACGTCGGCAGCAGACCGAGGCCGGAGTCGATGAGCGCAACAATCACCCGACAAATCTATCCCGACGCGGGGGCCGGGCCGTGCGCCGATCCCACCGACCCGCGTCACCCGGCCCTGCCACGCTCCTCGCTCAGGCGCCGGAACATCGCGTTGGCACCGGTCCACGCGACCATCCGCTCCGCGAAACGGGGGGCCAGCGCACCGACGGACAGCAACGGGCGGACCGGCGCTCCGCTCTCGATGACCTCGGGCAGGTCCCGCCGGATCGCCTTGACCACCTTGTCCGCCACCTTCGCGGTTGTGGTCTCGCCGATCACCCGATTGGACCGGAAACCGCGTTCGACCATCCGCTGGTACATGCCGTCACCACCGATGAAGCCAGGACACACCACCGAGAAGCCGACCGGGGACTGCCCGTACTCGGCTCGCAGGGCCTGGGTGAGCCCGATCAGGGCCGCCTTGGTCGCGGCGTAGGGCTCGCAGTACGCGAGCCCGAACTTGCCCGCCATCGAGCTGATGAACACGACGTGGCCGCGCCCGCGCGCCAGCATGCCGGGCAGCACGTGCCTGGTGAGCAGCATCGGCGCCGAGAGGTTGACGTCGACCATCCCCGTCAGCTCCTCGGGGGTGAGCGCGGTGAACGCCGCGACGTTCTCGACGCCCGCATTGTTGACCAGGACGTCGATCGGGCCGAAGGACCGCTCGGCGCGCTCGATCAGGGCCCCTGTCGCATCGAGATCGGTGAGGTCGGCCGGCACCGAGTCCGCCCGCACCCCGATCGCCCGCAGGCCCGTCACGGTTTCGTCGAGGGCATCAACCCGCCTGCCGGTGACCACCACATCCATGTCCTCGCGCGCGAGCGCGCGGGCGATGACGGGACCGAGCCCACCGGTCGCCCCGGTCACCAGGGCGACGCGGCCTCGCAGCCGTTCCATGAACCCGAGCCTTCTCCGGCCACGGACCGGATGTCAACGGCCCCCGTCGGCACCGCCTGCCGCGGAGCCGACCGCCTCGTTCATCGCCCCGAGAAATCTGGTCACCGCGGCCAGTTCTGCCTCGTCGAACTCGCCGATCGAGGCGATCATGCGCCCGATCAGCGGTCCGAAGAACGACCAGCCCAGATACTTCGCCTGTTCCTGCACCCGCAGCAGCACCCGGCGGCGGTCGCCGGGGTCCGGCGTCCTCCCGATGTGGCCCGCCCGTTCCAGCCGGTCGAGCAGGGCGGTGGTCGCCGCCGAGCCCAGGTCCAGCTGCCCGCCCAGCCAACCCGGCGTCGCGGCGATACCGGCCCGGTCGGCGTCGAGCAGCGCGATGAGCGCGCGGAGATCGGTCGCGTGCAGGCCGTTGCGGCTGGCGAACGCGGCACCGAAACGGTCCAGCTCGACCGTCAGCCTGCGCAGCTCGTGCACGAGCTGCAGTGCCGCGCCGGGGTCGTCGGTCGCGCTCACTGCCCTGCTCCCACGATCGACTCCTCGATTCACATCTCTCGATGAACAATTATCTCTATCATCGAGATTATCTGACACCGAGAGAATCCGGGGGCGGTCCATGGACGACGACACGCAGATCCGCACGAAAGGCCGGTTCGACGCCGCCTACGACGCGGTTCTCGCCCGCTGGGACGGCGTGACGGTCCTGGAGACCACCTCCGAGTTCGGCGTCACCCGCGTGCATGCCTGCGGGCCGACCGGCGCGCCGCCGGTTCTCCTGCTCCACGGCGGCGGTGCCACCTCGACCGCGTGGTCCGCGGTCGCGGCCGCGCTCGGCAGCACGCACCGGGTGTACGCCCCGGATCTGATCGGGGACGTCGGACGCAGCGTGCCCGGCGACCGGCGGCCGCGCACCCCGGCGGACCTGATGACGTGGCTCGATGCCGTACGCGCGGAGCTCGGCGTGCCGCGGGCCACGCTGATCGGACACTCCTACGGCGCGTGGATCGCCCTCGCCTACGCGCTCAGCCACCCGGAGCGGGTGAACCGGCTCGCCCTGCTCGACCCGTCGAACTGCTTCTCCGGACTGCGGACCGGCTATGTGCTGCGGGCGCTCCCGATGTTGCTGCGCCCCAACGAGAGCCGGGTCCGGCGTTTCATCGAGTGGGAGACCCGCGGGCGGTCGGTCGACCCGGACTGGCTGACCGTGTACGCGCTCGGTGCCGCGGGATCCCCTCGGCCGCGGGTCGTGCTACCGAAGCGTCCGTCCACGGCCGCGCTCGGCGAGCTGCGTGTCCCGACCCTCATCGCGCTAGCCGAGGACTCGCGTGCGATCGATACCGACCGGGTGGCCGCGGCGGCACGCGGAACCCTCTCGGACGTCCGGATCGAGGTCCTGCCGGACAGCAGTCACCACACCCTACCCGGCAACGAACCAGGTCAGCTGACCAGGATCCTCGCGGAATTCCTTTCCTAGCAACTCTTCTCGGGTCAGCGCACCAGCAGCATGCAGCCGGCGACGGTCGCGCCACCAATGCCGACGACGGCCACCTCGGGCGGGCCGTCGAGCTGGGCGCTCGACTCCCCGCGTAGCTGCGACACCGCCTCGGCGACCAGCTCCAGAGCGGCCGATCGCCCCAGCCCCAGTTGGCCGCCGTGTGGGTTGAGCGGTAGCGCGCCCGCCCGCGAGATCCGCTGACCCCCGGCGACGAACGCTCCCGCCGTCCCCGGCGCACAGAACCCGAGCGCCTCGAGCCACATCAGGGCCAGAAAGCTGAACTCGTCCTCGAACAGCGCGACGTCCACGTCCTCGGGGCCGAGTTCGGTACCTTCCCAGAGCCTTTCACCCGCATCGTGAATCGTCGTCCCCGTCAGGTCGGCGCGCTGTTCCCACAGCGGGCTCACGCTTCGCGCCGCCGCGACGGCCTCGACCGCGACCGCGGGTACGGGCAGATCCTCCGCCGTGTCGCCCTGGCTGATCAGCACGGCCGTCGCCCCTCCCGCGGGGAGCGCGCAGTCGTACAAGCACAGCGGGTCGGCCAGCATCGGGGCGTCGAGGTACTCCCGAAGCCCGATGCCCCGCCCGCCGTTTCGGCCCGCGGTCAGTGCGATCTGGGCCAACTCGACCCGGGTCAGCCCGAACGCCTCGATGTAGCTGCGCGCCGCGAGTGCGGTTGTCACCAGCCCCGTTTCGGCCCCGTAGGGTGCGTGCCACTGCGCCCATCCGGACACCGACGGCCGGCCGGAGAAACGCAGCGCAGCGGCTCGCGCCGGCGACGGCGGCTCACTCGCCTCGACACACAGCACGTGGGTGGCCAGGCCGGAATTCACCGCCGCCACCGCGGCCGAGACCGCAGCGAGTACGCCGAGCCGATCTGATTCCACTGTGCACGAGGCGAGTTCGAGCCCGAGGGCGTCTGCGACGTCGACCACGTCCGGCAGCCCGCAGGTGACGAGGCCGTCGACCACGCCGCCGGTCAGGCCCGCATCGGCCAGTGCCCCTCGCGCGGCCAGCGCGGCGACACGGACATCGGCGGGCTCGGGTCCGCGCGGCACCCGTCCGATCCCGCTGACGACGGCCCCATGGGTGATCACGACACGGCCTCCAGCCGATCCTCCGGCAGCTCCAGCTCTTCGATCTCGGCGAGCGGCAGCCAGATGTCGCCGCCGAGATGCTCGAAGTACAACCGGATGGGCATGTCGACGCGCAGTGCGCCCGGCTCGGTCCCGGTCAGCCCCAGCAGCAGCCGAATCCCCTCCTCGAGCTCGACCACGGCGACGAGGTAGGGGCTCCGCTCCTGCGCACCCGGGTCACGGACCTCGGTCCAGGTGAGCAGCACGCCCTTTCCCGTGACCGGCTCGACGGTGAAGTCGGCGGACCAACAGTGCCTGCAGCACCGCGACGGCGGGAACGACCAACGCAGGCAGCGCACGCACCGCCGCACCGACAACCGCCCGGACGCGCCCGACGTCCAGTGCGCGGCGGTCAGATCCGTCAGCTCCGGCAGGGCCCGCTGGTCATGGGCCATGCATTCACGTTAGACGCCCGCGGCCTCGAGCACCTCGGTGATCGGCACCCCGCTCGCGATCTTCGCTCTGGTCTTCATCACCGCTCCCGCGAGGCCGCCGCCGACCACGGCGACGAGAATGCCGTCGCGCTCGTAGTACGCGAGGAACTTGCGGCCGTCATCGCGGATCAGGTGCACGGTGTCCGTTGCGGACGGCTCGCCGAGCGCCTGGATCTTGACGTTGTACTGGTCGCTCCAGAAGTACGGGACCTGGCCGGGGCCCGCGGGCGCGTCGGCACCGATCAGCGCCAGCGCAAGCGCCTTGGCCTGGTCGCCCGCGTTGGTCCAGTGCTCGACCCGCCGATGTCCGTCGGCGTGGCGCCAGGCGGCGACGTCACCGACCGCCCACACGTTCGGATCGCTGGTCCGGCCGCACTCGTCGGCGAGCACACCGCCGCCAGCGCGCGGCTCGGCGACCTGCACACCCGACCCGTCCAGGAGCTCGGTGACCGGGACGGACCCGATACCGATGACCACGAGGTCGGCCGCGACCTCGGTGCCGTCGGAGAGCACGGCGCCGGTGACCCGACCCTCCCCGAGCAGGGCGGTGAGGCCGACCCCGGTGCGCAGGTCGACCCCCTCCTCGCGGTGCAGGCGGGCCACGAGGCCGCCGATCCGCTCGCCGAGCACGGAGGCCAGCGGGGTGGGCTGGGGCTCGATCAGGATGACGTTCATGCCGCGGGCTCGCATGCTCGCGGCGAGCTCGCACCCGATGAACCCGGCCCCGACGATGAGGGCGGTCCGATCGGGGGCGAGCTCTGAACGCAGCGTCATCGCGTCCTCGAACGAGCGCAGCACGTGCACGCCGCCCAGCTCGGCCAGCCCGGGGATCCGGCGCGGGACGAGCCCGGTGGCGACCACCAGGTGGTCGTAGTCGACGGTCGATCCGTCGGCGAGGGTCACCGCACGGGCGCCGGTGTCAACGCCGGTCGCCGCGACGCCGAGCCGCAGGTCGATGCGCTGCTCCTCGAAGAACTCGGCCGGCTTGAGGGTGACGTCGTCCTGCTCGCCTCGGACGACCTCCTTGGACAGCGGGGGCCGGTCGTAGGGCAGGTGCGGTTCCGCGCCGATCAGCGTCAGTTCACCGTCGAAGCCCGCCCGCCGCAGTTCCTCGGCGGTCCGCAGACCGGCCAGCCCGGCACCGACGACGACGACCCGTCCAACGCTCATCCCGCTCAACCTCTCACCCGATGGATCGTTGTGCGCCCACGTGGGCCACGCACACTTCATACCAAACTGACACGTGTTCTAGATAGCGTGCCCTAAGGGGCCGAGGAATGCCACACCCCCGAGATCGCGCCGGACGACACGGCAGACGCGATGATGCTCAGCCCACCCCGGGAACCGGGACCTGGGCACCGGTCATCGCGGCCGAGGAATCGCCGCACAGAAACGCGATCACCTCGGCGATCGCCTCGGGTGCGACCCAGCCCTTGCGGCTCGACCCGGGTTGGCTCGCCCGGTTTCCCGGGGTGTCGATCACCGAGGGCAGTACCGCGTTCGCCCGGATACCCTCGTCGCGGTACTCGACGGCCAGGGCACTGATGAACGCCCAGACCGCGGCCTTCGACGTGACATAGCCCGATGCTCCCGAGAACGGCGCAAAGGCCGCCTTGGTCGACATCGCGACCACCGACCCGCCGCCCGCGTCGATCAGGAACGGCAGCGCCGCCTGGGTGCACAGGTAGAGCGGGCGCAGGTTCAGCCGCAGCATGGCCTCGAAGTCCTCGATCGGACTCTCGTGGACCCGCGCGCCACTGGCAAAGCCGCCGACCAGATTCACCGCCGCACGCAGCGGCGCCTGCTCGTCGCCTCCCGCCAGAGCGGCCACCTCGGCGACACTCGCCGGGTCGAACAGATCGGCGCGACTGAGGACGAGGCTCGGGTGCGGGTCCAGACGCTCGACCTCCTTCTCCGCGATCCACGGAACCACCACGCGCCACCCGTCCGCGAGCAGCCTCCCGGTCACCGCGACTCCGAGCCCACCGGTGCCACCGGTCAGGAGCACGCTCCGTCCTGATTCGGTCATGATCTGAATCCTTCCAGAGTTGTTGTCGGGCTAAGCGTCTCGCGCGTGGCTCCGATCACCTCGCGTCGAACTCGGAGATCAGCCAGCGACCGTCCACCTTCCGCAGCACCACTTCGGCACCGACGCGCGTGTCGACCGGCGCCTGCCGCTCCGCCGTCGTCGTCGACTGGTCGAGGAACACCAGCACCTCCGCGCTGTCGTCGGTCATGGAGGTCAACCCGGTCGCGGTGACCGTGGCCGTCGCGGTGATCTTCTTGTCCGTAGCAGCAGGCACGATCACCCGCTGGGCTAGCTGGTCGTGATAGTCCTTGAACTCCCCGGTCAGCAGCTCGCGCGCGGCGGCCATGTCCGTGAAGACGGTCTCCGGCGTGTAGGTGAGCAGCGCCTTCGCACCGTCGGCGGCGGCCTGCTGGGCCTCCGCCCTTGCCCGATCATCCACCCGTTGGTCCGGCCGGTACTCGGCGAAGTACAGGAACACGGCCAGCGCCGCCAGCACCAGGACCCCTGCGGTCAGCCCGACCATCAGCCTTCGCTGCGCACTCACGACAGGTACTCCACCCTCGAGATCTTCGACTGTTCCCCATCGACGGTGACCCGGAGCCGCTGGACCCGTTGCTGGTCCTGAGCCCCGGTTCCGTTGCTGACCCGCGAGACGACCTGGACCAGGACCGTGGCGGAATCGGCTGCCTCCGTTTCGATGCCGGCGACGGCGGACTCACCGACCGTGGTCACCTTGGCGTCCCGCACCACCGTGATGAAACCCTGTGAGCGCCGCTCGAAATCGTCGTAGAACTCACCCGTCGCGCCGTCCAACACCCGCTGCACGGCGGCCTCGGCGTCGTTGTGGTCGATGGTGGTCAGGTTCAGCGCACCCTCCCTGGCGACCCGCAGAAAGGTCTCCCGTTGGGACTGCAGCTCCGTCGCCGAACGGTGTTGCCAGAGCATGACTCCGCACGCGGTCGCCAGGAGCACCGCGACCACGGCGAGCAGCGCCGTTCCCGCGGCGAGCGCTCTCCGCGGGCGGGATCCGGCCGCGGCAGCGGGCGACGTGACCCCCGCGGGGTCCGGCGTGCCCGGGTCTCGTGCCATCGGGTTACATCCTTCGTCGACGATGCGTGGACTGCTCCACGTTAGGTGAATCGACGCACGGGCGTCGCGGCGCGCCAGCACTCACTAGAGTTGAGTGCGTGACCACCGATCCGAACAGGGGCATCGCCCCAGTGCACTACGGCACCTCCACCACCGAACTGGTGAGCTCGCAGGGGCGCACGATCATCGCCGACGCGGTCGTGGCGAAGATCGCCGGTATCGCCACCCGGGAGATCAGCGGGGTGTTCGACGTCGGCGGCGGCACCGCCCGCGTCGTCGGGGCGCTGCGCGACCGGATCCCGGGGGCGCGCGTCAACCACGGTCAGGGCGTCGCCGTCGAGGTTGGCGAGAAACAGGCCGCCATCGACATCGGCATCGTCGCCGAGTACGGCGTCGCGCTGCACGAGCTGGCAGCCGGCATCAGGCGCAACGTGATCGCGGCCGTGGAGCGGATGACCGGGCTCGAGGTCACCGAGGTCAACATCACCGTCTACGACGTCGTCCTGTTCGACGAGAACGAGCAGCCGGGCGAGACCGACGGCAGACCGAGAGTCCAGTGACACAGCAGCGGAGTCAGCGCAGCGACCCGGAGGCCGAGCCCGCCGAGCTGATCGCCGACGCGGTGCTCGCGGTACCCGGGGTCGCCGGGCTGCACGGCGGCATGTTCGGTGAGGTCGCGACGTACCTGCCGGGCAGGCGGGTGCTCGGGGTCGCGCTCGGCGAGGACTCCTGCGCCGTCCACATCAGCGTGCGCTATCCGGCACACGTCGTCGAGACGGCGGAGCGGGTCCGCGCGGCCCTCGCCCCGATGCTCGACATCCCGGTCGATATCACGGTCGAAGACGTACTCACGGAGAGGACAGCGCCATGAACAGCACAGTCGTCGGTCTGATCGCCGGTCTACTGGTCGCGATCGCCGTAATCCTCGGCGGTTTCAGCGGTTTCGTGTTCGCAGTGCTGTTGGGTGGTTTCGGCATGGCCATCGGCGCCCACCGCGACGGGCACGTCGATCTTGGCGCGCTGTTGCGGAGCCGGGGCCGTGGCTGAGACCACGAGCGGAACAGGCGCGGCATACGGCGCGGACGCCGACCTGGACGACGAGCGCAGCACCAGGGGCCAGCTGATCATCAAGGACCGAGCGGTCTCACGGATCGCGGTGGCGGCGGCGCTCCAGGTGCCGGGGGTGGTCCGCCAGCGCGGCGGGCTGTCCCGGCTCACCGGCCGCGACCTGCCGCGAGCCGAGGTCTCGATGGGCACCGAATCGGTCGCTGTCACGCTGTACATCGCGGTCGCATGGCCGTGCCCGATCGCCCTGCTCTCCCGCGAGGTACACCGCGAGGTGGGCGATCGCATCGCCGCCCTCAGCGGCCTGCCGATGGACCAGCTACACGTCGTCGTCGCCGCGGCGGTACCGGCCGCGGCACCGGAGGGGGCCGAGGTCGACAGCCAGCAGTTCGCGGCGCCCGGCACCGCCCTGGCACCCCTTGTCCCGTCGAAGGCACCGATCACCCGGCCCGCGGCAGCCCCGGTCGCGCTGATCTTCGCCTGCGCACTGCTGGTGCTGTCGGTGCTGACCGGTCGCGAGTTCCTGATCGCGCACGAGGTCATCGCTCCCGCCGCGTGGCTGCGCAATTCGATCGAGTGGTCCGCACGTCAGCACTGGCAGCCCTGGATGGTGCCTGCCGCGGTCGCGGCCGTGCTCGCCGGCCTGGTGCTGATCTTCGTGGCTATCAAGCCGCGGATCCGCACCCATCTCCCGCTCGGCAACGCTGGATCGGCGGTGGTGTGGATGCGTCCGATCGATGTGGCGCGGATGTGCAGCGCGCACGCGCGCACCGTCGCGGGGGTCCGGTCGGCGCAGACCATCGTCGACGGCAGGCGGACCACCATCCGGATCTCCCCGGACGGTGAGGTCGCGGCCCCCGCGCTCGAATCGGCCGTACGCGACGCGGTGGAGCCGGGGCTGGCCACACTCGCCTCGCCCCGGCCGCTGCGCGTCCGGATCGGCAAGGTGCGATCGTGAGACGCCGCACGTCCGTCATCGACCGGTCGATAGCCCTCGGCGCAGGCCTCGCCCTGGTCGCGACGGGCGCACTTGCTCTCACCTGGAACATGGACCTCGATGTGTCCCAAGAGTTCTGGCGCCGATTCGACCGAGCCGAGTACGCAGCGACACCGACAAGGGACTGGTGGCCGCCGCTGCTCGGCGTGGCGTGCGTCGCCAGCCTCGTCGCCGGGGTGACCCTGCTGGTGATCAACCTCAGGCGCGGCCGGACCTCGACGGTGCAGATAGGGGAGGTGCTCGGCGAATCCGATCTGTCGGTCGACCTCGGGCCGATGGCGGTCGGGCTGGCCTCGGAGCTGTCCACCCTGCAGGGGGTCCGCTCCGTGCGCGCCGCCGCCGTGGATGATCGCGGGCTGCTGACCCTGCGGGTGACCGTGGTCGCCGATCCGGCGGTCGATATCGCCGAGTTCACCCGCGACGCGGAGTCCCTTGCCAGGTCCATGGCCGCCGCCCTGCCCGATGCCCCGGTCGCCACACAGGTGCTACTGCACCTCGACCGCGCCGATCTGCCTGTCTGACCGGCCTCTTCCCCCATCCCCCGGGTACCCCGGCCGCGCCCACAACGGCGACGGCCCGGGTACCCGCACGCCTGGGGGATGAACGATCATCCCTCGGGCCGGATGTCCCGACACAAAAAGCCGAATGGCGCCCACTCCCGAGGGAGTGAGCGCCATTCGGCTTTGGTACTGCTAGATCATCTGGTGATGCTAGATCACTTGATGATCTTGGTGACGCGACCGGCGCCGACGGTACGTCCACCCTCACGGATGGCGAACCGCAGGCCCTCGTCCATGGCGACCGGCTGGATCAGCTTGACGGACATCTCGGTGTTGTCACCGGGCATGACCATCTCGGTGCCCTCGGGCAGGGTCACGACGCCCGTAACGTCCGTGGTACGGAAGTAGAACTGCGGGCGGTAGTTGTTGAAGAACGGCGTGTGGCGGCCGCCCTCGTCCTTGGACAGGATGTAGGCGTTGCCCTCGAACTCGGTGTGCGGGGTGGTGGTGCCCGGCTTCACGACGACCTGGCCACGCTCGACATCTTCGCGCTTGATGCCACGAACCAGCAGACCGACGTTGTCGCCCGCCTGGCCGGAGTCGAGCAGCTTGCGGAACATCTCGATGCCCGTGACGGTGGTCTTGGTGGAGGTCTCCTTGATGCCGACGATCTCCACCTCCTCGTTCACGTTGATGACGCCACGCTCGATACGACCGGTCACAACGGTGCCACGACCGGTGATGGTGAAGACGTCCTCGACGGGCATGAGGAACGGCTTGTCGGTCTCACGGACGGGGTCCGGGATCGAGTCGTCGACGGCCTGCATGAGCTCGAGAACGCTCTCGCCCCACTTGGCGTCGCCCTCGAGCGCCTTGAGCGCCGAGACCTTCACGACGGGAGCGTTGTCGCCGTCGAACTCCTGCGACGACAGCAGCTCGCGGACCTCCATCTCGACGAGCTCGAGGATTTCCTCGTCGTCGACCATGTCGGACTTGTTGAGCGCGACCAGGATGTAGGGAACACCAACCTGGCGGGCCAGCAGCACGTGCTCGCGGGTCTGCGGCATCGGGCCGTCGGTGGCCGCAACCACGAGGATGGCGCCGTCCATCTGCGCCGCACCCGTGATCATGTTCTTGATGTAGTCCGCGTGGCCCGGGGCGTCGACGTGCGCGTAGTGGCGCTTCTCCGTCTGGTACTCGACGTGGGAGATGTTGATCGTGATACCACGAGCCTTCTCCTCAGGCGCCTTGTCGATCTGGTCGAAGGCCGAGGCCTCGTTCAGATCCGGGAACTTGTCGTGCAGGACCTTGGTGATCGCTGCAGTCAGCGTGGTCTTGCCGTGGTCAACGTGACCGATGGTCCCGATGTTGACGTGCGGCTTCGTCCGCTCGAACTTCGCCTTCGCCACTTGATGGCCTCCTGTTGTCTTGCTTGCGGTATGCAGCAGTGCGGTTGTTTGTTATTCGGTCGTGCTCAGCTGGTGAAAACTCGCCAGCGGTCTTGCTCCCAGCCGGTATTACTCGCCGGTCGCCTTGGCGATGATTTCCTTCGAGACGTTCGCGGGAACCTCTGCGTAGGAATCAAACACCATGGAGAAGTTCGCTCGACCCTGGGTCTTCGACCGCAGGTCACCGATGTAGCCGAACATCTCCGAGAGCGGAACCAGCGCCTTCACGACACGGGCACCACTGCGTTCCTCCATGGCCTGGATCTGGCCACGGCGGGAGTTCAGGTCGCCGATCACATCGCCCATGTACTCCTCGGGCGTGGTCACCTCGACAGCCATGAGCGGCTCGAGGATGACCGGACCGGCCTTGCGGGCGGCTTCCTTCAGTGCCTGAGAACCGGCAACCTTGAAGGCCATTTCGGACGAGTCGACGTCGTGGTACGCGCCGTCGAGCAGCGTCAGCTTGAGGTTCACCAGCGGGTAGCCGGCGAGCACGCCGTACTGCATGGCGTCCTGCGCACCGGCGTCGACGGAGGGGATGTACTCACGCGGAACGCGGCCACCGGAGACCTTGTTGTCGAAGGTGTACGGCTCGCCTTCCTCGCCGATGTACGGCTCGAGCGCGATGATCACCTTTGCGAACTGACCCGAACCACCGGTCTGCTTCTTGTGGGTGAACTCGTGCTTCTCGACCGCCTTGGTGATGGTCTCGCGGTACGCGACCTGCGGCTTGCCGACGTTGGCCTCGACCTTGAACTCGCGACGCATGCGGTCGACGAGGATGTCGAGGTGGAGCTCGCCCATGCCGCCGATGACGGTCTGGCCGGTCTCCTCGTCGAGCTCGACGGAGAAGGTCGGGTCCTCTTCGGCCAGCTTCTGGATCGCGGTGCCCAGCTTCTCCTGGTCGGACTTGGTCTTGGGCTCGATCGAGACCTGGATGACCGGGTCAGGGAAGCTCATGGACTCGAGCACGATCGGGCTGGCCTGATCGCAGAGGGTGTCACCGGTGGTGGTGTCCTTCAGACCGATCATGGCGTAGATGTGGCCTGCCACGGCCTCGTCGACCGGGTTCTCCTTGTTGGCGTGCATCTGGAAGAGCTTTCCGATGCGCTCCTTCTTGCCCTTGGTGGCGTTGAGCACCTGGGCACCCGGATCGATCCGGCCGGAGTAGACGCGAACGAAGGTCAGCTTGCCGAAGAACGGGTGCGCGGCGATCTTGAAGGCCAGGGCCGAGAACGGCTCGTCCTTGCTCGGCTTGCGCTTGAGGATTTCCTCCTCGTTGTTCAGCGCGTGACCCTCGACCTCGCCGATGTCCAGCGGGGTCGGGAGGTAGTCGATGACCGCGTCGAGCATGGGCTGAACGCCCTTGTTCTTGAACGCGGAGCCACACAGCACCGGGTACAGCTCGGAGTTGACCGTCATCTTGCGGATGGCGCCCTTGATCTCCTCGACCGTGAGCTCCTCGCCGCCGAAGTACTTCTCCATGAGTGCTTCGTCGGACTCGGCAACGGTCTCGAGCAGCTTCTCGCGGTACTCGGCGGCCTTGTCGGCCAGATCCGCGGGGATCTCCTCGATGGTCGGCTCGGCACCGGTCGGCACAACGCCGCGCCAGGTGATGGCGCGCATCTCGACCAGGTCGACGACGCCGTCGAAGTCGTCCTCGGCACCGATCGGCAGCTGCAGGACCAGCGGCTTCGCGCCGAGGCGGTCGATGATGGTCTGGACCGTGAAGTAGAAGTCCGCGCCCATCTTGTCCATCTTGTTGACGAAACAGATGCGCGGGACGTCGTACTTGGCGGCCTGACGCCAGACCTGCTCGGACTGGGGCTCGACGCCCTCCTTGCCGTCGAACACGGCAACCGCGCCATCGAGCACGCGCAGCGAGCGCTCGACCTCGACCGTGAAGTCGACGTGGCCCGGGGTGTCGATGATGTTGATCTGGTTGTTGTTCCAGAAGCAGGTCACGGCGGCAGACGTGATCGTGATGCCGCGTTCCTTCTCCTGCTCCATCCAGTCCGTCGTCGACGCACCGTCGTGCGTCTCACCGATCTTGTAGTTGACACCGGTGTAGAACAGGATGCGCTCGGTGGTGGTGGTCTTGCCGGCATCGATGTGCGCCATGATGCCGATGTTGCGGACCTTGTTCAGGTCGGTCAGCACTTCCTGTGCCACAGGATTCTTCCCCGCTCGTAGCTCGTGTCGGTCCTTCGCGGACCACGTCTTTTTGTGTTGTCAGCCGGCCCGCGAGGAACCGACACATAGTGGCAACGCCGGTGCGGCACATTGAGTGCCGCCCCGGCGCCAGATCACCAGCGGTAGTGCGCGAACGCCTTGTTGGCTTCAGCCATCTTGTGGGTGTCCTCGCGACGCTTCACGGCTGCACCGAGGCCATTGCTGGCATCCATGAGCTCGTTGGCGAGACGCTCGACCATGGTCTTCTCACGACGTGCACGCGAGAAGGTCACCAGCCAGCGCAGGGCCAGCGTGGTGGAACGGCCGGGACGAACCTCGACCGGCACCTGGTAGGTGGCGCCACCGACACGGCGGCTGCGCACCTCGAGGGCGGGCTTGACGTTGTCCAGCGCGCGCTTGAGGGTGACGACCGGATCGGTGCCGGTCTTCTCACGCGCCTGCTCGAGGGCTTCGTAGACGATGCGCTCGGCGGTGGACTTCTTGCCGTCCAGGAGGATCTTGTTCACGAGCTGCGTGACCAGCGGCGACCCGTAAACGGGGTCGTTGATCAGCGGGCGCTTGGGAGCGGGGCCCTTACGTGGCATTAGCTCTTCTCCTTCTTGGCGCCGTAGCGGCTGCGTGCCTGCTTGCGACCCTTGACACCCTGGGTGTCGAGGGAGCCGCGGATGATCTTGTAGCGAACACCCGGGAGGTCCTTCACACGACCGCCACGGACGAGCACCATCGAGTGCTCCTGCAGGTTGTGGCCCTCACCGGGGATGTACGCCGTGACCTCGACCGAGCTGGTCAGGCGGACACGCGCGACCTTACGGAGCGCGGAGTTCGGCTTCTTCGGGGTGGTGGTGTACACGCGGGTGCACACGCCACGACGCTGCGGGCTTCCCTTCAGGGCAGCGGTCTTGAGCTTCGCGACCTTGTCGCGACGCCCCTTTCGGACCAGCTGGTTGATGGTTGGCATATACCGGCTTTCTTCTGTCGGCCGGCCTGCGCTGGGCAGGCCTGGCCGGTGTGTAATTAGGGATCTAGCAGTTGGAGCAAGAAAACGCTGCTCCTCACCCGTCCCTCGACCCCGAGGTCGGGCGTGTCGCATACCCCCACACAGGCAGCCGAATGCTCGTCTCTGAGGAGAGCGCGCGCGCGGCCTTACCTTGCTAGGCACACAAATCGACCCGGGCAGGCCGGGCACGACCCACAACGATACCCGGCGGCGCGCCTTCAGGTCAAAGCGAGCCGATCGGTGGTAACGGCATGAGCCGGGTCATGGCAGGGCCACCGGTTCCTGCTCCCCCGAACGCCTGCGGTGCAGGACCGAATCGAGGTCGGCGGCCCACTGCTTGATCAGTTCGGCCCGCCGTTTGGAGTCGTCCGTCAGCACGTCGGCCAGGCCGAGTCCGCGCGCCAGGTCGAGCGTGAGCTGGACCCATCGATGCGCGATCAGGTCGCCGTCCTCGACCCCGAGCATGGCGACGGCCGTCCGGTGCGCGACCCGACCGAACTTCTCCTCAAGCGGCAGCACCCGCTCCCGCAGCGCCGGGTCCGAGGCGGCGGCGGTCCACACCTGCAGGGCCGCCTTGAACAGGGTGCCGGTGTAGTACTCCACCAGGCGCGTGACGATCGCCTCGGTGCGGCCCGGCCCGGCGGGCAGGCCGGTGGCCTCCAGGCGGGCGGCCTCCATCCGGCTGTCGAACATGAACTCGAGCGCGGCCGTGATCAGGTCCTCGCGCGTCGGGAAATGGTGCTGGGCGGCGCCGCGGGAGACACCGGCGCGCTTGGCGACCACTCCGACCGTCGTCGCGGCCCAGCCCTGGTCGGCCAGGCAATCGATGGTCGCCTCGAGCAACCGCTGTCGGGTCAGCCGGCTGCGGTCCTGTTGCGGCTCACGCATCAACCACACCCCCGTACACATGCGGACAACTCCGCGGTAACGTTATAATTTTGTTACCTTTCGCACATTTACCTTGTGCACGTCCCGGCGTCGCCGGTACGAAGGTTAGCGGTGCTACTGATGCGCCCCTATGAGAATCAACCGACACCACCAAGGAGCACATCATGGGTTCTGCAGAGATCATTCCGTTCCTCGACTTCGCCTCCGACTTCACCGGCGCGGTCAGCGACCTGACCGGCGCGCTGAGCTTCTTCGCCGGTTCCTCGGACGCACTGCCCAAGTAGTCGTTCACCGAAACCCGACAGGACCCGCGCTCGACTCCTCGAGCGCGGGTCCTGTCGTATCCGGCCACCACTTACTCCTCGACGTCCTTGCTATTCGCTCGGCGCCCAGGCAGGAGGGCGGCGCTGGAAGAAGGCGGTCATGCCCTCGACGGCCTCCGGCGATCCGAACAGTCTCGCCGACTGGGCGGCGAGCTCTTCACCGTAACGGTCGAAGTCGGCGAGCATCCGCGCGGTGGTGAGCCGCTTCGACTCGGCCAGTCCCTGCGGGGACGCCAGCGCGAGTTCCGCGCAGACCTCCGCGACGGTCACCGCGGTGTCCTCCGACGCGATGGTGATCAGTCCGAGTCGCTCGGCCTCGGCCGCGTCGAACTTCTCGCCGGTCAGGAAATACCGACCCGCCGCGCGGGAGGTCATCCTCGGCAGCACCGTGAGCGAGATGATCGAGGCCGCCAGCCCCAGCCGCGCCTCGGTGAGCGCGAAGGTGCTCGACGGTCCTGCGACCGCGATGTCGCACGCGCCGACCAGTCCCATGCCGCCCGCACGAACGTGACCATCGATCCGGGCGATGATCGGCTTCGGCAGTTCGAGGAACTCCCGCAGCAGTTCGGTCATCTGAGCCGTGCGGCCCGCCGCCAGCTCCGCCGGGTCGGCGTCCGGCGCCCCGCCCGCCTCCGACAGATCCGCACCCGCACAGAAGGTGCCGCCGGTGTGGGTGAGCACCACCGCGCGGACCGAGTCGTCGGCCGCCGCGTCCGCCAGCGCCTGCCGGAGTTCGCCGACCAACCGCGAGGAGATCGCGTTGCGGTTGTGCGGCGAGTCCAGGGTGACGGTGGCGAACCCGCCCGCGACCTCGGAGCGGACGTACGGCGCGCTCGTCTCGGGAACCGTCATGATCAGTACGACCTCGGCAGCCCGAGCGAGTGCTGGGAGACGAAGTTGAGGATCATCTCCCGGCTCACCGGCGCCACCCGCGCGATCCGGGCAGCCCCGAGCATGGCGGCCAGTCCGTACTCCTTGCTCAGCCCGGCGCCACCGTGCGTCTGGATGGCCTGGTCGAGCGCCTTGATGCTCGCCTCGGCCGCCGCGTACTTCGCCATGTTCGCGGCCTCGGCCGCGCCGAAGTCGTCGCCGCTGTCGTAGAGGACCGCGGCCTTCTGCATCATCAGCTTGGCCAGCTCCAGCTCGATCTTCGCCTGGGCGAGCGGATGCGCGATGCCCTGGTGCGCCCCGATCGGGGTCTTCCAGACGGTGCGCTCCTTCGCGTACTTCACGGCGGCCTCGATCGCGTACCGGCCGACGCCGATCGCCATCGACGCACCGAGGATCCGCTCCGGGTTCAGGCCTGCGAACAGCTGCATCAGCGCGGCGTCCTCCGATCCGACCAACGCCTCACCCGGCACCCGGACCTCGTCGAGGAACAGCGTGAACTGGTGGTCCGGCTCGATGACGTCCATTTCCATCGGCGTCTTGACGAAGTTCTCGGTGTCGGTCGGCACGATGAACAGGGCCGGCTTGAGCTTGCCGGTCTTGTGGTCCTCGGTCCGCGCCACGATCAGCACCGCGTCCGCCTGGTCCACGCCCGAGATGAAGATCTTGTTCCCGGTCAGGATCCAGTCCGCGCCGTCGCGGCGGGCCGTGGTCGAGATCTGGTGCGAGTTGGAGCCGGCATCGGCCTCGGTGATCCCGAAGGCCATGATCTTGCTGCCGTCGGCCAGGCCCGGCAGCCACTGCTGCTTCTGCTCGTCGGTGCCGTACTTGCCGATGATGGTGCCGCAGATCGCGGGCGAGACCACCACGAGCAGCAGCCCCGCGCCGTGCGCGGCCAGCTCCTCCTGCACCAGGGCGAGCTCGTAGATGCCCGCTCCCCCGCCGCCGTACTCCTCCGGCAGGTTGACCCCGAGGAAGCCGAGCTTGCCCGCCTCGTTCCACAGCTCGGTCAGCGGCTCGCCCCTGCGCGACCGCGGCAGCACGTAGTCGACGTAGTTGAAGCGCTCGCCGAGCTTGGACACCGCCGCGCGCAGCGCCTTCTGCTCGTCGCTCTCGATAAAACTCATGCCGATTCCTCTTCCGTCTCTTCAGGTTCAACAATGGCAAGGACAGACCCGACGTCGACCTGCTGGCCGACCGCAACCGGGAGCTCGACGAGCACACCGGACGCGGGAGCGGTGATGGTGTGCTCCATCTTCATCGCCTCGAGCCAGACGATCGGCTGGCCGAGGGTGACCGAATCACCCTGTGCGGCACCGAGGCGGATGACCGCGCCCGGCATCGGCGCGAGCAGCGAACCCGCAGCGACGATCGTCGCCGGATCCACGAACCGCGGGGTCGCGGTCAGTGCGACGGGTCCGAGCGGCGAGTCGACGAACACCTCGTCGCCGTACCGGGCGACGTCGAAGGTCCGGCGCATGCCCCCCACCTCCAGCACCACCGCATCCGGGGTGGAGGACACCAGCGCGACGTGCTCGAATCCCTCGGCGCGGAGGCCGCCGCGCCCGAGCAGATACCGGATGTCGTACTCCCCCGACGTGCTGGCGTACTGCTTGATCTGCGGCTGCGACGTCAGGTTCCGCCACCCACTCGGGATCCGGCCGTCGACCCGCGCCGCCGCCCGGTTCGCCGCGGCATCGGCCAACGCCGCCGCCAGCGCGGACAGCGCCTCGGCATCCGGATCGGCCAGCGGCCGCGCCAGGGTGTCGAGCCCGTGGGTGTCGAAGAACGCGGTGTCGGTGTCCCCGGCCAGGAAGGCCGGGTGCCGCAGGATGTTCACGAGCAGGTCCCGGTTGGTTCGCAGTCCGTGCAGCGCGGTGCGGGCCAGCGCCCCGGCGAGCAACTGCGCGGCCTGTCCCCGGGTCGGCGCGAACGAGATGACCTTGGCGAGCATCGGGTCGTAGTGCACCCCGACGACCGAGCCGGCCACGACGCCGGAGTCCAGCCGCACGCCCTGCCGGTCGAGGACCGCGAATTCCTCGACGGCACCGGGGATCTCGATGCGGTGCACGGTCCCGCTCTGCGGCTGCCAGTTCTTCGCCGGGTCCTCGGCATAGAGCCGGACCTCGATCGAGTGTCCGCGCAGCGCAGGGGGCTCGGCAGGCAGCGCGACGCCAGCGGCGACCTGCAACTGCAGGTCCACCAGGTCGAGGCCGGTGGTGCACTCGGTGACCGGGTGCTCGACCTGCAGGCGGGTGTTCATCTCGAGGAAGAAGAACTCGCCACGCTCGTCCGCCAGGAACTCGACGGTGCCTGCTCCCTCGTAGCCGATGGCGTTCGCCGCCAGCCGCGACGCCTCGAAGAGCCGCTCACGCATGCCGGGGGTCCGCTCGACCAGAGGCGACGGCGCCTCCTCCACGACCTTCTGGTGCCTGCGCTGGATGGAGCACTCGCGCTCGCCCACCGCCCACACCGTGCCGTGCTTGTCGGCCATCACCTGCACCTCGATGTGCCGTCCGGTCTCGAGGTACCGCTCGCAGAACACCGTCGGATCGCCGAAGGCGGACTGCGCCTCGCGCCGGGCCGCCTCCAACTCGCCCGCCAGCGCCGACAGGTCACGCACCACACGCATGCCGCGGCCGCCGCCACCCGCCGACGCCTTGATCAGCACGGGCAGGTGCGCCTCGGTGACCTCGTCGGGCGCGAGCTCGGCCAGGACCGGAACGCCCGCGGCGTCCATCAGCTTCTTGGACTCGACCTTGGAGCCCATCGACTCGATGGCCTTGACCGGGGGGCCGACCCAGGTCAGGCCCGCATCTTCGACAGCCTGCGCGAATCCCGCGTTCTCCGAAAGGAATCCGTAGCCGGGGTGGATCGCGTCCGCACCCGCGGCACGCGCCGCGTCGATGATGAGGTCGGCGCGCAGGTAGGTCTCGGCAGGGGTGTTGCCGGGGAGCCGGATCGCCGCGTCCGCCTCGGCCACGTGCGGGCCCGCCGCGTCTGCGTCGGAGAACACCGCGACGGTGCCGATGCCGGCCCGGCGCGCGGTCGCGAACACCCGCCGTGCGATCTCGCCGCGGTTTGCCACGAGGACGGACCGGATCGCCGGTCCGAGCGAAGCGATAGGGGAAGTCATCACGGTCTGCCTCACATGCGGAAGACGCCGAAGTTCTCGGTGCCTTGGATCGGGGCGGAGGCAATGGCCGACAGGCACATTCCCACCACCGTGCGGGTGTCACGCGGATCGATGACGCCGTCGTCGTACAGCCGGCCGGACAGGAACATCGGCAGCGACTCGGCCTCGATCTGGTTCTCGATCATGGCGCGGATGCCGGCATCGGCCGCTTCGTCGAACGCCTGTCCGCGGGCCTCCGCGGAGGCCCTGCTGACGATGGAGATGACGCCGGCCAGCTGCGCGCCACCCATGACCGCGGACTTCGAGCTCGGCCACGCGAACAGGAATCGGGGGTCGAAGGCCCGGCCACACATGCCGTAGTGGCCTGCGCCGTAGGACGCGCCGAGCAGGATCGAGATGTGCGGCACCTTCGAGTTCGCGACGGCGTTGATCATCATCGAGCCGTGCTTGATCATCCCGCCCTCCTCGTACTCCTTGCCGACCATGTACCCGGTCGTGTTGTGCAGGAACAGCAGTGGGGTGTTGGACCGGTTCGCCAACTGGATGAACTGGGTGGCCTTCTGGGACTCCTCGCTGAAGAGCACACCCCTGGCGTTCGCGAGGATGCCGATCGGGTAGCCGTGCAGCTCCGCCCAGCCGGTGACCAGCGAGGAGCCGTACATCGGCTTGAACTCGTCGAAATCGGATCCGTCGACGATGCGGGCGATCACCTCGCGCGGGTCGAACGGGATCTTCAGGTCTGCCGGGACGATGCCGAGGAGCTCCTCCGGGTCCGCGAGCGGCTCGATCACCTCCGCGCGGGGAGCCGGCCCCTCCTTCTTCCAGTTCAGCCGCTTGACGATGCTCCGGCCGATGCGGATCGCGTCCTGTTCGTCGACGGCGAAGTAGTCGGCCAGACCCGACTTCCTCGCATGCATCTCGGCGCCGCCGAGCGCCTCGTCGTCCGACTCCTCGCCGGTGGCCATCTTCACCAGCGGCGGGCCTGCGAGGAACACCTTGGAGCGCTCCTTGATCATCACCACGTGATCGGACATGCCCGGGATGTAGGCACCGCCCGCGGTGGAGTTACCGAATACCAGCGCGATGGTGGGGATCCCGGCCGCGGACAGCTGGGTGAGGTCGCGGAACATCCGGCCGCCCGGGATGAAGACCTCTTTCTGGGTCGGCAGATCCGCGCCACCGGACTCGACGAGGGAGATCACCGGTAGCCGGTTCTGCATCGCGATGTCGTTGGCCCGGAATCCCTTCCGCAGGGTCCACGGGTTGCTGGTACCGCCGCGAACGGTCGGATCGTTCGCGACGATCAGGCACTCGACCCCCTCGACCACGCCGATGCCGACCACGGTGCTTGCGCCGACCGGGAAGTCGCTTCCCCACGCCGCGAGCGGGCACAGCTCGAGGAACGGCGAATCCGGATCGATCAGCAGCTCGATCCGCTCGCGGGCGAGCAGCTTGCCCCGCTTGTGGTGCCGCTCCACGTACTTCTCGCCGCCGCCTGCCAGTGCCTTGGCGTGCTCGGTCTCGAGCTCGGCGAGTTTGGCGTTCATCGTCTCCACCGCGGTCGCGTACACCTCCGACCCGGTGTCGAGGGTGGACCTGAGAACCGTCATGACTGATACCCCAATCGCTTTGCCGCCAATCCGGTGAGGATCTCGGTGGTGCCTCCACCGATCCCCAGGATTCGCATGTCCCGGTATTGCCTTTCGACTTCGCTTTCCCGCATGTAGCCGAGCCCGCCGAACAACTGCACCGCCTGGTTCGCCACCCATTCGCCCGCATCGACGGCTGTGTTCTTCGCGAAGCAGACCTCGGCGATGAAATCCTGTTCCGACTCCAGCGAGCGCTCGACGAGCGCGCGGGTGTACACCCGTGCGACGTCGACCCGGCGGGCCATCTCGGTGACGGTGTTCTGCACCGACTGCCTGCTGATCAACGGCCTGCCGAACGTCTCCCGGTCCCTGCACCATTGCAGGGTCAGGTCAAGGCATCGCTGTGCACTCGAGTAGGCCTGGGCGGCAAGCGCGATCCGTTCGGTGAGGAAAGCCTGCGCGATCTGCTGGAAGCCGCTGTTCTCGGCCCCGACGAGGTTCTCCGCCGGAACCCGGGCGTCCACGAAGGACAACTCCGCGGTGTCCGAGGCCAGCCAGCCCATCTTCTCGAGCTTGCGCGTGACCTCGAATCCGGGCGTGCCCTTCTCGATGACGAGGAGCGAGACGCCTGCCGCCCCTTCCCCGCCGGTGCGGACGGCGGTGACAACGAAGTCAGCGCGGCAACCGGAGGTGATGAACGTCTTGGCGCCGTTGACGACGAAATGGTCGCCGTCCCGAACCGCCCTGGTCCGCAGGTGCCCCACATCCGAGCCGCCGCCGGGCTCGGTGATCGCCAGCGAGCCGATCAGCTCGCCTGCGAGGGTGGGCCGCACCCAGCGTTCGATCTGCCGTTCGTCGCCCGCGGCGACGAGGTGCGGCAACGCGATGCCCGAGGTGAACAGGGAGGCGAACAGCCCACCCGACCCGCCCGCATAGTGCATCTCCTCGCAGATGGTCACGGCGTCGACGAGATCGCCGCCGGATCCGCCGACCGACTCGGGGAACCCCGCGCCGATCAGCCCGAGGGCTCCCGCCTTCTTGTGCAGCTCACGCGGCAGCTCGCCGTGTCGCTCCCAATCGTCGAGATGGGGCAGCACGTCCTGCTCGGCGAATCGGCGAACCGTCTCGCGCAACGCCTTTCGCTCGTCGGTGGTCCACACACTCACAGCGTCCCTCCCAGGGGTCGGTCACCGAGTAGAAGTTCTTCCGGGATGTCGATGTGCCTGGCCCGCAACCACTCCCCGAGGCCCTTGGCCTGCGGATCGAATCGGGCCTGCGAGGCGACGCCCGCCCCGAGGATGCCCTCGATGACGAAGTTCACCGCGCGCAGCTTCGGGAACAGGTGCCGGGTCACCGGCAGCCCGGCTGCCTCCGGGAGCAGCCGCCCGAGCTCCTCCACCGTGAGCGTGTTGGCCAGCCATCGCCACTGTTCGTCGGTGCGAACCCAGACACCGACGTTGGCGTTGCCACCCTTGTCGCCGCTGCGGGCGGCCGCGATCGTGCCGAGCGGGACTCGGATCGTCGGCGTGGTCGGCAATGGTTGCGGCAGTTCGGGATCGGCCACCGTGGTCAGTTCCAGAGTCGGCCCGCTCGGGGCGATCGGGATCCGGGTGCCGTCGGGCAGGACCGCGGTGTGCGGCACCTCGGCGGCGTCGACGTAGCCGGGCGTGAACACGGCGTACGGCTGTCCGTTCGACGGCGGTGCGGTCAGGCTGAAGCCCGGGTAGCTGGCCAGCGCGAGCTCGACCGAGACGGACGAGAAGGCTCGACCGACGACGTTCGGATCCGGATCGCGAACGACGCAGCGCAGCAACGCGCTCGCCGTCTCCTCGGTGTCCGCGTCCGGATGATCGGTGCGCGCGAGGGTCCAACTCATCTCGGCTGGTTTGGTGGTCATCCAGGACTCGAACTGTGTGCGGGCGAGCTCGGCCTTCGCCTCGATGTCCAGGCCGGTCAGGATCATCGTGAACTCGTTGCGGAACCCGGCAAGCGCGTTGAGGGAGACCTTCAACGTCGGCGGCGGCGCCTCGCCCCGCACCCCGCTGATACGCACCCGGTCGGGTCCGTCGGGGCTGAGTTCGAGGGAGTCCATCCGGGTGGTGACGTCCGGTCCGGCGTAACGGCCACCGGTGATCTCGTAGAGCAGCTGGGCGGTGACGGTGCCGACGCTGACCGCGCCCCCTGTGCCCGCGTGCTTGGTGATGACCGAGGATCCGTCCGCGTGGATCTCGGCGATCGGGAATCCGGGTCGTCCCATGTCGGCGATCTCGGTGAAGAACGAGTAGTTGCCGCCCGTCGCCTGGGTGCCGCACTCGATCACGTGCCCGGCCGCGACAGCCCCGGCCAGCTGGTCGAAATCCGTTCGCCCCCAGCCGAAATGCGCCGCGGCTGGCCCGACGATCACGGACGCGTCGGTGACCCTGCCGGTGACAACGACGTCCGCGCCCGCGCCGAGGCATTCGACGATCCCCCACGCACCGAGGTAGGCATTGGCTGTCAGCGGAGCAGGCGCGCCCGGCGCCCCCGTCAAGCCCAGCTCCGCCGCCCTTGCGATCAGGTCGTCGCCCTCGACATGGGCGATGACCGCCCCGAGACCGAGCCGGTCGTTCACCTCGCGCAGAGTCTGCGCCAGGCCGGACGGGTTCAGCCCGCCCGCGTTGGCGACGATCTTGACGCCCTTGTCCAGCGCCAGTCCCAGGCAGTCCTCGGCCTGGCGGAGGAACGTCTTGGCATAGCCTCGGGAGGGATCCTTCATCCGGTCGCGACCCAGGATCAGCATCGTCAGTTCGGCGAGGTAATCGCCGGTGAGGTAGTCGAGTTCGCCTCCCTCGAGCATCTCGCGCATCGCCGAGATGCGGTCTCCGTAGAAGCCGGAGCAGTTTCCGATCCGGACGGGGGTTGTCATGCGTCCACCTTCGGGTCACGGCCGGCGCCGGGAGGACCGGCGAAGACCTGGGCGATTGCGATCCACGCGGTGGCATCGGGCCCCACTGCTGTCAGATCCAGATCCGCCGGGTTCGCCCGCTGGGTGACCAGCAGGCAGAAGTCCGCAGCGGGACCGGTGACGCGCTGTGCCGCGTCTTCGGGGCCCCAGGTCCAGACCTCGTCACCCTCAGGGGCCGTCAGCTCGAACCGGAACTCCTCCGCAGGCGGGGTCAGCTCGTTCACGGCGTATGCGAAGTCACGGGTGCGCACACCGAGATGCGCGATGCTGCGCAGGCGATTTGTCGGCGGAGCGTCCACACCGAGCGCCGCGGCGACATCTTGTCCGTGCGCCCAGGTCTCCATCAGCCTGGCGGTGGCCATCGACATCGCACTCATCGGAGGGCCGTACCAGGGCAGCTTGGTCCCGCTCGGCACCGCCGCGAGCGCCTCGGCGAGTGCGGTCCGACCGGCGCGCCAGTCCGCCAACAGTTCGGCGGGCGGCCGGGCTGCCTCGACCTCGGCCGCCTCGTCGACGAAGCCGAGGGGGTTCTTCCATGCTGCGGTCAGTGACTCGGCGAAGGCCTCGGGATCGGTCACCGCCATCAGCGAGGCGCGATCCGTCCAGGCCAGGTGCCCGATCTGGTGGGCGATCGACCAGCCCTTTGCGGGGGTCGGACTCGCCCATTCTTCGTCGGTCAGGCTCGCGACCAGCGCGTCGAGCTGCTCGCCCTCCGCCTGCAGATCGCTGATGGTGGTACTCAGATCGGCCATCGATGCTCCCTCGAGTAGTGCTGCGACCAGCATCACACCGCCAGCCATAAAAATCAAGCACGCTTGCTTGTTATTGACCCGGCCCGACCGCCCCCCGCGCCCGCCCCGATGACTTTCGCGCGATTCTCACACCTCGCACGCCTCGATGAGGTTTGATGCTCGGAAAGCAAGGCGGGCGTCCAGTTTGCTTGCGCTGACCCCGCACCCTCGGCGATGCGCGGCCGCCGCACCCCTCGGCCCCACCCTGCGCTCGACGCCCGTTAGATGATCGAACTACTTTGCGCCACAATCAATTACGCGCCCAGAACGGTCATTCGATTCCGCTCCACCGTAGGCATTCCATGCGGTAGAACTGGTGCGCGCCGAGCACTGGGGTGCACTTTCATCCATCGACCCGAGGAGACATCCATGCCCGCGATCGACTTAGCCACCCTGTTCGCCCCGCAGCCGCAGGACAACTTCACCGGCAGCACCATCGGCCTGCCCTTCGGCTTTCAGCTCCCCATCGGCAGCTGATCCGATAGCACGGGCGCCCCGCGGGCGAGGCTGAACTCAGGGAATGAGACCTAGGTCACGTTGATGCCAATTTGTGACCAGGATGAGATCTCATCCGGTAGAACTACAGCACGCGCGCAATTCTCGGCGCATGACCATCGAGAAGAACACAGGGAGCACTCATGCCGTCTTCGTCCGAACTCTCCACGCTTTTCGGCGCCCTCAGCACCATCTTCGGCATCCTCGGATCGTCGGAGACCTCGGGCGGCGGCTCGAGCAAGTAATCGTGTGAACACACTGTGGGGGCTGCCGGCGACTCGGCAGCCCCCACAGTGCTGTCTCGGGCCGATCGATCCAAGCCTCGAATTCTCACCACGGCAACGCATTTCACCGACGCGCCGAAGCAGCGGACGCGGATCACGGAATCGATCCCACACCTGGGGCGCGTGCGGTAGAACTGGACGCGCGCCCGGTTCGACGGCGCATCCCCGTACATGAGAAGAACACCAGGAGCCGAGCAATGAACCTGAGCGCGTTGATCACCACCCTGCTGGACCTCGTCCCCACCGAGACGACCACCGACGGCGGCTTCGTCGGCAGCAGCACCGGCCCCACCGGTAGCACCTTCCCCTGATCGGGACGCGCGGGTCCGCGCGGTGCGCGCGGACCCGCGCACCAGCCCGATCCGGTCGACGAGCCGATCAGTACCCGCCCCGCAGTAACCGCGGTGGACTCGGCGCCGCGATCGTCGAACCCGCGCTCCCCAGCCCGTCCAGCACGCCCTGCGACCAGGCCACCAGGCCGGCGACGTCGAGTCCGTGCGGAGGATCGAGCTCGAACCCTCGAATCCTGCCCTGGCCGCGCCGCAGCAGCGACTGGGCGCCGATGATATTGCCGCGCAACAGATGCGTCAGGCCCACCGCAAGCTGAGCAAGACCCTGCCAGAGCTCACGCTCGGAATCCGGCGCCGACTTCCACGAACCCTCGAGCACCTCGTGTGCGTGGAACGGCATCCCCGCGTCCAGCAGGCGCTGGGCCTCCGCTATCGCCTCCGCAGGCGTCAGCAGGACCTCCTCCGGCACCCGCGCGACACCCTTGGCGCCGCGTGCCAACGGCCTGCCCAACCCGTCGCGGGGGCGCGCGTTGAGCGGCCTGCCCCGGCCGTCCCGCTCACGCTGCTCCATGCTCTCAACTGTAATGAAGCCGACAGAACCCGAAGTCGAACCCATGTCCAAGTAACTGTGAAACCTAGTACCGTCTATATGTGGCCATCAAGGCCGACGTCAGTACGAGGAGAGACATGGGCACCATTCACATCACCGCGGTCGCGAAGGCTCCGGTGCACGCCGGCTTCGCCTATGTGGACGACTACAAGAATGTGCCCGCGTGGATGTTCGGGGTGACCCGCTTCGAGCCGGTCGGCGAGCAGACCCATGGCCTCGGGGCGACCTTCGACGCCACCATGCAACTCGGCCCCAAATCCCTGAACTCCAGGGTCACGATCACCGAGTGGGAACAGGACCGGCTGATCACGCTGGCCTCGGTCGACGGGATCTCGAACACATCGACGTGGCGCTTCGCCCCGGCGAGCGACGACAGCACCGAGATGACGGTGGATTTCGAGTACTCACTGCCGGGCGGACTCGCGGGCAAGGTGCTCGCGAAGATCGTCGAGCCGATCGTGGGAACGGCCATCAAACACACCGAGTCCACCCTGCGCCGCCGGGTCGAGGAGTTCGCCGGTACCGACGCCGCGGGCTGATCCCGACTCCCCCGCCTGCTCGACCCGTGACAGCGCGCCGCGAGCGGACGACGATGGTCCGGGAGGGACGCATCCGTCGTTTCTTCAGACGCGGGAGAGGGCTCATGTCCACAACGCAACCGGTCGCCACTGCCGACGCTCTCGCCCAACGCATCGTCGAAGCCGCACTCGGCACCGTCGACCTGCTGTCCATCCACATGGGCGACCGCCTCGGCTGGTACCGGAGTCTCCGGGTCGACGGCCCGGCGACGCCGGAAGAACTGGCCGTCCGCACCGACACCCACCCTCGGTACGCGCGGGAATGGCTGGAGCAACAGGCCGTCACCGGTCTGATCGAGGTGGACTCCGACGAACCCCGACGATTCACGCTGCCGTCTGCATCGGCTGAGGTGCTCACCGACGGGTCCAGCCTCGCCTATCTCGCGCCGCTGGCCCGGATGCTCTGTGCCGCAGCCGAACAGATGCCCGCGCTGCTCGAGGCGTATCGATCGGGCGGCGGGGTCGGCTGGGCACAGTACGGAGCCGACGCCCGCGAATCGCAGGCCGAGATGAACCGCCCCTGGTACGAGCGGGCCCTGCCGGAGGCACTGCGGTCGGTTCCCGACCTGGACGCGCTGCTGCGCGAGCCGGACACCCGGATCGCCGACCTGGGCTGCGGCGGCGGCTGGTCGACGATAGCGCTCGCCCGCGCGTACCCCGCGGCCACCGTGGACGGGTTCGACATCGACGCGGCCTCGGTGCGGCTGGCCTCGAGCACCGGCCAGGCGCACCCGGACACGGCTCCCCGCGTCGCCTTCCACTGCGGCGATGCGGCCCGGCTACCCGCGGCCACCTTCCGCTGCGTCTTCGCCTTCGAGTGCGTGCACGACATGCCGAACCCCGTCGAGGTGCTCGCCGCAGCCAGGCGGTCGCTGATCCCAGGAGGCCGCGTCGTCATCATGGACGAGGCGGTCGCCGGCTCCTTCGAAGCCCCAGGCGACGAGATCGAACGGCTGATGTACGGCTTCAGCCTGCTCATCTGCCTGCCGGACGGAATGAGCCACCGGCCGACCGCCGCCACCGGCACCGTCATGCGCCCGGACACGCTCCGCGGCTACGCGCACGAGGCAGGATTCACCGGATTCGAGATACTCCCGATCGACGGTTTCGGGTTCTGGCGCTTCTACCAATTGACGGCCTGACGACCTCGCCGCCGCCACCGAGGACCGGTGACAGCGGCGAGGGAGAGACGGCGGTCGCTCGCCGTCGCAACGCTGTGTCAGGCGCCGAGCAGGCCCTTCGCGATGTGCGTCACCTGGATCTCGTTGCTGCCCGCGTAGATCATCAGCGACTTGGCGTCGCGCGCGAGCTGCTCCACCTTGTACTCGGCCATGTAGCCGTTGCCGCCGAACAGCTGGACGGCCTCCATGGCGACCTCGGTGGCGGCGCGCGAGGAGTACAGCTTCATCGCCGACGCCTCGGCGAGGGTCACCTTGTTGCCCGCGGCGGTGCGCTCGATCGCGTTGAACACCATGTTCTGCACGTTGAGGCGCGCGACCTCCATCTCGGCCAGCTTGAGCTGGATCAGCTGGAACTGCGCGATCTCCTTGCCCCACAGCTTGCGGTTCTTCGCGTAGTCGATGCACAGCCGCTGGCACTCGTTGATGATGCCGAGCGCGAGCGAGGCGATGCCGATCCGCTCCGCCGCGAAGGACTCCTTGGCGCTCTCCTTGCCGTCACCCTTGGCGGGGTTCTCGGTCTCGCCGAGCAGCCGGTCCTTGCTGATCCGGACGTTGTCGAAGAACAGCTCGCCCGTGGGCGAGGAGTTCATGCCCATCTTCTTGAACGGCGGGCTCTGGGTGAAGCCCTCCATGCCCTTGTCGAGCACGAAGCCGAGCACCTTGCGGTCCCGCCGGTCCACGGAGGCGTCGCCCTCGTCGAGCTTGGCGTAGACGATGGTCACGTCGGCGTACGGGCCGTTGGTGATGAAGGTCTTCTGGCCGTTGAGGATGTAGTCCTCGCCGTCGCGCCGGACGTAGGACTTCATGCCGCCGAACGCATCCGAGCCGGAATCGGGCTCGGTGATCGCCCACGCGCCGACCTTCTCCATGGTGACCAACTCGGGCAGCCAGCGCTTCTTCTGCGCGAGGGTGCCGCGGCTGCGCAGGGTGCCGACCGTGAGTCCCAGGCTCACGCCCATCGACGCGACCAGGCCGAGGCTCACGCCGGCGAGCTCGCTGTTGAGGATCACGCCCATGCTGCCCGCACCGCTGAAGCCGCCGCCCTTCTCGCCGGATTCGGGCAGCGTTTCGCCGCGCTCCTTCGCCTCCTCCTTCGCGAACGCCTTTTCCAGTGCCTCGCTGGCCATCTCGTCCATGCCGAAGGTGGCGTACATCTTGCGGATGATCTCGAACGGGGGCAGCTCGCCGGACTCGAGCTTGTCGACGTGCGGCTTGATCTCCTTCTCGATGAAGCCACGCAGGGCGTCGCGGAACATCAGGTCGGTGTCAGACCACTCGTACATGTCGGGAACTCCCCTTGATCGGCGGATCGTGCGCAACGTGCGGCACGGAAGACGGCGCCGCGACTACGCGGACACTCACCCCAAATATAGAACACGTTCTTGTTTTGGGACAGTGTCCTGCCGTCGCGCACCCGGACAGACGGCGACCGCCTGCCCGGCCGTCGACCCTGGACAGACCGATTTTCCGGGGAGCACACTGGCACCGGCGAGAGGATCTGCGATGGCCGAACCCCGAATCGAACCAGCGGCGCCCGACGTCGACGCGTGGGGGCAGCAGAGAAGGCCGTCGTGATCGCCGGGTACCGGCTGGCCTACCGGCTCGGACTCACGCCGTGGGAGTGGGCAGGCCGGTCGATCGGCGCGCAGCTGGCGGCGCTCCTCGACGGTCAGGACGCGTCGGTGCGGCCGCCGGGGAAGGCGCTCGACGCGGGCTGCGGGACCGGCGCTCACACGATCGAATTGGCCCGCCGCGGCTGGCGCGTGACCGGAATCGACGCCGTGCCGCTGGCGGTGGCGCGCGCCCGGGCGCGCGCCGAGGAGGCAGGGGTCGAGGCGACATTCGTGCTCGGCGATGTCACCGAACTCGAGAAATCGGTCGGACGCGGCTATCGGTTCGTGCTCGACATCGGGTGCTTTCACGGTCTCACCGCCGGTGAGCGGGGCGAGTACGCCGACGAGATCACCCGGATCACCGAGCCGGGGGCGAGCCTGCTCATGTTCGCCTTCAGCCCGGGCCGAAGGGGTCCACTCCCCCGTGGCACGGACCGCGCCGAGGTGGAAGGCACGTTCGCCGGGTGGCGGATGATCTCCGACGTCGCGGACACCGGCGCGCTGCCGCCGGCAGTCCTGCGGGCGAACCCGCGCTGGTTTCACCTAGCGCGGTCCTGAGGTGGGCGGGCATCGACCGCGCCGTCAGGCCACCGCGGGCCGGTCTCGCCTGCTGCTCTTCCGATGGTGCTTGCGCCCGGTCAGCGCCCAACGCCGATCGGCCACCCTCGTCGTGCGGTGGTGGCGTTCGATGGTGAATTCTGTGATCGGTAGCCGCTCCAGCAGGCGGATGTCGGCGCACGGGTCGCCGTTCACGCCCTGCTCGAGCAGCGAAAACGCCGTGTGGTTCACCGCGTGGATCGCGAGCCGCAGCGCGTCGAGCGCGGTCGGCCTCGGCCCGAACCTGGCGAGGGTGTGCCTACCCTGCACGGTGGTTCCGACCACCGCGTAGAAGTGCCATTCCCCGGCGTACTCCGAGTCGCCCGAATCCACGGGCTCGCCTGGCTGGTGTGTGGGACCGGATACAGTGCCCATCTTGCGCCTTCTTCCGTCTTCCGGTGTGGCGTCTCTACGACGGTAACGCGGGCCACCGACACCGTCGGTGTGCCTCGCCGGTGCGGGATGCGGGTTTTCCCGACGAACCGCGGAACCGTCGACGTGGCACCATCGCATTCATGCACCGCTTGTGATTCGTCACCGACACCGGGAGTGATTGCTCGTGACCCTTTCTCTCGACGAGGCCGCGGAAACCCTGGCCGCGCAGCCGTTCAGCACCCTGGTCGGCGCCCGGTTGACGGCCTTCACCGACGGCGCCGCCACCCTCACGATCCCGATCCGGCAGGAACTGCTGCAGCAGCACGGGTTCGTGCACGGCGGTGTGCTGTCCTATGCGGCGGACAATGCGCTCACCTTCGCGGCAGGCAGCGTGCTCGGCCCGAGCATCGTCACGTCCGGGTTCACCATCACCTACCTCCGTCCCGCGATGGGTACCGCATTGCGTGCCGAGGCGACGGCGGTGAGTTCGGGCCGCAGGCAGGCACTGTGCCGCTGTGAGATCTATGCGGACACCGAGAACGGGCCGGTGCTCTGTGCCGCCGCCCAGGGCACCGCCTCGGTCATCGACCTCGGCCGGACCGGCACATCCGCATGAGCACCGAGGCCACCGTGATCGGCGGCGGTGTGATCGGGCTGACCTGCGCGCTCGAACTGGCGCGGTCGGGACACGACGTCACCGTGCTGACGGCCGATCCGATCGCCGACACGACATCCGCGGTCGCGGCCGCGATCTGGTTCCCCTATGAGGCCGCACCCGCCGACGCCGTGCTGCGCTGGTCGGCCGAGTCCGCGGCGGTGTTCGCCGGCCTGACGTCGGACCCGTCGGCAGGCGTGACCCTGCGGACCGGCACTGTGCTCGAGCGGTCCGCTGCGCCGGACCGCTGGTGGATCCCCGCCGTCACGGGGCATCGGGTGATCCCGGGCGAGGAACTGCCGTCCGGCGTGACGAGCGGGGTGCGTTGCGAGGTCCCGGTCATCGACATGGGCCGCTACCTGCCGTGGCTGGCCCGCCGGTGCGAAGCGGCGGGCGTCCGGGTGATCCGGAGACGGGTCGACGACCTCACCGACGTCCCCTGCGAGCTGATCGTGGTCGCGGCCGGGCTGCGGTCGGCCGCATTGACCGGGGACGCCCCACTGATCCCGCTGCGCGGTCAGGTGGTGCGCGTGGCCAACCCCGGGCTGACCGACTGGCTGATCGACGACGACAACCCGGACGGGATGACCTATGTGGTGCCGCGGTTCGAGGACGTGGTGTGCGGCGGCACCGCCGAGCTCGGGTCCTTCGACACGGCGGTCGATCTCGACACCGAACGAGCGATCCTCGAGCGGTGCTACGCCCTGGTGCCGGAGCTGCGGGACGCACCGGTCCTCTCGCGCGGCGTCGGCCTCCGTCCGACCCGGCCGTCGGTGCGACTGGAGGCGCTGCCCGGCGCACGCCGGATCATCTGCTGCTACGGGCACGGCGGCGCCGGGGTGACCCTCTCCTGGGGCTGCGCGCGGGAGGTCGCCGCCCTTGCGGGCGGAGCCTGACTATTCCTGCGCCAGTCGCAGTTTCGTCGTCAGTCGCTCGAGCTCCTCGAGCTCCGCACGGTCGAGCGCGGTGCCGACGTGGCGCCGGATCTGCGCGGCGTGCCGCCTGCCGATGCTGCGCTGCACGGCTCGCCCCTGCTCCGTGAGCGCCACAATGGTGCCTCGCCTGTCCTGCGGATCCGGCAGCCGGTCGAGCAGCCCGGCCCGCTCGAGTCGCTCGACCATGCGGCTGAGGGACGGCTGGGTCAACAGGATTTCCCTGTTCAGCTCGTGCAGTCGGGCCCGTGCGCCCTCGCGGCGGCTGAGCGTGAACAGCACGTCGTACTCACGGCGGCCGAGCGGATCCCATGCGTCAGCCGACTCGAACCGGCGCATCAGTGCCACCTGGGCACGGAACAACGCCTCCCATGCATCGGCGGCCAGCTCGGTGGTGCTGCGCGGCCGCCCGCCACCGGCCCGCTCAGTGGGCGGCATCGGTCGTCGCCTCGAGGGTGCCGACGCGACCGTTCCGCTGCGCCAGCAGGCTCGCGTGCGTCGGCGGGTTCTCCGGCACATGTGCCGGGCGCCGGGCCGCGAACTCGCGCCGCAGCACGGGAGCGACCTCGGAGCCGAGGAGGTCGAGCTGCTCGAGCACCGTCTTCAGCGGCAGGCCCGCGTGGTCGATCAGAAACAGCTGTCGCTGGTAGTCGCCGAAGTAGTCAGCGAAGGCCAGCGTCTTCTCGATCACCTGCTCTGGCGTGCCGACGGTCAGCGGGGTCTGCTCGGTGAACTCCTCCAGCGAGGGGCCGTGACCGTAGACCGGCGCGTTGTCGAAGTAGGGGCGGAACTCCGCGACCGCGTCTTGCGAGTTCTTCCGCATGAACACCTGCCCGCCGAGACCGACGATGGCCTGGTCGGCGCTGCCGTGCCCGTAGTGCTCGAACCGCTCGCGGTACAGGTTGATCAGCGCGATGTAGTGCTCCTTCGGCCAGAAGATGTTGTTGGCGAAGAAGCCGTCGCCGTGGAACGCCGCGATCTCGGCGATCTCCGGGCTGCGGATCGAGCCGTGCCACACGAACGGGGCGATCCCGTCGAGCGGACGCGGCGTGGAGGTGAACCCCTCGAGCGGGGTGCGGAATCGGCCCTGCCAGTTCACCACGTCCTCGTCCCACAACCGGCGCAGCAGCTGGTAATTCTCCAGCGCGAGCGGGATCCCCTCCCGGATGTCCTTGCCGAACCAGGGGTACACGGGGGCGGTGTTGCCGCGGCCCATCATCAGGTCGACACGGCCCTCGGCAAGATGCTGCAGCATCGCGTAGTCCTCGGCGATCTTCACCGGGTCGTTGGTTGTGATCAGGGTCGTCGAGGTGGACAGGATCAGTTTCTCGGTCTGAGCGGCGAGGAAGCCCAGCATGGTCGTCGGCGAGGACGGGACGAACGGCGGGTTGTGGTGCTCGCCCGTCGCGAAGACATCGAGGCCAACGTCCTCCGCGTGCTTGGCGATGGTCGTCATCGCCTTGATGCGCTCGTGCTCGGTCGGCGCCCGCCCCGTGGTGGGGTCCGGCGTGACGTCGCCGACGCTGAAGATTCCGATCTGCATGATGACTCCCTCGAGCTGGATTGAACGCGTCCGCTATTTCAATACGTTTGCATGAACTTCGAACCGCGTGGAGCTCCGGGATATTCCGCACCGCACCCCCGGGGCAGTGGATAGGGGGTGCCGGACCGATCGGGGCGGCCGCCGCCGTGCCCCGATCGACATCCCCTAATCGGCCCCTAATCCGCCGCCACTCTCGCCGATCGGCCGATCGTCCGGCGTACGAATGGGACTCGACGCCGACCGGCGTCGCTCACCACGCGACAGGAGTACTCATGTCCTTCTCTGCCCTCTTCTCGTCCCTGTTCTCCTCGGTGTTCGGTGGCCACTTCGACAGCGGCTCGCTCGGCGGCACCGTCGGCGGCGGCGCCGGAGGCGGCGCGAACGGCGGCGGCGCAGCCGGATTCGAGTCCTGATCCGCCCCGCGGCCGCGAACTAGGGCCGAGGGCACGAACGACGATGGCCCGCACTCCCCCTCGGGAGTGCGGGCCATCGTCGAATGAGTCGACTTGTCCCCGACCTAGTGAGCCATCACCTGGGTCGCCTCGACCGGCGCCGCCGGCTTGGTCCTCGGCAGCAGGAACGCCGGGATCAGCGTCAGCAGGATCAGCACGAGAGCCACCGTGAAGGTGTTGCCGAACGCGTCCGCAGCCGCCTCGAGACCCTGCTCGACCGCACCGGGCGGCATCTTCTCCGCGATCGCCGGGTCGTGCGCGGCCGCGGTGGCGGGCCCGGCCAGTGGGCGCGACAACATCTGGTTGGTGAGCACCACCGACATGGTCGCGGTACCGATGGAGCCGGCGACCTGCTGGACGATGTTCATCAGCGTCGAACCCCTCGCCACCGTCTCGTTGGTCAGGGTCTGCATCGCCGCCGTCATGATCGGCATCATGGTGCAGCCCATGCCGAGGCCCATCACGAACAGCGCACCGAGCAGCAGCACGTACGAGGTGTCGGCGCCCACCTGGGTGAACACCGCCATTCCCGCCGCGATCAGCGTGATGCCCGTCAGCACGATCTTGCCGGGACCGATCTTGTCGACGAGCGTGCCCGCCACCGGCATGGTGAGCATGGCGCCGATGCCCTGCGGCGCCAGCAGCAGACCCGCCGCCAGCGTGGTCTCACCGCGAACCTGCAGGAAGTAGCTCGGGAACAGCAGCCCGGCACCCATGAAGGCGATCACGAACATCGTCGAGGTGACGACTGCGATCGTGAGCCTTCGGTTCTTGAACAGGTGCAGATCGATCAGCGGGTGGTTCGCGCGGAGCGCGTGGAACACGAAGCCGATGACCAGCGCCAGGCCGATCACGGCCGGGATCAGCACCCGGGACGCCGCCACGGTCCCGGTTTCCGGGATCGAGGACACGCCGAACAGGAAGAGTGCGAGACCGGGCGAGAGCAGCAGCATGCCGAGGAAGTCGAAGGACTCCGACGGGCTCGGCTCGTCCTTGGGCAGCAGCACGAACGCGGCGGTCAGGGCGACGATGCCGACCGGCAGGTTGATCAGGAAGATCCAGTGCCAGCTCGCGCTCTCGATCAGCCAGCCGCCCAGGATCGGTCCACCGATGGGGCCGAGCATCATCGGGATGCCGAGCACAGCCATCACGCGACCGACGCGGTGCGGGCCTGCGGCGCGGGTCATGATCGTCATGCCGAGCGGCATCAGCATGCCGCCACCGAGGCCCTGCAGCACCCGGAAGCCGATCAGCGACTCGATGTTCCATGCCATCGAACACAGCACCGACGCGCCGACGAACAGCACCAGCGCCGTCATGTAGAGGCGCTTGGTACCGAACCGGTCCGCGGCCCAGCCCGTCACGGGGATGACGGTCGCCAGGGCCAGGGTGTAGGCGGTCATGGTCCACGCGACGGTTGCGTAGGTCGCGTTGAACTCGGACATGAACGTCGGCAGTGCCACGCTCACGACCGTCACGTCGAGGATCGACATGATGGCGCCAAGCACCACCACGCTTGCGACCTTCAGAACTGCGCCGTCGATCTTGTCCGAGGCCGCGGGGGCGCCCGGAGGTGTCGGCGTCGTCATGGGTTCTCCTGACAATTGGCTCGCAGAACATCTCCCGCGAGAATGGGTTTCAGCGACTCGTACAGCCGGTCACGGTCCGAGTCCGACAGACGGGCGGCGAAGGCTCGCAACTCGTCTTTCTTGCTGTCGATGTGGCCGGACGCGATGCTACGACCGGCCTCCGACAACGAGATCCTCTTGATGCGGCGGTCCTTGGGGTCCTCGCGACGATCCACGAGACCCTGGTTCACCAGCTGGTCGATGTTGCGACCCGCGGCCGCGACCGAGAACCGCAGTCGCTCGGCCACCTCGTTGATCGCCACGGGTTCTCCGTGTTGCGCCAGCATGAAAAGAGTTCGCGCCTGCGAGAACGACAGATCCATGGCGATCAATTTGTCCATGGATTCCGACTCCCCCACCCCCAGCAGCCGCATGATGAACTCCTCGAGCGCCTGATACAGGTCATCGGGGGAAGCGGTCACTCGCGCAATAGTAGCGTTCGTGCAACTATTGCCCAAACGTAAGGAATGTGAAGGCCGTCACGCCCCTCGATTCCCCCGGGCGATCCGATCCGATCACGGCCGCAACCGGGCGGCAAACGAATTTCCGCCCGCCGGCCGGGTCGCTACTGTCGGGACATGCACTCCCGGGTCCTGATCCTGCTTCGGCACGGCAAGTCCGCATATCCCGACGGTGTGGCCGACCACGAACGGCCGCTCGCACGGCGCGGGCAACGCGAGGCCGCACTGGCTGGTGACTGGATCCGCCTGACGCAGCCCGCCGTGGACGCCGTGCTCTGCTCCACCGCCACCAGGACGCGACTGACCCTCGAGGCGAGTGGTGTCGACGCACCCGCTCGGTACGTCGACACCCTGTACGGGGCGAGCGCGGCCGAGATCGTGCAGGAGGTCGCGAGCACCGACGAGGCCGTGCGGACCCTGCTCGTCGTCGGGCACGAGCCCGGCATCCCGGACACGGCGCTCGCGCTCGATCCGGGCGGCTCGCTCGCCGACCGGATCGCCGATCGCTTCCCCACCTCGGCCATGGCGACCCTGGCTGTGGCGGGATCCTGGGCCGACATCCTCGGCTCGGGCGCGCACCTGACCGACTTCCACATCCCACGCTGAGCGGCGCGAGCCAACCCGCTACTCGCGGACGAGCACCGCCTTGCCGAGCACCTGTCCGGCCTCGAGGTCCGCCAGCGCACGGGGTGCGTCGGCGAGCGGATAGCTGGCCTTGACCAGCGGCCGCAGACCCTTCGCGACCAGTTCGGTGAGGTCCGCGTGGGTGCGCGCCAGCGCCGACGGGTCGGTGCGCAGGAACTCGCCCCATGCCGCGCCGACGATGCTGATGTTGCGGAACAGCACCCGATTCACCTTCACGGACGGGATACCGCCGCCCGCGAACCCGATCACCAGGAGCCGGCCCTCCGGTGCCAACACCCGGACGGCATCGTCGAAGGCGTCGCCGCCGACCGGATCCACCACCACGTTCGCGCCACGGTTCCCGGTCAGCTCGCCGACCCGGGCTGCCCAGCCCTCCTCGAGTGCCACCACCTCGTCCGCGCCGAGCTCGCGGAGGAACTCCTCGGCCCCCGCCCGCCGGACCACCGCGATCACCTTCGCGCCGTGCGCCTTCGCCAGCTGGATCGCCGCCGTGCCGACCCCGCCCGCGGCGCCGAGCACCACCACCGTCTCCCCCGCCACCAGGCCCGCCCGCCGGGACAGCGCGAACTCCATCGTCTGATAGTTGATGATGAGCGAGGCCGCCTCCTCGAAGCTCAGGTCGGCCGGAATCGGCATCACCCGCGGCGCCGCGATCGCGACCCGCTCCGCGTAGCCACCGAGGTCGGACATCGCCAGCACGCGGTCGCCGACCGCGAACCCACTGTCGTCCGGCGCGGACACCACAACGCCTGCCACCTCGGCGCCGGGGATGAATGGCGGCTCGGGCCGCAGCTGGTACTTGCCGTAACTGATGAGCAGGTCCGGGAAGCACACCCCTGTCGCGCGCACGTCGATCAGCACCTTGCCCGTCGCGTCCGGCTCGGGCACCTCCTGCAGGGCCATCCCGGCGGGTCCGGTCAACTCCGAGACCACAACTGCTTTCACCACAGACCTCCGTGTTCGCGCCATCGCAACTCTGCTGCGATCCGAAGCCCTGACGCTAGTCCTTGTCTCGCCACGCCTGCGCGGGAAAGATACTGTTCGCGTCACGCCGGTGATCACCGCAGAGGAGCGCAGTCTTGGACTTCGATCAGCCGCTTGCCGTTCCCCCTGCCGACGGGCTGGGGTTCGCGACCTCCTGGCCGGTCAGGACGGGCGACGTCGATCCCGACAACCGACTACGGTTCGACGGCATCACCAGGTACCTGCAGGACATCGGCTCCGACAACCTGGATGCCTCGGACCTCACCGAACTCGACCCGCTGTGGATCGTGCGGCGGACCGTGATCGACGTCGTCCGCCCCGCGCTGTGGCCCGACCGGATCCACCTACGTCGCTGGTGTTCGGGTCTGTCGACCCGATGGTCGGCGATGCGCGTGCAGCTCACCAGCGAGAAGGGTGCGCTGATCGAGACCGAGGGCTTCTGGATCAACATCAGCCCCGACACCGGGATGCCGACCCGGATCAGCGACGAGGGCATCGCCCTGTTGTCGCGGACCACGGACGAGCACCGGCTCAAATGGCGCCCCTGGCTCGGCGGCCCGGCACCGGAGGACGACGGTACCGACGCCCGATTCCACCTGCGCTCCACCGACCTGGATCCGATGGGCCACGTGAACAACGCCGCGTACTGGCACGCCGTCGAAGACCACCTCGTCACCAGGCCCGACCTGCTGGCGTCCCCGCACCGCGCCGTCCTCGAGTACAACGCGCCCATCACCTCCGGCGAGCACGTCCACGTCCGCAGCAGGCAGGACGCCGAGTCGATGCGGCTGTGGTTCCTGGTCGGCGGCGACGTGAAGGCCGTTGCCCGGGTCTCGGGCATCGGCCACTACTGAGCCGCCGACCGGCGGAACCTACTTCTTGGCGATCGCCACCATCTCGGCGAGGTCGAGCAGCTTGACCCGCGGCCGACCGGACGCCTTGCCGAGCTCGCGCTCACGAGCGTCGATCGCCTTCCAGCCCGCCCAGTCCAGCGCCTCGGGCTGGCGGTCCGCCAGCAGCGCCTCGAGCGCCTCGCGGTCGCCCTTCGGCGCCGTCAGTCGATCCGCCGCGAGGTCCTCGATGACCAGCGCGATGGTGTCGTGCGCGCACTGCCGGTTGGTGCCGATCACGCCGGACGGCCCGCGCTTGATCCAGCCGGCCGTGTAGGTGCCCGGCATCGGCTCGCCGGACTCCGGGTACGTGACCCGGCCGCCGACGTTCGCGATCGTGCCGCGCGCGTCGTCGAACGGCAGGTCCGCGACCGGCACGCCGCGGTAGCCGACCGAGCGCAGCACCATGCGGGTCTCGAGCAGTTCGGTCTGATCCGTGCTGCTCGCCCGCAGCGTGCCGTCCGGACCCTCGACCATCTCGTTGCGCGCCACGACGACCCCGCTGACGTGGTCATCGCCCTTGATCTCGACGGGCGAGGCCAGGAACCGCAGCACGATCCGCTTCTCGTGGCCCGCCAGGGGGCGCTCCGCGTACTCGCGCAGGATCTCCATCTTCAGCCGCTTGGCCGGGCTCTGCGCGACCTCGGCCTCGCTGTGGCTGTCGAGCTCGAGCTCGGCCGGGTCGACGACCACGTCCACGTCGGCCATCTGTCCGAGCGCCAGCAGCTCCGGGCTGGTGAAGGCGGCCTGGACGGGTCCGCGCCTGCCCAGCACCACGACCTCGCGGATGGCGCTGCCGCGCAGTGCCTCGACCGCGTGCTCGGCCATGTCGGTGCGGGCCAGCTTGTCCGGCTCGGTGACCAGGAGACGGGCCACATCGAGCGCGACGTTGCCGTTGCCGACGATGACCGCGCGCGTGCCGGACAGGTCGAAGGTGTGGTCCGCGTACTCCGGGTGGCCGTTGTACCAGGCGACGAACTCGGTGGCGGCGAGGCTGCCGGGGAGGTCCTCACCCGGGATGCCGAGGTGCCGGTCGCTCGGCGCGCCGACCGTGTAGAGCACCGCGTGATGGTGCTCCATCAGGTCCTCGTGCGTGAGGTGCTTGCCGACCTCCACGTTCAGGTGCAGCCGGAAGCCGGGGCGCCGCGAGACCTCCGCGAACACATCGGTCACCGCCTTGGTCTCCGGGTGGTCGGGGGCAACGCCGGCACGCACGAGGCCCCATGGCGTCGGCAGGCGGTCGAACATGTCGACCTCGATGCCCGAGCGCTTGAAGGAGAGCAGCTCGCGGGCGGCGTAGAAGCCGGACGGCCCGGCGCCGACGATGGCGACGCGGAAGGGTTCCTGGTCCACCTTCGGGAACTTCAGGGAGGGAGCGGGATCCGCGTACTCGATCTCGGTGCCTGCGAAGTAGTCGGCGTTGATCTTCGAGTACCGCGCCATCGTCTCGGGCAGGTCGTCGTCGCGGAAGATCGCGTCCACCGGGCACGCGTCGACGCAGAGCCCGCAGTCGATGCAGGTCTCCGGGTCGATGTAGAGCATCTCGGTCGACTTGAATCCGCGCTCGTCCGGCGTCGGATGGATGCAGTCCACCGGGCACACCTCGGTGCAGCTAGCGTCGTTGCAACAAGGCTGGGTGATCACGAACGCCACTGTCGGCCTCCTCCAAAACTAGAACCTGTTCCTGCGACAATACCCGGCTGGTGCGAGCAAAGTCACAGAGGATCAGAGGATAACCGCACCGCCCGGCTCCCGACCGAATTCGTGCAGGTCGCCGGCGCCCGAACCGGCCGAGTGTGCACCTGCCGGGCAATCGCCCGAGTGCCGCGACGACACCTGCACGCTCGACGCGAAGGGACCGGGCCAGCGCGTCAGCCGAGGAACTTCTTGCCCGCCACCGCCACCGCGCCGAGCACGATCGCAAGGATCAGCGCGGTGCCGAAGCCGACGAGCCACCAGACCAGCCCGAAGATCACGATCGCGGGGGCCGCGGCGACCAGCGAGATGAGGGGGTTCTCGCGGACGACCTCGAGCGCCGACTGCGCCTTCGAACGGTCGATTCCCTTGCCTGCCATCGAATCCTCCGTGGTCGTCACCCGAACCGATGCCGGGGATGTCCCTCCAACAGTAGACGCGAAACGGCCCCCGCACCCATTGCTGGGGGCGGGGGCCGTCTCACAGACGCCGGAGTCGCTTACCGGTAATCGGTGCTGAAGCCGTAGTCGTCCAGCGGAACAGCAGCTCCAGTCCCGGTGCCGAAGCCTTCCGGGCTGTAGTACTGGTCGTCGTAGGACGGCACGGCGTACGCCGCGGCGCGCGCCTCCTCGGTCGGCTGCACCTGGATGTTCCGGTACCGGTTGATACCGGTTCCGGCCGGGATCAGCTTTCCGATGATCACGTTCTCCTTGAGACCGATCAGCTTGTCCGAGCGGCAGTTGATCGCCGCATCGGTCAGCACGCGAGTGGTCTCCTGGAAGGACGCCGCCGACAGCCACGAGTCGGTCGCCAGCGAGGCCTTGGTGATACCCATGAGCACCGGACGACCGGCTGCGGGCTCACCACCCTCGGCGACGACGCGACGGTTGGCCGCCTCGAACTCGGAACGCTCGGTGAGCGAACCGGGCAGGAACTCGGTGGCGCCGGAGTCGATGATCGTCACGCGACGCAGCATCTGACGAACGATCGTCTCGATGTGCTTGTCGTGGATCGACACACCCTGGCTCCGGTACACCTCCTGGACCTCGTTGACCAGGTGGATCTGCACCTGACGCGGGCCCATGACGCGCAGCACCTCGTGCGGATCGGCAGCGCCCTCCATGAGCTGCTGGCCGACCTCGACGTGGTCACCGTCCGCCAGCAGGCGCTCGGAGCCGTCGTCGTGCTTGAAGACGCGCAGACGCTGACGCTTGGACAGCTTGTCGTAGACGACCTCTTCGCCACCATCGTCCGGGACGATGGTGATCTTGTAGAAGCGGTCGCCGTCCTCGAGCTGCACCCGTCCGGTGACATCGGCGATCGGGGCCTTGCCCTTGGGGACGCGGGCCTCGAACAGCTCCTGGACACGCGGCAGACCACCGGTGATGTCCTCGCCTGCGACACCACCCTGGTGGAAGGTACGCATGGTCAGCTGGGTACCCGGCTCACCGATGGACTGGGCGGCGACGATACCGACAGCCTCACCGATGTCCACCAGCTTGCCGGTCGCCATCGAGCGGCCGTAGCAGGTGGCACAGACGCCGGTGCCGGTGGTGCAGGTGAGAACGGAGCGCACCTTCACGTCGGTGATGCCGGCCTCGAGCAGCGCATCGATCGCCGGGTCACCCAGGTCGGCGCCGCGCTCGACGATGACCGTGCCGTTGGCGTCGACCGCGTCCGCGGCCAGCGTGCGGGCGTAGGTGCTGGTCTCCACGTGCGCATCCCGGATCAGCGAGCCGTCGGCCTGCTTCTCCGCGATCGTGGTGACGATGCCGCGCTCGGTGCCACAGTCCGTCTCGCGAACGATGACGTCCTGCGAGACGTCCACCAGACGACGGGTCAGGTAACCCGAGTCGGCGGTACGCAGCGCGGTATCTGCCAGACCCTTACGGGCGCCGTGCGTGTTGATGAAGTACTCGAGAACGGTCAGGCCTTCCTTGAAGGAAGACTTGATCGGACGCGGGATGAACTCACCCTTCGGGTTCGTCACCAGGCCCTTCATGCCGGCGAGCGACCGAACCTGCGTCATGTTGCCGGCGGCGCCGGACTTCACGATCATCGGGATCGGGTTGTCGTCGGGGAAGAAGGCCTCCATGGCCTTTCCGACCTCGTCGGTTGCCTCGGACCAGATCTTCACCAGGGCGCTGTTGCGCTCGGTGTGGTTGAGGGCACCGCGCTGGTACTTCTTCTCGATCTGCTCGGCCTGGCCCTCGAACTTGTCCATGATCTCGGACTTGCTCGGCGGCACGAGGACGTCGGAGATCGAGACCGTGACGCCCGAACGGGTCGCCCAGTAGAAGCCGGCGTCCTTGAGCTTGTCCACGGTCTGCGCGACCACGATCATCGGGTAACGCTCGGCGAGATCGTTGATGATCGTCGCCTGACGCTTCTTCGGCATCTGCTCGTTCACGAACGGGTAGTCCGCGGGGAGCAGCTCGTTGAAGAGCACCCGGCCGAGGGTGGTCTCGGCGACCCAGCCCTCGCCGTAGTTCCAGCCGCCGTCGGGGAACAGCTCGTCCTCGATCTCGCGCGACGGGCGCTGCGTGGTCAGGCGGACCTTGATCTTCGCCTGCACCGCGAGCGCGCCGCGGTCGACCGCCATGATGGCCTCGGCGGGCGAGGAGTACACGCCGGTCTCGGCCTGGTCCTTCGACGCCGCGACGAGCTCACCCACGGCACCCTCGTCCATCCGGGTCAGGTGGTACAGACCGGTCACCATGTCCAGACGCGGCATGGCGAGCGGACGACCCGACGCGGGCGAGAGGATGTTGTTCGAGGACAGCATCAGGATGCGGGCCTCGGCCTGCGCCTCCGCGGACAGCGGGAGGTGCACGGCCATCTGGTCACCGTCGAAGTCGGCGTTGAAGGCCTCACACACCAGCGGGTGCAGCTGGATGGCCTTGCCCTCGACGAGCTGCGGCTCGAACGCCTGGATACCGAGGCGGTGCAGCGTGGGTGCACGGTTCAGCAGCACCGGGTGCTCGGCGATGACCTCTTCGAGGACGTCCCACACCTGGGCGCGCTGACGCTCGACCATGCGCTTGGCCGACTTGATGTTCTGCGCGTGGTTCAGGTCGACCAGTCGCTTCATCACGAACGGCTTGAACAGCTCGAGAGCCATCAGCTTCGGCAGACCGCACTGGTGCAGCTTGAGCTGCGGGCCGACGACGATGACCGAACGGCCCGAGTAGTCGACGCGCTTGCCGAGCAGGTTCTGGCGGAAACGACCCTGCTTGCCCTTGAGCAGATCGCTCAGGGACTTCAGCGGGCGGTTACCCGGACCGGTGACCGGACGTCCACGACGGCCGTTGTCGAACAGCGCGTCGACGGACTCCTGCAGCATCCGCTTCTCGTTGTTGACGATGATCTCGGGCGCGCCGAGGTCGATCAGTCGCTTGAGGCGGTTGTTGCGGTTGATCACGCGGCGGTACAGATCGTTCAGGTCGGAGGTGGCGAACCGGCCACCGTCGAGCTGAACCATCGGACGCAGCTCCGGCGGGATCACCGGCACGGCGTTGAGGACCATGCCCATCGGCGAGTTGCCGGTGGACTGGAAGGCCGCGACGACCTTGAGGCGCTTGAGCGCGCGCAGCTTCTTCTGGCCCTTGCCGCTGCGGATGGTCTCCCGGAGGCTCTCCGCCTCGGCGTCGATGTCGAAGTTCTCCATCAGCTTCTGGATGGACTCCGCGCCCATCGCGCCGGTGAAGTACTCGCCGTAGCGGTCCACCATCTCGCGGTAGAGGCCCTCGTCGACGATGAGCTGCTTCGGGGCGAGCTTGGTGAAGGTCGTCCAGATCTCCTCGAGCCGGTCCAGCTCGCGCTGGGCACGGTCACGGAGCTGACGCATCTCGCGCTCGCCGCCGTCCTTGACCTTGCGGCGCACGTCGGACTTGGCGCCCTCGGCCTCGAGCTCGGCGATGTCCGCCTCGAGCTTCTGGGCGCGGGCCTCGAGGTCGGCGTCGCGCTGGTCGGCGACGGACTTCTTCTCGACCTCCATCTCGGCCTGCAGGGTGGAGAGCTCGTTGTGGCGGAGCTCGTCGTCGACCGCGACGATCACGTAGGCGGCGAAGTAGATGATCTTCTCGAGATCCTTCGGCGCCAGGTCCAGCAGGTAACCGAGACGGCTCGGCACGCCCTTGAAATACCAGATGTGGGTCACAGGAGCGGCAAGCTCGATGTGGCCCATGCGCTCACGGCGCACCTTCGCGCGGGTCACCTCGACGCCGCAGCGCTCACAGATGATGCCCTTGAAGCGGACGCGCTTGTACTTACCGCAGTAGCACTCCCAGTCCCGGGTGGGGCCGAAGATCTTCTCGCAGAAGAGGCCGTCCTTCTCGGGCTTGAGCGTGCGGTAGTTGATGGTCTCCGGCTTCTTGACCTCGCCGAACGACCACTGACGGATGTCCTCAGCGGTGGCAAGGCCGATGCGGAGTTCATCGAAGAAGTTGACGTCGAGCACGTAACTTCCTTTCCCCAGAGGGATTATGGTGTGCGCTTCTCAGCGCCTACCTGTCTGCCAAATTCAAATGTGGGCTACGCCCCCGGGCCGCGGAATCCCACGGCCCGGGGACCAAACACCTAGTTCGCGAGATCGTCCACGGTCGCCGCCTCGTTCCTGGACAGGTTGATGCCCAGGTTCGCTGCCGCACGCTCGAGGTCCTCGTCGTCGCCGTCGCGCATCTCGATGGCCGCGCCGTCCGAGGACAGCACCTCCACGTTGAGGCAGAGCGACTGGAGCTCCTTGAGGAGCACCTTGAACGACTCGGGGATGCCCGGCTCGGGGATGTTCTCGCCCTTGACGATGGCCTCGTACACCTTCACGCGGCCGACCACGTCATCCGACTTGATGGTGAGCAGCTCCTGCAGCGTGTACGCCGCGCCGTAGGCCTGCATCGCCCAGCACTCCATCTCACCGAAGCGCTGGCCACCGAACTGGGCCTTACCGCCGAGCGGCTGCTGGGTGATCATCGAGTACGGACCGGTCGAACGAGCGTGGATCTTGTCGTCGACGAGGTGGTGCAGCTTGATGATGTACATGTAGCCGACCGAGACCGGGTACGGGAACGGCTCGCCGGAGCGGCCGTCGAACAGGGTGGCCTTTCCGTCCGGGCCCACCATCTGCTCGCCGTCGCGGTTCGGCAGGGTCGCGCCCAGCAGACCGGTCAGCTCGTCTTCCTTGGCACCGTCGAACACCGGGGTGGCGATGTTGCTGTCGGCCGGGGCCGAGAGCATCTCCTCGGGCAGGGTCGAAGCCCAGTCCGGACGGGTGCCGTCGCTGGCGATCTGCACGTTCCAGCCGGTCTTGCCGATCCATCCCAGATGGGTTTCCAGGATCTGACCGATGTTCATACGACGCGGGACGCCGTGGGTGTTCAGGATGATGTCGACGGGGGTGCCGTCGGACAGGAACGGCATGTCCTCCTGCGGGAGGATCTTGCCGATGACACCCTTGTTGCCGTGTCGGCCGGCGAGCTTGTCGCCGTCCTGGATCTTGCGCTTCTGGGCCACGTACACGCGGACCAGCTCGTTGACACCGGGGGGCAGATCGTCGTCGTCATCGCGCGAGAACACGCGGATGCCGATGACCTTGCCGTTCTCCCCGTGCGGAACCTTGAGGGACGTGTCGCGGACCTCGCGGGCCTTCTCACCGAAGATGGCGCGCAGCAGGCGCTCCTCCGGGGTCAGCTCGGTCTCGCCCTTCGGCGTGACCTTTCCGACCAGCACGTCGCCATCACGGACCTCGGCACCGATGCGGATGATGCCGCGCTCGTCGAGGTCGGCGAGGACCTCGTCCGAGACGTTCGGGATGTCGCGGGTGATCTCCTCGGCACCGAGCTTGGTGTCGCGGGCATCGATCTCGTGCTCCTCGATGTGGATCGAGGTCAGGACGTCCTCTTCCACGAGGCGCTGCGACAGGATGATCGCGTCCTCGTAGTTGTGGCCCTCCCACGGCATGATCGCGACGAGCAGGTTCTTGCCCAGCGCCATCTCACCGGCTTCGGTGCAGGGACCGTCGGCGATGACCTGGCCGGCCTCGACCCGGTCGCCCTCGTCCACGATCGGACGCTGGTTGGCGCAGGTGCCCTGGTTCGAGCGTGCGAACTTGCGCATCCGGTAGGTCTTGCGGCTGCCGTCGTCCGCCATCACGGTGACGTAGTCGGCCGAGACCTCCTCGATGACGCCGGTCTTCTCGCTGACGACGACGTCGCCCGCGTCGACCGCGGCGCGCAGCTCCATGCCGGTGCCGACCAGCGGCGCCTCGGAGCGGACCAGCGGCACCGCCTGACGCTGCATGTTCGCGCCCATCAGGGCACGGTTGGCGTCGTCGTGCTCGAGGAACGGAATCATCGCGGTCGCGACGGAGACCATCTGTCGCGGCGAGACGTCCATGTAGTCGACGTCCTCGGCCGGGATCAGCTCGACCTCGCCGCCCTTGGTGCGGACGAGGACGCGGTCCTCGGTCAGGCGACCGTCCTTGTCGACCGCGGCGTTCGCCTGGGCCTTGACGTGGCGGTCCTCCTCGTCGGCGGTCAGGTAGTCCACCTGGTCGGTGACCTGTCCGTCGACGACCTTGCGGTACGGGGTCTCGATGAAGCCGAACGGGTTGACCCGCGCGTACACCGACAGCGAACCGATCAGGCCGATGTTCGGGCCCTCAGGGGTCTCGATCGGGCACATGCGGCCGTAGTGCGACGGGTGCACGTCTCGCACCTCGAGGCCGGCGCGCTCACGGGACAGACCACCGGGGCCGAGCGCCGACAGACGACGCTTGTGGGTCAGGCCCGACAGCGGGTTGTTCTGGTCCATGAACTGCGAGAGCTGGGAGGTTCCGAAGAACTCCTTGATCGCGGCCACGACGGGACGGATGTTGATCAGGGTCTGCGGCGTGATCGCCTCGACGTCCTGGGTCGTCATCCGCTCGCGCACCACGCGCTCCATGCGGGACAGGCCGACCCGGATCTGGTTCTGGATCAGCTCGCCAACGGTGCGCAGACGACGGTTGCCGAAGTGGTCGATGTCGTCGACCTCGACCGGGACCTCGACGCCGTCGGGCGCCGTCATCACGGTGTCACCGGCGTGCAGGCGCACCAGGTACTCGATCGTGGCGACGATGTCTTCCTCGGTGAGGGTCGACGCGGTGATCGGCTGGCCGTGGTTCAGGCCCAGCTTCTTGTTGATCTTGTAGCGACCCACGCGGGCGAGGTCGTAGCGCTTCTCCTTGAAGAACAGGTTCTCCAGCAGGGTCTGCGCGCTCTCCTTCGTGGGCGGCTCGCCCGGACGCAGCTTGCGGTAGATGTCGAGCAGCGCCTCGTCGGTGCCTGCCGTGTTGTCCTTCTCCAGGGTGGCCATGAGGATCTCGGAGAAGCCGAAGCGCTCCGTGATCTGCTCGGTGGTCCAGCCGAGGGCCTTGAGCAGCACGGTGACCGGCTGACGACGCTTGCGGTCGATGCGGACGCCGACGGTGTCGCGCTTGTCGACGTCGAACTCCAGCCACGCACCGCGGCCGGGGATCACCTTGACGCTGTGCAGGTCCTTCTCGGTGCCCTTGTCCACGGAGTGGTCGAAGTAGACACCCGGGGAGCGAACGAGCTGCGAGACGACGACGCGCTCGGTGCCGTTGATGATGAAGGTGCCCTTGTCGGTCATCATCGGGAAGTCACCCATGAAGACCGTCTGGCTCTTGATCTCGCCGGTGTTGTTGTTGATGAACTCCGCGGTGACGAACAAGGGCGCCGCGTAGGTCATGTCCTTGTCTTTGCACTCATCGGTCGAGGCCTTGACCTCGTCGAAGCGCGGGTCCGAGAAGGACAGCGACATCGATCCCGAGAAGTCCTCGATCGGGGACAGCTCGGTGAGGATGTCCTCCAGACCGCCGGTGACGCTGCCGTCGCCGCGGGCAGCTGCCCGCTCACGCCAAGCAGGCGATCCGATCAACCATTCAAAAGAATCCGTCTGTAGATCAAGTAGCCCTGGAACTTCGAGAGGTTCGCGAATCTTCGCGAACGAGACCCTCTTCGGGGCTCCGGGGATTCCGGCATTTGCCTTGGTCTGGCTAGAGACTGCCAAGATGCGTCCTTCCAGCACCTCACGCGGGCCGCTCGTGCTGCGCGACCGCCGCTGTATCTGCTTCTTCATGTGGGGCGAATTCGCTGGTCACGACCCGAACGAAACTCGCCAACAGACGCAGGAAGCGAATGCTTCACAGGCGGTGAGGTGGAGAGATGGACAGGAGGCAGCCAGCGCAACGTCCAAAGGTACCCGAAGTCGACGCAGAATACAACTGGACAGGGCAGCCCAAACGGTGCCCAAGCCTGATGTCCGTGCAATCCCTCGCGCCCGGTGCCTCCATTTGCGCCGGCGCGATCTTGCGCGGACCCGCTCCCGCAGAAGGAGCGATCTCGCATGTCTCGCCATTAGAGTGACGCCTGAACCCCGCCGCGTCAAGACACGTCCCGGCGATTTGCCCCGCGGTCGTCGCCGGGACACCCGATCCGGGCCCGGCTCAGCGGTCCCTGATGTCCGTGATCACCCAGTTGTCGCCGGACTTCGCCATGGTCACCGAGAGCGGACCCTGGGCACTCCCCTGCGCGACACCGTCGTTGGTCGCGCTCACGTTCATGCTGGCCACGAGCTCGGCGCGGTCGTCAGAGAGCAGCTTCAGGCCGATATCGGTGACCTCGGCGTTGGTCGCCGTCTTCGTCTGGATCACGGCATCCTTGGTGACCGCGGCGGTCCGGTCGAACTCTTCGCGCATGGCGTCGTCGAGGACCGCCCGCGCCTTGTCGAAGTCCTGCTCGACCGTGTCGAATTTGTACGTGTAGAGGGTCTGGATCGCGTTCTTCGCGTCGGCGGTGACCTTCGAGGTCTCCGCGGTGTCGACCCAGGCCTGGTTCGGTACATCGGCGCCCGGCCGGAACGCGGCGACGAGCGCGAAGACACCGAGCCCCAGCGCCACCAGACCGATCGTGGTGACCCGCTTCCAGCCCGCCCTGACCGCTTCTTCGTCGACCGCGGACTCGGGAGCCGCGGTCACCTCGGCGTCCGGTGCGCCGGTCGCCCGCGGCCGCAGGGAGCTGGTCCGGTTGATCGTCTTCGGCGCCTGTTCCGGCTCCTGCGCTGCGCTATCGCCGCCCGCGTCCTCCGCTGCCGCGGCGGTGGCGGTCGCCGTGGCCTCCACGTCGGCCGCGGCCTCGGCGTCGGCTGCCGCGGGGGCCACGGGTGCCCCTGCGGGCGGGCCGGCGGCTCCTGCGCCTGCCGCCACAACCTCGGTCTCGGTCCCGGCCGAACTCGCGGGCGCGACGGTCTCGGGTTCGCTCGCGGTTCCGCGGGCCGCGCTCGACCCGGTGCCGGCCACGCGGGGGCGACGCCCCTTTGGCTGGGGCGTGCTGGTGATACGACGACGTGGGGGCACTGTTCGATACTCCTTAGCTGTTCCGCTGCCGGATTGCCGGTGGGCGCAGGACCGTCGGCCCTACTGTCCGCCGGACTCCGGAGCGGGCGCAGGGGCCTCTCCGGGCGCGGGGGCGGGTGCGGGGGCCGGTGTGCCGGGGTCCATGGCCAGGGGCTGGCCGACGTTCTCGACCTTCGAGGCCTTCCAGACGCCGCCGACATCGGTCAGGCCGATTCGCATGGTCACCTTGACCTTGCTCGTCGGCTGATTCGGCCAGGTCGTGGTCGTGGTGAGCACGACGAGCGAGTTCGCGGTGCCCTCGTCACGGCTCATCGCGGTGAGCGCGGCGTCGAGCACGTGCGCCTCGCTCTTCGCGCCCGTCTGCTTGACCTGCTCGGTCATCTGGTCCTTGGTCTCGGCCAGCGCGTTCAGCATCTCGTCGCCGGTGATCGACGACTCCATGTTCGCGAACGTCTGGTCCAGGTTCCCCGAGTCGACCGTGTTCAGGTTGATCGCCGCCTGACGGGCGCCGGTCAGCGCATCGTCGCGGGCGGCAGCCGCTGGCTTGTCCGAGAACAGGGCATGACCCCAACCGAACCCGAACCAGACGGCGGCCACGAGGGCCCCGATGGCGAGCACACTCACCGCAGCGAGAACAGGCTTCAGCAGTTTCGTGCTACGCATCACGTTTTCTACCCTACTACTTGGTAACTTCTGCTCGGCTCCGCCGGAACGGCATCACTTCGGGGTGATACCGAGCAACGGCGCCAGCTGCGTCGCGATCGGGTTGAGGTTGAGCTTGTCCGGATCGACCTTCGGCTTGTTGTCCCACGGCTGCGGCGTTGCCGGGTCCGCGTACACGATCCGGTTGGCGCTACGCACGCCGGTGACGCTGCCCAACGGCGTGGTGCAATTGGCCTTCGTGTTCAGTGGGAACTCGTCGCGGGTCGGGTCGAAGTCGGGGTTCTCCCGCTTCATCTGCGCGAGGATCTCGTACGTCCCCTCGTAGCCCTGGGTGCACGGCGGCGGGTTGTTCGTCTCCAACAACAGGCCCTGGTGCAGGGTGCCGTCGCCGGGCGCCGCTGTGCTCGCTCCGGCCGCAAGACCCGGCAGGAACGTCAGCAGGATGTTCAGCGCGAGGGTCCGCGGACCCAGTGCCGCCGTCACCAGCGCCAGGTTGTCCAGGTCGGTGGTCAGGGCCGGACCCGCCGAGTCGATCAGCGCACCGACCTCGTTGCTCGCGGCGGTGCCGGTCTCGATGAGGCGCCGCAGATCCGGATCGCTTGCCCTGAGCTGGGCGGCCACCAGGTCGAGGTCCTTGCTGAACTGGCGGATCGCCGAGGACTGCTCCGACTGGGTGTCGAGCACGGTCCTGGTGTCCCGGATCAAGGTCAGCGTCTGCGGCAGGTTGTCGATCCCGTCCTTCGAGAGCGTGTTGAGCGAGTCCACCAGCACCTGCAGGTCGTCGCCCTTGCCGTTGAACGCCTTGCCCAGCTCGGTGACCGTGGTGTTGAGCGCCTTCAACGGCACCGAACGCACCAGCGCGTTCGTGCTCGAGAGCACCTCCTCGACCGGGACAGGGGTCGCGGTGTCCTGACGAGGGATCACCGATCCGTCCTCCAGGTACGGACCCTCGTCGCTGGTCGGCTGCAGGTCCACGTACTGCTCACCGATCGCAGACCGGTTCGCGACGACGGCCTTGGCCGACGACGGGATCTCCGGGGCGCTGGTGTTGATCTTCAGGTCGACCAGCACGCCGTCGTCGGTCAGGTGCAGGTCCCCCACCGTGCCGACCGGCACGCCTCGGTAGCTCACCTCGGCGTTGGTGAAGATGCCGCCGGAGTCGGCGAAGTCCGCCTGCACCGTGTACTGGCCGAATCCGAGCAGGTTGTCGAGCCGCACGTACTTCGCGCCGACGTAGAGCAGGCCGAGGATCGCGACCAGCGCGAACGCCACCAGCTGCCAGCGCACCAGAGCCGATCTCATCGTCCACCCACCCCCAGCTTGTCGAGCAGCCCGCTGAGCGGGTTCTGCGGCGCCTGATCCTTCTTCTCCTTGACCGGCTCGGTGCCGGGCGGCACCGGGGCCCCCGGCGCGGGCGCGGGCTGCGGGACGATCGGCGGCAACGGCAGGATCGAGACCGTCGGCCAACCGGGCCGCGGGCCGTTGCCGTTGTAGTACGGGTTCGACGGGTCCACCTTCGGCACGTATCCGCCGTATCCGGGCGGCGGCGGGACGTAGACCGGGTCGGGCATACCGACACCGAGCGCCTCGAACTGCTGGCCGAGCCGCATGTCCAGCGAGAGGAAGAGGTTCATCGAGTTGCCGTGGATGACCTTCTCCGCACCGTCAGGGAACGGGAACGTCGGGACCAGCGGGAGGACGGTGACCAGGTCCTCGCTCGAGTCGGCGAGCGCCTGCAGGGTCGGCCGCAGCGCGCGCAGGTCCGCGATCAGGTTGTCCTTGGACTGCACCAGCACGTCGGTGCCCACCTGACCGAGCCGATCCAGCTGGGTGAGCATCTGGATGAACTGCGGTTCCTGCTCGTTCAGGACCTTCACCGCGGTCGGGATCTCGGTGAGGATCTTGTCGATCTGATCGGTCTGCTCGTTGACCCGACCGGTGAGGGTGTCGAGCCCGTCGAGCGCCCGGGTGATGTCGTCGCGCTGCTTGTTGAGCCCGTCGATCAGCGTGTTCGCCTGGTCGAGCAGCGAGCGTGCCTTGGACTCGCGACCGTCGAGGGCCGTGGTGAGCTCGTGGATGATCGGCTGCAACTGAGCCACCCCGCCGCCGTTGAGCAACAGCGACAGCGCGCCGAGCACCTGCTCGATGTCGGTCGCGTGCCGGGTCCGGTCCACGGGGATCGTCGACCCGTCCGTGAGCCGGGCCGCGTCTGCGTTGACGGGCGGGGCCTTGAGCTCGATGAACTTCTCACCGAGCAGGCTGGTCTGCTGCACGGACGCGAGCGCGTTCGCGGGCAGGTCGACCGCCGAGTCGACGACGACGCCGACGGCAGCCGTCCAACCGTCGTCCGGGACGTCGATGCTCTGCACCCGTCCGACGGGGACGCCGTCGACCTTCACGGTGGACTGGGGCACCAGGTCGAGCACGTCATCGAACTCGACCGTCAGGTGCATCGGGTCGCTGCCGATGTCGGCGCCACCGGGCAGCGGAATGCTGTAGATGCCCTTGGACCCACAACCCGCAACCGTCAACGCGACGACGCATGCGCCGACACCGATCGCGACCGAGCGCTTCACTGACCGCTCCTGCATCACTGGCCACCCCGCGGGATGTTCTGGTCGCTGAGGCCGGGGGCCTGCGAGTTTCCGAGTCGGGGCGAGACGTTTCCTGGAACCGTGCCCGGCTGCGAGGGCCGCTGCAGGTTGTCGCCGCTGAGGATGCCGAACGGCAGATTCAACGTCGGCGTCTTCACGCCCGCGGTCACCTGGTCCATGATCACCTTGCAGTTGTCGATGAGCGGGCGCATCTGACGACCGAGCGCGTCGAACTTCGGGTCGCCCGGCATCAGCTTGCCGAGGTCGATCAGCTTGCACAGGGTCCCGAACGGATCCTGCGTCTCCGGGAGGTTCACCCGTGAGGCCAGCGTTCCCGACTCCGCGTCGTACGAGTTCACGACGTTGCTGATGGCGAGCGGCAGGGTGGTCAACGCGTCGACCAGGTCCTGCCGGTTGTCGGCGAGGGTCTGCGTCACCTGGACGAGGCCCTCCGCGTTGCTCGTGACGGCCTCCTGGTTGTCGCGGACGAACACAGCCACGTCACCGAGCGCGAAGGAGAGCTGGTTCAGCGCGTCGCCGAGGTTCTTCCGTTCGCCGGCCAGGAAGCCGCTGAGATCGGAGAGCTGAGAGTTGAACTGGCGTACCTGCTCGTCGTTGGCCGCGAGTGCGCTGACGAAGGTCTGCAGGTTCCTGATCGTCTCGAACAGGTCGCCCCTGTTGAGGTTGAGGGTCTCCGCCGCCTTGGACAGCTCGGTGATGGTGGCGCCGAGCGCCTCACCGTTGCCGTCCAGGTTCTTGGCCGCGGTGTCGACGAACTCGGACAGCGCGCCCTCCTTGTTCGCACCCTCCGGCCCGAGCGCCCTCGCCAGTTCGTCGATGCTCGAGTAGAGCTGGTCGACCTCGACCGGGGTCGCGGTCCGCTCGCGGGGAATGGTGTCGCCGGACTCCATCACCTCGCCGCCCGTGTAGGCGGGGGCGAGCTGGATGTACCGGTCGGACACCACCGACGGCGTGATCTGCGCGGCCTTCGCATCTTCCGGGATCTTCACCCCGCGGTCGACGCGCATGGTGACCCTGACCTGGTCACCCAGCGGCTCGACCTCATTCACCGAGCCGACCTTCACACCGAGCACCCGGACGTCCGAGCCGTCGTAGATGCCGACCGACTTGTCGAAGTACGCGGTGATCTTGGTGGTGCCCGCTCGGGTGATCAGCCACCAACCGCCGAATCCCACCACCAACAGCCCCACCAGCAGCAGGGCGGTGGCCACGACCTGACGCCTGCTGAACTTCTGCATCCTCCCCGAGCTCACGCCGGTCATCAGTTGCCCCCAATGGTTCGAACGGGATCGCGGTAACCCGGGATCAGCGGGAGCGCGGGCGGCGTCAGGTTCACGACCACCTGGTCGAACCAGCGACCGTTGCCGACGATGTTCGCGTACAGCCGGGTGAACGGTGCGTACAGCTTGATCGCCTTGTCCAGGTTGTCGTTGTTGTCCTGCAGGATCTGCACGACGCCGCGGAGCTGCTCGAGCGCGGGACCGATCTGCTCCTCGTTCTCCTTGACCAGGCCGGTCAGCTGCTGCGAGAGCCGCTGGGTGCCGGTGAGCAACTGGGAAATCGCCTGCTGACGGCTGTTCAGCTCGCCGAGCAACAGGCCTGCGCTGCCGATCAGCTTGGTGAACTCGGCGTTGCGGTCGGCGAGCACCTTGGAGGTGTCGGCGGTCGCGGTGAAGAGCTTGCGCAGCTCGTCGTCACGGCTGCCGATGGTCTTCGACAGCCGCGTCACCCCGTCGAGCGAGGCCCTGATGTCCGCCGGGGTACCCGAGAACGCGTCGGACAGCGTCTCCATGGCCTGCGCGAGCTGCGGCGTGTCGATCGCGTCCAGCGTTGTGGTCGCGTCGCCGAACGCGTCGAGCACGTCGTACGGGGAGGTGGTGCGCTCCAAGGGAATTGTGTCCCTCGGGTCAAGGGTGTCGGATCCGCGGGGGTCGAGCGCCAGGTACTTCTGGCCGAGGACCGTCTTGATCTGGATCGACGCGGTGGTCTGGTCGCCGACCCAGGCGTCCTTGACCTTGAACGCGACCTCGACCTTGTCGCCGTCGAGCTCGACGGCGGTCACCTTGCCGACCTTGACACCCGCGATGCGGACCTCGTTGCTCGGCTTGAGCCCGGCCGCCTCGGTGAACTGGGCCCGGTAGGTGGCGCCGGCCCCGATCAACGGCAGGTCGTCGAGGAAGAAGGCCGACACGGTGGCGAGCAGCACCACGACGATGCCGAGCGCGCCGATGGTTGCGGGGCTACGACGTTGCTTCACTGTCCGGCCCCGTTCGCCGAGCACCGCGGTGCGGAGTTGGTGTAGATCGGCTGATTGACCGTCGGGAGCCCCGTCGGCAGGTTGAGGTACGGCGACTCGCCGGGACCCGCGACGATGTCGATGCCGCACAGGTAGAACTGGAACCACGACCCGTAGCTCGCGATGCGGGTCAGCTTGTCCAGCTTCACCGGCAGGGTTGTGAGGATCTTGTTCACCTTGTCGCTCTGCGCATTCAGCGTTCCCGCCAGCGTGTTGAGCGCGGACACCGAGCCCTGGATCGACGGCCTCGTCGGTTCGAGCACGTCCGCGGTGGCATCGGCCAGCCCGGCGAGCGAGGTCACCGCGCTACCGACGACAGCGCGATCGTTGGCCAGCCCCGTGACGAGCTGCTCGGTGTTGACGATCAGCGAGCTCAGTTCGTCGTCGTGCCTGTTGACGGTCTCGAGAACCCCGTTGAGGTTGTTGATCACGTCGCCGATCACTCGATCCTTGTCCGCGATGGTGTTGGTCAGGCTGGCCGTGTTGCGCACCAGCTCCGAGATCGTGCCGCCCTCACCCTGGAACACCTGGATGATCTGGAAGGACAGCTTGTTCACGTCGTCGGCGCTCAGCGTCTGGAACAGCGGCCGGAAGCCGTTGAACAGGGTCGTCAGGTTGACCGCGGGCTTGGTGCGCTCGATCGGGATGGTCGAGCCACCGGACATCTTCATGCCCTGCGCGCCCTCACCCTGCTCCAGCGCGATGTAGCGCTGGCCGACCAGGTTCCGGTAGCGGATCGTGGCGGTCGAGCTGGCCGGGAGCCAGTCGCGGTCGGTCAGCGAGAACTGGACCTGTGCCTCCCGCTCGTTGACGATCGCGATCTTGTCGACCTGCCCGACCCGCACGCCCGCGATCCGGACCTCGTCGCCCTTGTTGAGCGAGGCGACGTCCGTGAAGATCGCGTTGAACTTGGTGCCACCGCCACCGCTGGTGTTCGCGATGGTCAAGGCCAGCGTCGCGGTCGCCAACACGGTGACGACGGCGAAGATGATGAGCTTGATCAGGGGAGCCGCGAGACCTCTCATCGGACACTCACCTCCGTTCCCCTCAGTGCCGGCGCGCCGAGCAGCGTCGCCCAGCCCGGCACCGCCTCCGGCAGCGTGCCGGTGCCCTTGCCGTAGATGACTGCCAATGTGTCCTGCTCGAGTGTCGATCCGGTGTATGCGGCCGGCGTGTTCTGCCCGGCCGCCGGGCTCGGGACCACCGAGTACTGCGGCGCGGCAGGCGAGGGTACGAAGGACGGGCCGGGGTTGCGCGAGGGCACCTGGTAGGAGCCGTCGTTGTACGAGCCGCCCGGGTACTGACCGAACTTGTAGCCAGGTTCCGCCGGCTGGTAGCACTTGGCGCCGCGCTGGTCGAAGAGCCTGGGCTCGTCCTGGTTCGGCAGGTAGCGCCCCTTCGGGTTGGCGAACACCGTGGCCGCGCGTGCACCCGGGTGGTCCTTGAGGCTGCCGTCCGGGTTGAGGCCGAGGATGGCGCTCGCGCTCTCCACGATCGGCACGAACTGCGCGAAGGTGCATCCGAAGGTCGGCGACGCGGCAGCGAGGACCTCGAGAGCCTCCCTCGAGTCCGCCGCGATGGAGATCAGCGAATCCTTGTTGGCCGTGAGGAAGTCCGCGGTGCTGCCCGCGGTCGCGGTGACCGTGGACATCAGTGCCCGGATCTGGTTCTGCTGCTGGACCACGGTCGCGCCGGTGGTCCGCAGGTTGTCGAACGCGTTGATCAGATCGGGAGCGGCGTCCGAGTAGGTCTGCGAGAAGTCCGCGAGACCGCGCAGGCCCTCACGCAGGTTCGGAAGCTCGGTGTTGACCCCGGCGAAGATGGTCTCGAGTCGCTCGATGCTCAACCCGATGTCGTTGCCGCGCCCAGCCAGCGCCTGCGACAGCGCGCCGAGGGTGTTCGCCAGGTCCTGCGGCGGAACGGCCTGCAGCAGCGGCAGCAGCCCGTCGAGCAGTTCGCCGACCTCGATCGCGTTGCCACTCTTGTCCTGGAGCAGCGTGTCGCCCTGCGAGATCGGGGCTGCGGTGTCGCCGGTCGGCACGATCAGCGAGACGTATCGCTCGCCGAACAGGGTCTTCGGCAGCAGCCGCGCCGTCGCGTTGGACGGGATCAGTTCGGCCTTGTCGGGGTCGATCGCCAGGACCGAGGTGACCTTGCCGTCCTCGGTCGAGGCGGAACGCACCTCACCCACGATCAACCCGCGCACCTTCACGTCCGCGTGGCTGGGCAAGGAGTTGCCGACCGAGTCGGTCACGAGGTTGACCTTCACGACCTCCTTGAACGACTTGTTGTACATCCCGATCGTGAACGCGAGGAACAACGCGAGGACGAGAAAGAAAGCAAGGCCAAGAATGCGTCGGCGTAGCGCCGAACCACCGTCGGTCATCCGGCCACCCTCACTGTGGTCGTGGTGCCCCAGATGGCGAGGCTGAGGAAGAAGTCCAGCACCGCGATCGTCACGATCGCCGTCCGCACGGCCCGGCCGACGGCGACGCCGACGCCCGCGGGTCCGCCGGAGGCGTTGTAGCCGTAGTAGCAGTGGATCATGATCAGCACGAACGCGAAGACCAGCACCTTGCCGAAGGACCAGAGCACGTCCGCAGGCGGTAGGAACAGGTTGAAATAGTGGTCGTACGACCCGCTCGACTGCCCGTTGAAGACCGTGTTGATCAGCCTCGACGCCAGGTACGCGGCCATCAGACCGACGATGTAGAGCGGCACGACCGCGACGAACCCGGCGATCATCCGGGTGGTGACCAGGAACGGCACACTCGGCACCGCCATGACCTCGAGTGCGTCGATCTCCTCCGAGATGCGCATGGCACCGAGCTGGGCGGTGAAGCCACAGCCGACCGTTGCCGACAGCGCAAGGGCCGCGACGAGCGGGGCGATCTCACGGGTGTTGACGTACGCGGACAGGAAGCCGGTCAGCACGGAGCTGCCGAGCTGCTCGAGCGCCGCGTACCCCTGCAGACCCACGACGACGCCGGTGAAGCCGGACATCATCACGATGACGCCGATGGTTCCGCCGATGACGGCCAGCGCACCGCTACCGAAGGTGACCTCGGCGAGCAGCCGGAGCACCTCTCGGCCGTAGTGCGTGAGCGTCCGCGGAATCCAACCGATTGCCCTTGCGTAGAAGGACATCTGGTCGCCGGCGCGATCGAGAACGTGCAGCGGCGCGCGGGTCACCTTGCGCGCACGCATCAGTGTCCGGTCGCCGCGACCCTTGGCGATCGTCATGGGTTAAGCCCCCTTGGCAGGAACGACTTGCAGGTACACCATCGTGAGGATCAGATTGGCGAAGAACAGCAGCAAGAAGGTGATGACGACCGTCTGGTTCACGGCCTCGCCAACGCCCTTCGGCCCTGGATTGGGGTGCAGGCCCTTGTAGGCCGCGACCACGCCCGCGATGACGCCGAACACGGCGGCCTTCGCCTCCGCGATGTAGAGGTCGGGCAACTGGGCGAGCGCGGAGAACGAGGACAGGTAGGCGCCGGGGGTGCCGCCCTGGAGGATCACGTTGAAGAAGTACCCGCCCGCGATGCCGACCACCGAGACCAGCCCGTTGAGCAGCACCGCGACCAGGATCATCGCCAGCACGCGGGGGACCACGAGGCGCTGGACCGGATTGATACCGAGCACCTCCATGGCGTCGATCTCCTCACGGATGGTGCGCGAGCCGAGGTCGGCGGTCACCGCCGAGCCGGCCGCACCCGCGATCAGCAGCGCGGTCACGATCGGACTGCCCTGCTGGATCACCGCCAGCACGCTGGCCGCGCCCGTGAAGGACTCGGCGCCGAGCTGCTTGATCAGCGATCCGGTCTGCAGTGAGACCACCGCGCCGAACGGGATCGCGACCAGCGCAGTCGGAAGGATCGTCACGCTCGCGATGAACCAGGCCTGCTCGATGAACTCCCGGAACTGGAACGGCTTCCTGAACGTGTTCCGCACGACGTCGACGAAGAGCTGGAATATCAACCCGGCCTGTGTCAACGCGGCCGTCAGCGGACTGAGCAGCGTGCTCTTGGTACCCCCCATCGGCGCGTGCTACCCGCGTCCCCAGGAAGACGTCTCCATGCCGGAGCCGTCATATGCGGGAATCACCTGAGTGCTGTCCTCGGTGTCAAGGCTCTCCTGAATCGCGACCTGGGCATTGTGCGGCAGCGTGTGCATGATCCGGCGGACGCGATCCTGCCGGCGGGCGACGGCCTGACGGAACGGCATGCCGGGGGTGGCCTTCATCTGCGGGATGATGCCCTCGACGTCGTCGACGCCACCGTGGTGGTGGCCCGCATCGACCATCGCCTGCTCCTGCGCCATCTGCGCCTCGTCCTTCTCCTCGGACATGCCGATCGGGCCGAGCATGCTGCCGTTGAGGAACTGCTTGACCACCGGCTCGTCGCTGGTGAGCAGCACCTCACGGGGGCCGAACATGACGAGCTCCTTGCGGAACAACATGCCGATGTTGTCCGGCACGGTGCGCGCGAGGTTGATGTTGTGCGACACGATCAGGATCGTCGCGTCGATCTGCGAGTTGATGTCGATCAGCAGCTGGCTGATGTAGGTCGTGCGGACCGGGTCGAGACCCGAGTCGGGCTCGTCGACCAGGATGATCTCCGGGTCGAGCACGAGCGCCCTTGCCAGCCCGGCGCGCTTGCGCATACCGCCGGAGATCTCGCCGGGGAGCTTGTTCTCGGCACCGATGAGTCCGACCAGCTCCATCTTGTTCATCACGATGTTGCGGATCTCGGACTCGGTCTTCTTGGTGTGCTCACGCAGCGGGAAGGCGACGTTGTCGAACAGATTCATCGACCCGAACAGCGCACCGTCCTGGAACAGCACTCCGAACATCTTCCGGATCTCGTAGAGCTCTCGGCTGGAGCACTCAAGGATGTCGGTGCCGTCGATGACGATCGAACCGCGCTCCGGGCGGAGCAGGCCGATCAGCGACTTCAGGAACACCGACTTGCCCGTACCGGACGGGCCGAGCAGGGCCGTGACCTCTCCCGGGGGGAGCGTCAGGGTGACGTCCTGCCAGATCTTCTGCGAGCCGAACGACTTGGTGAGTCCCTCGACTACTACCTCTACTCCCACCGAAAACCTCCACGCTTTTCGACACACTGACCCAATGTGGGTTGGGTCACTCTATCGCATCGATGTGGTACCTGTGACGCTGAATGCTACTCATGAGTAGGGTTCGGGGGAAATCGGCCCCCCCCTTGTCCGATTTAGGCACTGTGACCTGCGCAGACACACCCTCAAATCACTGAACAACCGTCCACTTTTGAATCCGGCGGCGACACGGGAAACCGGTCGCTGTCGAACGCAAAAAAGGGCCGCTCCCCTTTCGGGGAACGGCCCTTTTGTCGAGCGCGAGCGCTGCGTTGTTACGCGGCGGTCTTACTTGACGGAGATGGTGGCGCCTGCAGCCTCGAGCTTCTCCTTGGCGGCGTCGGCGGCATCCTTCGCAACCTTCTCGAGGATCGCCTTCGGCGCACCCTCGACGAGGTCCTTGGCCTCCTTCAGGCCCAGGCCGGCGACGACCTCACGGACGACCTTGATGACCTGGATCTTCTTGTCGCCGGCCGACTCGAGGACGACGTCGAACTCGTCCTGCTCGGACTCGGCCTCAGCGGCGGCGGCCGGGGCACCGGCGGCGGCGACGGCGACCGGAGCAGCGGCGGTGACCTCGAAGGTCTCCTCGAACGCCTTCACGAACTCCGAGAGCTCGAGGAGGGTGAGCTCCTTGAACTGGTCCAGCAACTCTTCGGTGGTGAGCTTCGCCATGATGGCGGTCCTTCCTGTAAGTCCCATGTCGCTGATCCGCGACGAGGTGGGAGTGGTTTGTTACGTGATACGCAAGACCTTGTTCGCGCCCGCGAGGGCGCCCGTCCGGTCTCGTGCGGATCAGCTTTCGGCTGCGGAGCCTTCCGCGGCCTTCTTGTCCTGCAGCGCAGCGGCCAGACGGGCCATCTGCGAGGCGGGGGCATTGAACAGGCCAGCGGCCTTTGCCAAGTTGCCCTTCATCGCGCCGGCGAGCTTGGCCAGCAAGATCTCGCGGGACTCGAGGTCCGCGATCTTGTTGACCTCGTCCACGGACAGCGCGTTGCCGTCCATGTAGCCGCCCTTGATGACAAGCGCCTTGTTGTCCTTCGCGAAGGCCTTGATGGCCTTCGCTGCGTCAACCGGCTCGCCCTTGATGAACGCAATGGCGGTCGGTCCGACGAACAGGTCGTCAAGGCCCTCGACGCCCGCCTCTGCGGCGGCGCGCTTGACCAGGGTGTTCTTGGCGACGGAGTAGGTTGCGCCTGCTCCGAGCGCGCGTCGCAGCTGCGTCAGACTGGTCACCGACAGACCACGGTATTCGGTGATCACGGCGGCAGTCGAACCCTTGAACTGCTCAGTGATCTCCGTGACTGCGGAAACCTTTTCGGGCTTTGCCATACTTCGCCTCCTCTCGTGACATCGTGTTGGTGCACCCTCGGGATGCGGCCGTGACAATGCAAAACGCCCCGGTGCAGGCACACGGGGCGTCACGAAGAGATCCGGACCCAGCTCACGCAAGGCCCACCACTCCCCTACCTCGTCCTCCTGCGTGGGCCGTCGGGCTGTGTCCCGAACCTTCAACCAATGCCTCGCGACATCGGTGACCAACGGTCTTGGGTAGAACTTCTTGGGGTGAACTCGAAATAGATCGAACTCTTCCGGAGAGAGTACCCGAACCGGCGCGACCATCCAAAACGAGCCGCCAGAGGAACACGAATCGTGGCGGCCGTCACAAATGACCAGCCGACATGACCAACGCCTCTCCGATTGACTGTTATATGGAGTTACACATAGCTAGTAGCGTCACAACCCATGACCACGCTGGAACGCACCAACCCACCCGACAACAGGGTCGAGCTGATCTCCTCGCGCGCACGGCGATTCGCGGCACTCGCCGTGATCTGCCTCGCGGAACTGCTGGTGGTTCTCGACAACACCATCGTCAACGTCGCCCTCCCCTCGATCGGCGTCGAACTCCACACCGGCGTGAGCGGACTGCAGTGGGTGGTCGACGCGTACACCCTCACCTTCGCCGGCCTGCTGCTGGCCTGCGGCAACCTCGGAGACCGGTACGGCCGTCGCCGCATCATGATCATCGGCCTGATCGGCGTCGGGGTGCTGTCCGTTGCGGGCGCCAATGCCGAGACACTCGGGCAGGTGATCGCCGCACGGGCCGCCATGGGCGTGTTCGCCGCCGCGGTCTTCCCCGCCACCCTCGCCCTGATCATCAACATCTTCACCGACACCCGCGAACGCGCGCTCGCCATCGCGGCATGGACTGCCATGGCCGGCTTCGCCATCGCCATCGGACCGATGTCCGGCGGGTGGTTGCTCGAACACTTCTCGTGGCACTCGGTGTTCTGGATCAACGTCCCCGTCGCAGCGGTCGCGGTGATCGCGACGCTGCTCCTCGTCCCGGAGTCCAAGGCCGCCGTCGTCGGCCGACTCGACATCCCCGGGATCGTGCTGTCCATTGCGGGCATCACGCTGCTGGTCTGGTCGATCATCGAGGCCCCACGCTACGGCTGGCTCAGCCTCGCCACGCTCGGCGGCGTCGCGGTCGCGGCTGTACTCCTCGGCGCGTTCGTCTGGTGGCAGTTGCGCACCGCGACACCGATTCTCGACATGCGCCTGTTCCGGATCCGCAGATTCTCGCTGCCCGCGCTGGCGATCGCGATCGCGTACTTCTCGATGTTCGGCTTCCTGTTCCTGATCACTCAGTACTTCCAGGGAGTGCGCGAGTACACCCCGCTCGAGTTCGGGATCGCCTCGCTCCCCTTCGCGGTGAGTGTTGCGGTCGGCGCGCCCATCGCCACCCTGCTCGCGCAGCGTATCGGCACCACAGCGGTCATCGTCTTCGGTCTGCTCCTGACGGGGCTCGGGCTCTACCTCGGCGGGCTGGTCGACGTCGACAGCACCTACCTCGCCGACGTGTTGCCGTCGATGGTCTCGATGGCCCTCGGCCTTGCGATAGTCCAGGGCCCCGCCACCGAATCGATCATGTCCTCGCTCCCCCTCGACGAGGCCGGTGCCGGCTCGGCCGTCAACGACACCACCCGCGAGATCGGCGGCACCCTCGGCGTGGCAGTGCTCGGATCCATCGTCGCCTCGTACTACTCGACGAAGATCTCGCCGATCATCGACCGGGTGCCCGCGATGCTCATGAACGACGACGAGAAGGGATTCGCGCGGGCGACGGTCCTCAGCGTTCTGGAGATCCGCAAGCGCGAGATCCCGACGATGCTCGAGCCGCAGCGCGAGAACCTCATCACTGCGATGAAGTCGGCGGTACTGCAGGGCTCACACACGGCCTCCCTCGTCGCTACCGGCGCGGTGGTGGTCTGCGCGATCATCGTCGCGATCTTCCTGCCATGGGCGCCGTCGCGGGAGAACGCCGTTCTCCTCGCCTGGCGGAGGGACGAGGCCGACCCGCAGGCGTAAGGGACCGCGGACACGAAGAAGGCCGGTACGGAGATCCGTACCGGCCTTCTTGTCGAACAGTCTTACTCTGCAGCATCCTCGAGGAGGTTGCGGGTGCGGTTCGGGTCCACCGGGATGCCCGGTCCGGTGGTGGTCGTAACCGTAACCTTCTTGACGTACCGGCCCTTCGCGGAGGACGGCTTCGCACGCAGGATCTCGTCCAGCGCGGCGCCGTAGTTCTCCACCAGCTTGGCGTCGTCGAAGGACGCCTTGCCGATCACGAAGTGCAGGTTGGCCTGCTTGTCGACGCGGAAGTTGATCTTGCCGCCCTTGATGTCGTTGACGGCCTTGGTCACATCGGTGGTGACGGTGCCCGTCTTCGGGTTCGGCATCAGGCCACGCGGTCCGAGGACGCGGGCGATGCGGCCGACCTTGGCCATCTGATCGGGGGTCGCGATCGCGGCGTCGAAGTCCAGCCAACCGCCCTGGATGCGCTCGATCAGGTCCTCGGCACCAACCGCGTCCGCACCGGCGGCCTCGGCCTCGGCGGCCTTCTCGCCTGCGGCGAACACGATCACACGGGCGGTCTTACCGGTGCCGTGCGGGAGGTTGACGGTGCCGCGAACCATCTGGTCCGCCTTGCGGGGATCGACGCCGAGTCGAACGGCGACCTCGACGGTCGCGTCCATCTTCGTGGAGGAGGTCTCCTTCGCCAGCTTCGCAGCCTGCAGTGGGCTGTAGAGCTTGGTCTGGTCGACCTTCTCGGCGGCGGCGAGGTACGCCTTGCTGCGCTTTGCCATGTCTTCTGTCCTTACTAACGGTTCAGTTGTGGTTTCGGGCCTGGCCGGCCCTCCCACGCGATCTGGAGGTGCTTAGCCCTCGACGGTGATGCCCATCGAGCGCGCGGTGCCGGCGATGATCTTCGCGGCCTGCTCGATGTCGTTCGCGTTGAGGTCTTCCTGCTTGGTCTTCGCGATCTCGCGCACCTGGTCCATGGTCACCGTGGCAACCTTGGTCTTGTGCGGCTCGCCGGAGCCCTTCTGCACGCCTGCGGCCTTGAGCAGCAGTCGTGAGGCGGGCGGGGTCTTCAACTTGAAGTCGAAGGTCCGGTCCTCGTAGACGGAGATCTCAACGGGGATCACGTTGCCGCGCTGCGACTCGGTGGCCGCGTTGTAGGCCTTGCAGAACTCCATGATGTTCACGCCGTGCTGACCAAGCGCGGGACCCACGGGCGGTGCAGGGTTAGCCTGACCGGCCTGGATCTGAAGCTTGATGAGCCCGGCGAGCTTCTTCTTCTTGGGGGGCATCTTTCGTTCCTAATTTCTTGTGTGTGTCTTGCTACTGCAGTGCAAGTTTGTGGCTAGATCTTCGCGACCTGCGTGAAGGACAGCTCGACCGGCGTCTCGCGACCGAAGATCGACACGAGGACCTTGAGCTTCTGCTGCTCGGCGTTGACCTCGCTGATGCTGGCGGGCAGCGTCGCGAACGGGCCGTCCATGACGGTGACCGACTCGCCGACCTCGAAGTCGACCTCGATGAGGGGCTTCGCGACGGCGGCTGCGGCCTCGCCGGCTCCTGCGGCAGCGGCGACGGGCTTCTTCGCGCCCTCCTGCGGCATCAGGAACTTGACGACCTCGTTGATGGTCAGCGGCGACGGCCGCGAGGTGGCACCGACGAAGCCGGTGACACCGGGGGTGTTGCGGACCGCGCCCCACGACTCGTCGTTGAGTTCCATCCGGACCAGGATGTAGCCGGGCAGCACCTTGCGATTGACCTGCTTGCGCTGGCCGTTCTTGATCTCGGTGACCTCTTCGGTCGGAACCTCGACCTGGAAGATGTAATCGCCGACGTCCAGGTTCTGCACGCGGGTCTCGAGGTTGGTCTTCACCTTGTTCTCGTACCCGGCGTACGAGTGGATCACGTACCAGTCACCGGGGGCGCGACGCAGCGCGGCCTTCATCTCGGCGACGGGATCAACCGGCTCCTCGGAGTCGGCGGCGATGGCGTCGTCTGCGGAAGCGGCTGCCTCCTCGACGGGAGCGTCGGCCTCGGGAGCGTCACCCTCGCCGAGGACTGCCGCGTCAGCGGACTCCGCGGCGACCGCGTCATCGGCAACATGCTCTGCGGCTGCAGCCTCAATTGCGTCGTTCTCGGGGGTGCTCACTGGGGCACTCGCTTCCTCTCATCACGTTCGGTGTCCGGCGTCAGCCGAACAACCAACTGACGCCCTTGATGAACGCCAGGTCCAATCCACTGATGAACGCCACCATGAAGGCCACGAACGTCAGCACAACGGTGGTGTAGGTGATCATCTGCTTGCGGTTAGGCCAGATCACCTTCCGGAGTTCCGCGATGACCTCGCGGAGGAACTTCCTCAGGCGCTTGAAGAGATTCTCCTTGTGCGGCTTCTCCTCCTTGGCCTTCTTTGCCAAGGGAGTGCCTGCGACCTTCGCGGCCTGCGACTCGCTCGCGGCGGCGTGGGTACGACGTCCCGGACGCTTGCCAGTCGGCCGAGAGGCGACGGGAGCCGAATCGCTCGCGCCGGCCGCGGTGGCGTCGACGTCCGGAGACCCCGCCGCGCTGTCGGCCTTTCCGCGATCCTCGCTCACCGTCGTTCCTCTCAGTCGCTGACATCCGGGGCAGGGGCGACAGGACTTGAACCTGCAACCTGCGGTTTTGGAGACCGCTGCTCTGCCAGTTGAGCTACGCCCCTCTGGTTGACCGATGCGTCCGGATCGTCATGATCCGAACCGATCAACCTCTCCGTGACCACACAACACGCGCGCCACCCTCAGCGGCCCAATCGGGCACGTAGGGCAGCGCGCAGCGCTGGTTGATCCCAGAAATCTCAGTGTACTGCACGGTAGTCGAACAAACCGAATCGGCTGGTTACTCAGCCGAAGCGCACGGTCGCGGTGGCGCGACCGAAGATCTTCTTGTCGTCCACCTTGGCGACGATGGCGACCACGGCAGAGCGGGTCTCCTCGTCGACGGACTTCACCTTGCCGGTGAGGACGATCTCGGCACCCTTGCCGTCGTTGGGCACGACGACGGGGCTGGTGAAACGAACGCTGTACTCGGTGACCGCACCCGGATCGCCGAGCCAGGTGGTCACATAGCCGGCTCCGATACCCATGGTGAGCATCCCGTGCGCGACCGCGCAGGGAAGACCGAGCTTCTGCGCCGTCGCGTCATCCCAGTGGATGGGGTTCGGGTCGCCGGAAACGCCTGCGTACTGGACCAGGTCGGACCGGGTCAGGGACACGGTCTCCTCGGGCAGCTCCTGGCCGACGGAGATCTCCGTGAAATCGCGAACGGACATCACTCGCCCTCCTCTGCATGCCGGCCGACCAACGTGGTGTACGTGGTCTGGACCAACTGGCCGTCCTGGTCGGTGATCTCGTTGCGGGTGACGACGATGTCGCTGCCGCCCATCGTGCGGATCGAGTCGACGTACACGTCGCAGTACAGACGGTCGCCGACCTTGATCGGACGGTGGAAGACCAGACGCTGGTCGGTGTGCAGAACGCGGCTGAGATCCAGCTCGACGTCCAGGGCCTTGAAGAACTCTTCCTGCGCGAGGAAGCCGAAGACAGCAATGAAGGTCAGCGGGGCCACGAGCGTGTCGTAGCCAATCTTCTTGGCGGCCGCTTCGTCGCGGTAGACCGGGTCGTCGCTCTTGACGGCGCGCGCATACTCGCGCACCTTCTCACGACCGACCTCGTAGTAGTCGCTGAACCTGTGATGCAGGCCAACGAGATCAGAACTCAACTTCACCTGGAGGAACCTATCTGCTTGGGACGCAGCTAGGCCAGGAAGCCGGGTAACCGACCCCTACGATCTCCGCGTCGACTCGAAGAGTACTAGCGCGACTCGCGGTGCGCCTGATGCGTTCCGCAGTTCGGGCAGAACTTCTTGATCTCGAGACGATCGGGATCGTTCCGACGGTTCTTCTTGGTGATGTAGTTGCGGTGCTTGCATACCTCGCAGGCCAAGGTGATCTTGGGCCGAACGTCAGTCGAGGCCACGGGATGCCTTCTTTCGGATAAATCTGATCGGGGTCAATCAGGGTGTGTGCTATGTGTCCACTTGTGTAGCGATGGCCGGACTTGAACCGGCGACACAACGATTATGAGTCGTTTGCTCTACCAACTGAGCTACACCGCCTCGGTGCATCGGTGCCAGTCTATGGACACCCAATCCAGCGAGCCCCCTAACGGAATCGAACCGTTGACCTTTTCCTTACCATGGAAACGCTCTGCCGACTGAGCTAAGGGGGCATGCTTCCGCGCACTTCGTTCTTGCGCTGAAGCCTCCAAGAGATTACACAGCGGCGGGGCCGAGTACCAAACCCGCAGGTCAGGAGCTCTTTCCATCCGTGTAATCAACGAGCCCCGGCAAGCTTGCGCTCACCGGGACCCGGGTGTGGCAGGTGTAGGATTCGAACCTACGTAGGCATAAGCCGACGGATTTACAGTCCGCTCCCATTGGCCGCTCGGGCAACCTGCCTGGTGTCATCCAGCTCCGATCCGGGGCTTCCCGGCTCTTCACTGGCGCGGACAGAGAATACCTCTACCGGGGCGGGTAAATGCAAACCGTGTGGTTATCGTGGGGTTCTCACGCGCGAGCGCAGGCCCGCGCACGATGAACAAGGAGTTGCCGTGGCGGATTCGTCCTTCGATGTGGTGAGCAAGGTTGACCGACAGGAAGTGGACAACGCACTGCACCAGGCGGCCAAGGAGCTGTCGACGCGCTTCGACTTCCGCAACACCGGCGCGAGCATCGACTGGTCCGGCGAGGAGGCGATCACGCTGACCGCCGACACCGAGGAGCGCCTGCTGGCCGCCCTCGAGGTCTTCAAGGAGAAGTTGATCCGCCGGGACATCTCCCTCAAGGCCTTCGACGCAGGCGAGCCCGCGCAGTCGGGCAAGATCTACAAGCTGAGTGGGACCCTGGTCCAGGGCATCACCACCGAGAACGCGAAGAAGATCTCGAAGAAGATCCGCGACGAGGGCCCCAAGGGCGTCAAGGCGCAGATCCAGGGCGACGAGCTGCGCGTCAGCAGCAAGAAGCGCGACGACCTGCAGGCCATCATCTCGCTGCTCAAGGGCGAGGACTTCGGCATCGCCCTGCAGTTCGTCAACTACCGCTGATTCACCCGACTACGCCGAGAGGGGACCGTGACGGCCGCGAAGGCCGGCGCGGCCCCCTCTGCGTCGGCGGGGTCCGCCGCCGCGACGCCGTCCGGACGCGGTCCCGGATCTACAGCGAAAAACCCTGCCGCACAGCGAGATCCGTCACTCGGGCAGCCGGCGACCGGCCATCCTCTCCAGGCGGTCGATCCGATCCGCCATCGGCGGGGGGGTGGAGAACATCCGGCTCATCTTGTCGCCCGCCCGGAACGGGTTCGCGATCATCATGTGCGACTGCGCGGCGATCTTCGGCTCCGGCGGCAGCGGGGCGGCCTCGACACCGCGCTCCAGCTTGCGCAGCGCCGACGCGAGCGCCAGCGGGTCACCGCTGAGCTCCGCCCCGGACTGGTCGGCCTGGTACTCCCTCGAGCGCGAGACCGCCATCTTCACCACGGAAGCCGCGATCGGACCGAGCAACGAGACGAGCAGCAGCGCCAGCGGGTTCGGCCTGCCCTCCCCGCGGCCGCCGAACATCGACGCGAACATCGCCATGTTGGCCAGGCCCGAGATCACCGCGGCCATAGCACCCGCGACCGAGGAGATCAGGATGTCGCGGTTGTACACGTGTGAGAGCTCGTGGCCGAGCACGGCCCGCAACTCCCGCTCGTCGAGGATCTGCAGGATGCCACTGGTGCAGCACACCGCCGCGTTGCGCGGGTTCCGGCCCGTCGCGAAGGCGTTCGGCGCGGCCGTCGGGCTGATGTAGAGCCGGGGCATCGGCTGGTGGGCCGTGGTCGCCAGCTCGCGCACGATCTTGTAGATGACCGGCGCCTCGACCTCGGTGACCGGCTGCGCGTGCATCGCCTTGAGCGCCAGCTTGTCGCTGTTGAAGTACGCGTAGCCGTTCATCCCGACCGCGAGCAGGATCGAGAAGATCAGGATGCTGCGGTTGTTGAACAGCGCCCCGATGAACACGATCAGCGCGGACATCCCCACCAGCAACGCAAAGGTCTTCAACCCGTTGGAATACCGGTGCACGTTGGGTCCCTTCTCTCGCCGGACACTCAGTTAATCAACGAAAGAGCCCGGAGGGACGTTCCCCTGCACGCAGCGCGTCGGCGAGCCACCTGGACCCGAGCCGAGACGTTACCGTCAGCCGACCCGCGCGATCGTGTAATCCACCAGCCGTCCCAGCGCGTCGTTCGCCGGGCCCTGCGGCAGTTCCGCGAGCTGCGCGTGCGCCGAGGCGGCGTACTCGGCCAGCTTGGCCTTGGCCGCCGCCATGCCGGGCGAACGCTCCAGCAACGCCAGCGCCTCCGCGACGGCGTCGTCGTCGGTGACCGGCCCGTCGAGCAGCACCCGCAGCCGATCGGCGTCGGGGCCCTCCTCGCGCAGCGCGTAGAGCACCGGCAGGGTGTGCACCCCTTCGCGCAGGTCGGTGCCGGGGGTCTTGCCGGACTGCGCGGCAACCGAGGAGATGTCGATGATGTCGTCGGAGATCTGGAAGGCGGTGCCAACCGCGTCGCCGAGCCGCTCGAGGCGGACCACGTCGTCGGCGCTCGCCCCGGAGAAGGTGCCGCCGAACCGACCGCAGGCCGCGATCAGCGATCCGGTCTTCTCCCACACCACCTTCAGATAGTGCTCGACGGGATCCTGCTGCTCCTTGACGCCGATGGTCTCCCGCATCTGCCCGGTGACGAGCTCGGCGAAGGTCTCGGCGATGATCCGCACCGCCTCCGGGCCGAGCGTGGACACCAGCCGGGAGGCGTGTGCGAACAGGTAGTCGCCCGCCAGGATGGCGATGGAGTTGCCCCAGCGCGAGTTCGCGCTCGGGGCGCCGCGGCGCATCGTCGCCTCGTCCATCACGTCGTCGTGGTAGAGCGTGGCCAGGTGCACCAGCTCGACGACGGTGGCCGCGGTGACGGTCGACGGATCCGTCGGATTGGGGCCCAGCTGCGCCGTCAGCAGGGTGAACAGCGGCCGGAACCGCTTGCCGCCCGCCTTCGCCAGGTGCAGCGCCGCCTCGGTGAGGAAGTCCTCGCCATCCGAGAGCTCACTCACCAACAGGCTCTCGACCTCGGCGAGACCCCCACGCACCACCTCGGCCAGCGCCGGATCCCCCAGATCCACGCCGGCAACGACCGTGCCCATCGCTTCGCTCGTGCTCACGATCTCAGTTCCCATCCCGTCTCGCGTGATGCCCAGCAACCGATGCCATAACTGTCACGGTAGTGAACCTATCGGGTTCGCGGCCCGTCGGGCTGACCACAGCGGTCGACCCCGGCCTGAGAAGATACTGGGGTGGTGCCCTCGCCTGTCGACCCCGATCCCTCCGCCGCCCGTTCCGAGGCGCCCGACGACGTCCCCGCACACGCCGAAGTGGTGGTGATCGGCGCAGGTCCCGCCGGTTCTGCCGCTGCGGCGTGGGCGGCACGCGCGGGCCGCGAGGTACTGCTCGCCGACGCCGCCACCTTCCCGAGGGACAAGACGTGTGGCGACGGACTCACTCCGCGCGCCGTGGCGGAGCTCGTCCATCTCGGCCTCGGCGACTGGCTCGCCACCCGCGCCACCAACCGCGGTCTGCGACTGAACGGGTTCGGGCAAGAGCTGGAGCTGCCGTGGCCAGGCGGCTCACTGCCGAGCACCGGCAGCGCCGTCCCGAGGACCGAGCTCGACGACCGGATCCGGCAGGTCGCGCTCGACGCCGGTGCCCGGATGGTGCAGGGCGCCAAGGCCGTCGACGCCGACCGGGACGGAAACCGGGTGCGGTCGGTGACCCTCCAGACGTCCGACGGGCCGCGCACGGTGCGGTGCGAGCACCTCGTCGTCGCCGACGGCGTGCGCTCCACGCTCGGCAAACGCCTCGGCCGCGAGTGGCACCGCGACACCGCCTACGGGGTGGCGGCCCGCGCCTACGTCCGCTCGGCCCGCAGCACCGACCCGTGGATCACCTCGCACCTCGAACTGCGTGACCGCGAGGGAGCCCTGCAGGCCGGCTATGGCTGGGTGTTCCCGCTCGGTACCGGCGAGGTCAACCTCGGCGTCGGCACCTTGGCCACCGCGAAGCGGCCCGCGCCCGGCGCCCTGAGGCCGCTGATCGAGCTGTACGCGCAGCAGCGCCGCGACGAATGGCAGCTCGACGGCCCCGTGCGCGCGGTGGCGTCGGCGCTGCTGCCGATGGGCGGGGCGGTGTCAGGGGTGGCGGGGACCAACTGGGCGATCATCGGCGACGCCGCGGCCTGCGTGAACCCGCTCAACGGCGAGGGCATCGACTACGGCCTCGAGACCGGCTCGATGGTCGCCGAGGTGCTCGGGGCACCTGACCTCACCGAGCTGTGGCCGACCCTGCTGCGGGAGCGCTACGGGCAGGCCTTCTCGATCGCCCGTCGGCTCGCCGGCCTGCTCACCGTCCCCCGGGTGCTGCCCGCCTCCGGGCCGCTGGCGATGCGTTCGCGTGCCCTGATGACGATCGCGGTGCGGGTGATGGGCAACCTGGTGACGGACGCAGACCACGACCTGACCGCGCGGGCGTGGCGGGCGTCGGGTTCGTCCTCACTGCGGCTCGACTCCCGGCCGCCGTTCAGCTGACCTCCTGGCGGACCCGCCGAACCGCGAACACGGGGAACCGCTCCCCCGACTCCGCCTGCAGGAATTCCACCCGCACCGACCGATCCGGATGCACCGGCAGCTCGCCCTCGATCCAGGTGTAGATCCACGGGCCCTCGTCGAGCTCGACGATCGCGAGCGTGCACGGCACCAGCGCCAGCGGGAGGTCTGCGGACGAACAATCCACCACCGTCCACGACACCACGGTCCCCGTGCCCGCGGCCCGCACCCGCTCGAGTTCGTCCCGTCCGCAGGTGCTGCACGCTGTCTCTTCGGGGGCCAGCAGGGTCGCGCAGGCCTCGCAGCGCAGGATCATCAACGCCCGTCGCCGGGTCCGGACACTTCTCGCACCTGTGGACGTGCACTGCACCTCGAACATCGGGGACCTCGGCTTCCTGGGACTGACGAGACGTGTCAAAGTGTCCCTTTTGCCCGGGTCCCCTGCGACGGTGGAACCACCCGGATGGGTACCTGTTTTCGCCGCTGACCGGCCCCCGACGCGACCGTCATGGCGATCAGGTGTCGACCTGCGCCTGCTCGACGACCCACGCGGCGATCTGTGCGCGGGAGGTGAATCCCAGCTTCGCGAGGACGTGCTCGACGTGGCCCTCCACCGTGCGCGGGGCGATCACCAGGTGCTCGGCGATCGCCCTGTTCGTCATGCCCTGCGCGACCAGGTCGGCGACCTGCCGCTCACGCCGGGTCAGGGCAGGGGCGCCGCCCGCGGTCGGCACCCCCTGCGGCTGCTCGTCCAGCGCGTACGCGATTCCGTCGTCGAAGCTCATGCCCGCGCCCTGTCCGAAGGCCGCCTCGTAGGCGCGCTTGCCGAGCGCGGCGCGGACCCGGAGCTCGGTTTCGTCGTGGTACTCGTGCAGCGGCGGTATCACGACCCCGGTGCTCCCGACCGCCCGCCACAGCGAGTGGGCGACGCCGAACAGCACGGCCGCGCGCCGGGCGGGGTGCTCGCCCGCCGCGACCCACGCCATCGCCTCGACGCAGATCGCGGAGCCGAGCAGGTCGTCCACCACGCGGCTGAGCCGAAGGCCCTGTTCGAGCATGCCGGACGCCCGCCGGGGATCGCTCTGCCACAACGCGAGCCCGAGGGTGCACAGCGCGTAGCCCCGGTACACGGACTCGCCGCGAGACTGGGTGATCGCGAGAGCCTCCTCTTGGCAGGCGATCGAGCGCGAGGTGTCCCCGAGCAGCGCGCAGGCCAGCGCGAGACCGAGCACGGTCGCGAGCTCCAGCAGTGTGTTCCCGTCCGCGCGGAACGTGGTGAGGGCCGCGTCGAACGAGGTGACGGCGAGGGGCAGGTCTCCGCTGCACACCGCGAGCTGCCCGACGCCGTGGGTGACGAGTGCGCGAACCGCGGGATCGTCGAGGACCTCGGCGATCTCGCCTGCCTGCTCGATCAGAGCGGCGCCCGCCTCGATGTCGCCCTGGTTCGAGGCCAGCACGCTGTTCGCGTACAGCGCCTTGGCCCGCTCCGCGGTCGGCTGCCCGCCCTGGCGGGCGAGAGCGAGGTCGAGCCAGTGCCTGCCCTCCCCGAGCAGGCCCCTGGACAGCCAGAACAGGTAGACAGCGTTGGCGATGCGCAGGGCCGCCTCCGCCTCCCCAGGCTCGGTCAGGGAGAACTCCATGGCCTCGCGCACGTTCGACTGTTCCCGCCCCAGCCGCGCGATCCACTCCACCTGCGTCGGGCTGATCCACTCGGCCTCCGCGCGCGACACCAGCTGCTGGTACCAATCCCGGTGCCGTCGCCGCATCGACGGGTACTCGCCGGACTCCTCCAGCTTCTCGCGACCGTACTCACGCAGGGTCTCGAGAAGCCGATACCGCACCACGGCACCCGCTTCCTCCCGGATCAGGATCGACCTGTCGACCAGCGCCGCCACCACGTCCAGCAGATCGTCCGGGCTCAGGTCCCCTGCGCAGATGCCCTCCGCCGCATCGAGCTCGAAGCCGCCGGTGAACACCGACATCCGCCGCCACAGCATCCGCTCCCGCTCGGTGCACAGCTCATGGCTCCAGTCGATGCACAGTCGCAACGTCTGCTGGCGCGTCGGCGCGCCGCGGCTACCCCCGGTCAGCAGGCGGTAACGGTCGTTCAGCCGGTCCAGGATCTGCTCCGCGGACATCGCCCGCAGACGCACGGCGGCCAACTCGATGGGCAGGGGCAACCCGTCCAGCCGCTGACAGATCCGGGCCACCGCGACCCGATTGTCCTCGGTGAGCCCGAATCCGGGGACCGCGGCGCACGCCCGTTCGGCGAACAGCGTGACGGCGTCGCCCGATGACGACCCGGCGCGGGACGAGCGCCGCTCCGGATCCGGGACCGACAGCGGCGGCACCCGCAGAAAGGCCTCTCCCCCGATGCCCAACGGCTCGCGGCTGGTGGCCAGGATTCGCAGCTCGGGGCAGCGCCGCAGCAGGGCCTCGGCGAGCGACGCGGCCGCGTCGAGGACGTGTTCACAGTTGTCCAGCACCAGGAGCAGCCGCCGATCGGCGAGGTACTCCGCCAGCGAGTCCAGTGCGGGGGTTGTCGACTGCTCCCGCAGCCCGAGCGTGGCGGCGACCAGGTCGGGCAGCAGGGCCTCCTCCTGCAGCTCGCCGAGCTCGACCAGCCACACCCCGTCCTCGAACACCCTCCTCGAGTCCTCGGCGACCCGGAGCGCGAGCCGGGTCTTGCCGACCCCGCCGATCCCGGTCAGCGTCACCAGTCGCGAGACAGACAGCAGCCGCCTCGTCTCGGTCACCTCGCGGCGACGGCCGACGAAACTTGTCAGCTCGAGAGGCAAGTTCCCGATCTTGCCCCGGACAGCGGTAGCCATCGAACCGTCACTCTCAACTCGCGGTCTCCTGCAATCGACGCTACCCCCGGGGCGGGTCGCAGGGGCGTCAGGCGACTCGCACGGCCGACGCGTGTTGGCAGCCGTGGAACACCGGGTACCGCTCGTCGGAATCGAGATGGTCGAATTCGACCCGGACCGGGCGGCCGGGGCGCACCGCGATCTCACCCTCGATCCAGCTGCAGATCCATGGCCCGTCGTCGAGCGCGACGACGGCCAGCATGCTGGGCAGGGCGTCGTCGTCAGCTCCTGCCCGCATGCGGTCCGCCAGCTTCCAGGTCACCATGGACCCGAGCCCGGTCGAGGGCACTCGCGACAGGTGGTCACTGCCGCACGAGGAGCAGGTCACCGCGACCGGCGCGAGCAGCAGGTCACAGCACTCACAACGCCGGATCATCAGGGTGCGCGCCGACAGGCCTGCCCACAGGTGGGTCCCGCCCGCGGCCGTCACAACGACACCGCCGCTGGTGTGTCGGGCAGCGTCTGCTCCCTGCCGAACACGGTCGCCATCGCGGTTCCGAATCCGTGCGGGTCGTCGATCAGCCAGCCGTGGTTGCCCGCGACGGTGACGACCGTTGGATTGCGGAGCGCGGTGCGAAGGGACTCGAAGCTGGCGCGCGGGATGAACGTGTCGTCGCCGCCCCAGAGCAGCGTCACCGGGAGGCCGCGCTCCGCCAACTCGTCGAGTTCGCCGCGCAGGTCCGCGGTCCGGGCCAGGTGCGCGAGCCGCCACATCCCGAGCGGATTGCGGATCGCGTTGCCCACCGCGTCCGCCGTGATCGCCAGCAAGCCCGTGAAGGACGGCCGAATGGCAATGGCGTCGCCGGTGGCCGCCGCGCCCCAGTCCCAGAGCGGCCGCTCGCCGATCGGGCGCACACCGCCGCCTGCGGGTGCCCATGCCGCCCCGCCGACGGAGTTGACCAGCACCAGTCGTTCCACCCTCGGGCCGAGGTCGTGCGCGGACTGGATCGCGACCCCACCTCCGAACGAGTGGCCGACGAGCGTCACCGGTCCCGCGATACCGATCGAGTCGAGGAACCCGCCGAGCCAGCGCGCATACCCGGCCAGGTTCCGCTCCTGCGAGGGGAGCTCCGCGGTGCCGCCGAATCCGGGAAGTGAGGGCGCGAACACCCGAACGCCCTGAGCTGCCATCCGCAGCAGTGCGCGGTCGTACGCGCGAGGGGTGAGGGCGTACCCGTGCAGGAACACGACAGGAGCGCCTGCACCCGCGACCGCGTAGGTCGCCGCCCGGCCCTCGACGAGGGTGCTCTTCCAGCTGGTGTTCCTCGCCTCGCTGACGACATAGGGGTGGCTGGTCGGGTGCTGCAACATCGAGGGCCTCGGCTTCGCGGTCGCGGATATGACCCAGCACACATTGCCGCCTAGGCCCGTTGTCCGTCAGGGCGGAACTACCCGGGTACATACCTGTTTCTGATCAGGCTCCGCGCCGCGAGCCTGTTTCTGATCGGGCTCCGCACTGCGAGCCCGTTTCTGATCAGGCTCCGCGCTGCGAGCCCGTTTCTGATCAGGCCCCGCGCTGCGAGTCCGTCGCCTGCTCCCGCGTCCGCTCGAGATACCAGGCGGCGATCTGGGTTCGCGAGGTGAACGCGAGCTTGGCCAGCACGCGCTCGACGTGTCCCTGTGCGGTCCGCGGCGAGATGACGAGTTCCTCGGCGATCGCCCTGTTCGTGAGGCCCTGCGCGACCAGCTCGGCGACCTGCATCTCCCTCCGGGTCAGGCTCACCGGCTCCTCCACCGCGGCGGGCCCGGCCGGGCGGCGTTCACCGAGCGCGTAGCCGATCGCCTCGCGGAAATCCATCCCCCTGCCGCGGCGCCTCGCCTCCTCGAAGTCCCGCTCGCCGAGTGCCTCGCGTGCCCGCTGCTTGCACTCCGCGTGGTGGCTGAGCAGGTTGGGCAGCGTGACGGTGATGCCGCCCTCCGCCTTCGCCAACGCGTTGGCGGCCCCCAACAGGACTGCGGCCCGCTCCGGCGCGTCCTCGACCGCCGCGATCCACCCCATCGTCTCGAGGCACCACGTGGCGATGATCGGGTCGTTGACCCGTCGGACCAACCGCAGGGCCTGCGCCAGCTGCGCGGCCGCCCGCGTCGGATCGCCCTGATGCAGGGTCGCCAGGCCGAGCCCCCACAGCGCGTACGCACGATAGTAGGACTCGCCGCGCGGGGCGGTGATGGCGAACACCTGCTCATAGCAGGCGACGGACCCGGCCTCGTCGCCGAGCAGTCCGCTGGCGACCGCCAACCCGAGCAGGCAGCCGATCGCCCGTTGCAGTTCGCCGGTCGGCCTGCTCGTCTGCAGTGCGTCTTCGAACGAACGCCGCGCGGCCTTGAGATGGCCACTGAACAGTGCCTGGAAACCGGTCGCGTACCCGGCCGCCGCCAGCAGCATCGGATCGCCCAGCTCGTCGGCGAGCGCGCGACACTCGTCCACCAGGGCGGTGGCGGTGACGAATTCTTGCTGCATGCCCGTCAGAACGCTGCCCCCGAACAGCGCGAGCACCCGGTCCGCCGTCCGCCGATCGCCCGACACCGCCAGCGCGCGATCCAGCCAGCGCCTGCCCTCGCTGATCTGCCCACGGCAGATCCAGTACAGGTACAGGGAATTGACCATCCGCAGGCTAACATCGGCCTCGGCATCGCCCGGCGCCGTCAGGCTGAACTGCAGTGCCTCGCGCAGGTTGGACCTCTCCCGCTCCAGGCGGCCGATCCATGTCACCTGATTGGGCCCGATCCACTCGGCCTCGGCCGCGTGCGCCAACTGCGCGAACCAGTCCCGGTGCCGACGATGCAGCGCGTCGCGGTCGCCGGATTCCCGCAACTTCTCGCTCCCGTAGGCACGGAGGGTCTCGAGCAGCCGGTAGCGCACCGTGGGCCCCTGCTCCTCGCGGATCAGGATCGACTTGTCGACCAGCGACGACAGGACGTCCCGCAGGTCTTCCTCGGACAGATCCCCGGCACAGATCCCCTGCGCGGCGTCGAACTCGAACCCGCCCGCGAACACCGACAGCCGGGCCCACAGTGCCCGTTCCTGGACCGAGCACAGCTCGTGGCTCCACTCGATGCTGGACCACAAAGTCTGCTGACGCGTGGGGGCGCCGCGGCTCCCGAGCGTCAGCAACCGGAAGCGATCGGTCAACCGTTGCAGAACCTGTTCGGCGGTCATCGCGCGCAGCCGCACCGCGGCCAACTCGATCGGCAGCGGGAGGCCGTCCAACCGGTGGCAGATCCCGGCCACCGCATGCCGGTTGTCCTCGGTGAGGGTGAACTCGGGGACCGCGGCGGCGGCGCGCTCGGCGAACAGAGCCACCGCGTCGTACCGGGGAAGACCCTGCAACGAGGGCGCCTCGTCGCTGCTGGGGGCCGTCAACGGCGGAACCCGCAACACTGCCTCGCCGACGATGCCGAGCGCCTCTCGGCTCGCGGCCAGAATGCGAACCTCGGGGCAGGCCTTCAGCAACGACTCCGCCAAGCCCGCCACCGCGTCGACGAGATGCTCGCAGTTGTCCAGCACCAGCAGCAGGCGGCGGGTGGCGAGGTGGTCGGCCAACACCTCCTCGGGAAGGTGGGCGAGCTGGTCCCGCAGCCCGAGCGCGGCCGCCACCGTGGCAGGCACCAGCGTCGGGTCGTGCACCTCGCCCAGTTCGACGAGCCATACCCCGTCGCCGAAGGCACGCCGGGAATCCTCGGCCACTCGAAGGGCCAGCCGGGTCTTGCCGACCCCACCGATCCCGGTCAACGTCACCAGACGGGACTCGGACAACAGCCGCCGTGCCTCGGTCACCTCATGGCGACGGCCGATGAAACTGGTCAGTTCGAGGGGCAGGTTCCCGACCTTGCCTTGCGCGGTGGGCGGCATCGAAACGTCACTCTCGTCACACGGTCCCCTGCCAGTTCCACATTACTCGCAGCGATCGCGCCGACGGACGGGTTGCGGTGGGGAGGACTAGCGTTCGGCGCGGTGCAGCGCCACGACACCGCCCGTGAGGTTGCGCCACTTCACGTTCTTCCAGCCGGCCGCCTCGATCTTGAGCGCCAACTCCTCCTGCGTCGGCCAGGCCCTGATCGACTCCGCGAGATACACGTAGGCGTCAGGGTTGCTGCTCACCGCGCGCGCCACCACCGGCAGCGCCTTCATCAGGTACTCCATGTAGACCGTGCGGAACGGGCCGAATGTCGGGGTGGAGAACTCGCTGACGACGAGGCGGCCACCCGGCTTGGTCACCCGGGCGATCTCGCGGAGGCCCGCCTCGAAGTCCGAGACGTTGCGGAGCCCGAAGGAGATGGTTGCGGCGTCGAACACCGAATCGGCGTACGGCAGGGCCATCGCGTCGCCGGCCACCATCGGCACCGGCCGGTGCGCGCCCGCATGCAGCATCCCCTTGGAGAAGTCGGTGGCAACCACCCAGGCACCGGACCGGCCGAGCTCGACACTGGAGACCCCGGTGCCAGCCGCGAGGTCGAGGACCCGTTCCCCCGGCTTCAGGTCGAGCGCCGCCCGGGTCGCCTTGCGCCAGGCGCGGTCCTGCCCGAAAGAGATGATCGTGTTGGTGAGGTCGTAGCGCTTCGCGACTCCGTCGAACATGGACGCGACCTCGTGCGGGGCCTTCTCGAGTGAGGCCCGAGACCCGTGTGTTTTTGCCACGGCGTTGACGTTACAGGCGTGCGCCGAGCGCCTCGCGCCCACGTTCGCGCGCGGGCGGCTCAGGCCGAGCGCCGTGCCGGGGCACCGCTCGTCCCCGTCACGTCCGCGTAGTGGCCCAGCAGTTCGCCGCACACAGAGGACCACGTGCGGTGCAGCACGGACCGCCGGGCGGACGCCCCGAACCGGGCGCGCGTGGCCCGGTCCCGCAGCGCGATCACGGCGCTGGGCAGCAGCTCCTCGAAGCGCTCGACCGGCAGCAGGTAACCGTTGCTGCAGTGCGCGACCAGGTCGCGCGGTCCGCCCGCGTCCGGACCGATCACCGGGACACCGCTGGCCAGCGCCTCCTGCACCGCCTGGCAGAAGGTCTCGTGCTCGCCCGGGTGCACGAACAGGTCCAGGCTCGCGTACGCCCGGGCCAGCTCGTCCCCGCCGAGTTGCCCGGTGAACACCGCCGACGGCATCAGCCGCTGCAGCCGCGCCCGTTCGGGGCCGTCGCCGACGATCACCAGCTGCAGGCTCGGGTCGTCGGCCAGCACGGCCAGCCGCTCGACATGCTTCTCCGGGGCCAGCCGACCGACGAACCCGATCACCAGCCGGTCGGCGTCACACCAGCTCGCCCGCAACTCGGCGCTGCGCCGGGACGGCGCGAACCGCGCGGTGTCCACGCCGCGGGCCCAGCGGAACACCCTTGGCACTCCTCGTGATTCGAGCGCCTCGACGGCCGCCGTGGACGGGGCGAGGGTGCGGGCGGCCCCTCGATGCAGGCGCCGGGTCCACCGCCACGCGGCCCTGCTGGTCAGTCCGAGGCCGTAGCTCTGCGCGAAGCCGGCGACATCGGTCTGATAGACCGCGACGGCGGGCACGCCGAGGCGGTTGGCCGCGGCCAACCCGCCCGCGCCGAGCAGGAAGGGCGACGCCAGATGCACCACGTCCGGGTCGAAGGACCGCAGCGCCGAGATGATCCCCGGCTGCGGGATGCCGACGGGAAGGGAGCTGACCCGCGGGATCATCACGGCTGGCACGCGGTGCACGGGGAACCCGTCGTGCGAGGCGGGCGCGGCGGGACGGCCTGCGACGCTGTCCGGGGCCACGAGCAGCGCCTGGTGTCCGTGGCGCCTGAGGTGCTCGAGCACCCGGATCACCGAGTGGGTGACCCCGTTCATGTTCGGCAGGAACGATTCCGCGACGATGGCTACTCGCACCAGTCCAGTGTCCGCGCCGCGCGAGCCGGGACGGGGAGACCGAGGTGTCCTGACGGCGAAGTTCCGGCGAAACCTCGGCTACCGGATCAGCCGGGCGGGGTGAGCGTGACGAGAGGCGGCTCGGCCGCCGTGCGCCTGCGGACCAACCAGAGCGCGGGCAGCGCGATCAGCCACGTCACCGCGATCACCGAACCGGCGGGGACCAGCGCCACCCGGACGTCGCGACCGGACACCCGGACCAGGTCCGGATCGGACCTCGCGTACTCGACGTCGATCCGCTGGCCGACGATCAGCTCGGTCGGGTACAGCACGCCGAGCCGCGGGTTCTTGGTGACCCCGTCCGGGGTGACGAAGCTGATCGCCGAGCGCAGCCGGCCCGCGGAGAGCACCTCGGCCGTCGCGACGCCCTTGTCGGAGTCGATCGTGAGGTCGTTGCGCCAGGCCGCGACCACCAGCAGCACCGCAAGGACCGAGATCCCGATCGCGACGACGAGGATCCCCCGCCTGACCCGTCCCGCCACCGTCGGCGTCACAGCTGCGCCCGTACCGCGGCGTGCAGTTCGCGCAGCCCGGATCGTTCGGTGGCGACCTCGAGGACCCTGATCCCCGCGGTGTTCGGCTCGGTCAGTGCCACCGCCAACTGCTCGGGGTTCACCGCGTGGTGCTCGACCCGGTAGGCAGCGCAGAGCGCGGACAGGTCCATCCCGTGTGGGGTGCCGAACACCCGCTCGAAGACCCCCGCGTACTGCGGATCGCCCTGCTCGAGCAGCTCGAAGATGCCGCCGCCGTCGTCGTTGGCCACCACGATCGTGAGGTCGCGCGGCCGCGGTTCCCCCGTGCCGATGAGCAGGCCGGAGGCGTCGTGCAGGAAGGTCAGGTCGCCCATCAGCGCGAGCGTGCGGGTGTGCTCCCCCGGAGCGGCCATCGCCGCGCCGACCGCGGTCGACACGGTGCCGTCGATGCCGGCGACACCACGGTTCGACAGCACCCGTACGCCCGGACGTGGGTAGCTGACCAGGGCCGCGTCCCGCACCGGGTTGGACGCGCCGAGCAGCAGCTGGTCGCCCTCGCACAGTGCGTCCATCACCACCTTGGCCACGTGCAGACCGGTCGGCTTCGGGTGCGCCGAGAGCTGTTGCCGCACAGCCTTGTCCGCATGCTCGGTCAGGTGCCGGCAACGCTCGAGCCAGGCCTGGTCGGGGGCGCCGGAGACGACGGCGCGGGTGCCGGTGGCCAGCACGTTGCCGGACACGTCAGGCCAGCGCGGGCCGGTGGTGAGCGCGAACACCGACACCCGGGGATCGGCGAGCAGCTTGGCCACCGGACGGTGCAGCGTCGGCCTGCCGGTGATCACCGCCTGCCTGGGTGCCAGCTGGGACAGCGCAAGCGGATGCAGCGGCAGCCCGTGCATCGGTGCGGTCGGCTCGGCGACCGTGGGCAGTCCCGCGAGTTCCGGTCGGTGACCGGAACCGTGGCCGGAGATCACCACGGTGTCGGGGGTGAGGTCCAGCTCGAGCGGCACGTCGAGGGTCGCGTGCGTGGTGGTCGTCCACGGGGCGCCGTCGGGTCGGCCCTCCGGCACCGGGCCCTGGACGTGCGCGCCGGGAACCAGCGGCTCGCGCAGCGGCACGTCGAAGTGCACCGGTCCTGCGTTGCCCGACCTGGCGCCCCTGGCCGCGGCCAGCACCCGGCAGACCGCCGAGCGCCACTGGCTGTTCTGGTCGATGCCGTCCTCCGCGAGGCCGAGGCTGATGGTGGCCCGCACCTGGCTGCCGAACAGGCCCAGCTGCTCGATGGTCTGGTTCGCGCCCGTCCCGAGGAGTTCGTAGGGGCGGTTCGCGCTGAGCACCACGAGCGGGACCCTGGCGTAGTTCGCCTCCAGCACCGCGGGGCCGAGGTTCGCAACGGCGGTGCCGGAGGTCATCACGATCGGTACCGGGTGCCCGCTGCCGATGGCCAGGCCGACCGCGAGGAATCCGGCGGTGCGCTCGTCGATCCGCATGTGCAGCCGGATCCGGCCTGCGGTGTCCGCCGCCTGCAGCGCGAAGGCCAACGGCGCGTTCCGCGAGCCCGGGCAGAGCACCACGTCGCGCACCCCGCCACGGATCAATTCGTCGACGACGGCGGTGGCCTGGGCTGTGGACGGATTCACGGTTCCAGGGTGTCAGACGGCCACCCGCCGATGGGCGGCGGTCCAGGGACACCGTCAGTTAGGATTGCCTGAGCTAACCACCCCGCGAGGAACGAGACCATGGCCAAGCGCAGCAAGTTCGTCAAACCCGAGGACCGGCACATCACCAGGGCCCGGGTGCTCGGCAGCAAACAGGTGAGCCCCAACTTCATCCGCGTCACCATCGGCGGCGAGGAGCTGCGCAGCTTCGTCCCCATGGGATTCGATCAGTGGTTCCGCATGTTCATCCCGCAGCAGGGCCAGACCACGCTGCGGGTGCCGAGCGCGGCCAGCAACCTCTGGTACGCCCAGTACCTGGCGATGTCGAAGAGCACGCGGCCGGTGGTCAGGAACTACACGGTCCGCGGATTCCGCGGCGCGGACCAGGCGGTGTTCGGCGAGGACATCCCCGAACTCGACATCGACTTCGTCTCGCACGGCGACGCAGGACCGGCGTCGGCGTGGGCCGGCTCGGCCACCCCGGGGGACGAGGTCGCGCTGCTCGACGAGGGCCTGATCTACAACCCGACCCCGGACGCGCAGTGGCAGCTGCTGGTCGGCGACGAGAGCGCGCTGCCCGCCATCATGGGCATCCTGGGTTCGGCCCCTGCCGATCTGCGCGCCGAGGTCTTCGTTGAGATCCCGCACGCCGAGGACGCGCAGCAGGTGGCGGCGCCGGAGGGAGTGAACCTGCACTGGCTGGTCCGCTCCGACCCGCACGATCGGCCCGGGGCCCTCGCCCTCGAGACGGTGCGGCAGGCGGAGCTGCCGACGGGACCGTCGTACACGTTCGTCGCGGGCGAGAGCGACCTGTCGACGGGATTGCGGCGACACCTGGTCAACGACCGCAAGGTGCCCAAGTCCGACATCGCCTTCACCGGCTACTGGCGCCACGGCAAGTCCGCACCGTAGGCGCCACGCGCCCGTGCGCGGTTGACGAGTGCCTGGACTCGTCCACCGCGCACGGGCGGTGTAGCCGCCTATGGGCGCCCGGTCAGGAACATCCCGTTGTGGTCCTGCCCCGCCGTGTTGCGGCAGGCGTAGTTACCGCTCGGCTTGGCATACATCAGGTCGAGGCAGCGCCCGAGCGCGAGCTGGCCGAAATAGTTCGGGTGCATCGACTCCTGGAGGGTGCCCTGGGTGGACCGCCCCATGTCCAGCCAGCGCATCCACTCGCTGTTCGCCCCTGACGGCGCAGACGAGGCAGTGACCTGCTTGGCCGCCTTCGCGCAGATCTCATGTCCGTCGAAGGTGTCGCGCAGGTCGAGGAACTGCACTCCCTTCGCGGCCGCGACGGCGGCGAAGCGGTCGGAAATCTGCGGTACCAAGGAATCTCGGGCCCAGTTGGCGTCGCCGTCCCAGAGCGGACAGCCGCCGGTGTTCGCCCGCGTCCAGCCGCTCTCCGGATATCGGATGTCCACGGCGCGCGGGGTCGGCGATGGGGCGGACTGGAGTACAACGCGATAGTCCGTGGCCGCGTAGCCGGCACCGGACATCACGGCACGGATCTCGTCGATGGACTTGGCGACACCCTCCATCGCCGCATTCATCTTGCCGTCGATCGCCGCCTGCTGGTCATCGTTGCAGTAGGAGTACCAGACCAGATAGTCCTGGACGCAGGTCGAGATGACGTCGGCGAACCCGAGGTCGTTGCCGCCGATCGAGAGGGTGATCAGCTTGACCTTGTTGGCCGCGGCGACCGCGGCCAGCTGGTCGGCCTGTGGCGCCTCCCCCTTGAAGGCCTGGCCACCCTTGGCCGCACGGAAGACGTTGACGGTGGTGGCGCCGGAGCAGGCCAGGTTGATCTTGGTCTGCGCCACGGACGTGGCGCCGTTCACCTCGGCCGAATCGGAGCGGTCACAGCCGTTGGCGGCGGTGGTGCCGTACACGCGGGCGGGGTCGTAGCCGCTTCCCGTCCATGCTCGGTCGGTGCCGTCGCGGCTGCCGGAGTTGGTGAGGCTGTTGCCCTTCCAACGGCCCGCCTCCCCGGACATGTAGCTGTCGCCCATCGACACGCTCGCCGTCGGCCCGGCGGGAACCGCCCCGGCGGGCGCTGCGAACGCCGACAGACCGGCGGCGGCAAGGGGCACCGCCAGCAGGGCGGCGAGCAGTCGCCCGGCGCGGCGGCCGGCGGCGGATTTGTGGCAGGTTTCGACCAACACGGACTCCTGGTGATGGGCACACCTGTCGTACGAGGACAGGCGTGCGTTCGTGAATGGGTTGGTCGCCGGCCGGTGACGCCAGGGAGTCTGGCACGGGCCCACTTGCTACCGCCGGGTAATCGAAATCTTTGTGTTAAACACTTCGACGCCCACCCCGGCCCGCCCACAAACGGCGAGTGGGCCGGATCCCCAGGATCCGGCCCACTCGACTACCACTGCAACGTGGCGTCTAGCTCGCGTGCTTCTCGACGAGCGCACCGAGTCGCGGCAGCGCCTCGATGACGTTCTTCTTCGCCGACGGGCGCATGGTCGAGTAGACCTTCTTGATGGCGGACTTGCTGGTGCCCTCGATCTTCTCGTCGGTCACGCCGAGCAGCGCGTCCGCGACCTGCTCGCTGCGAGCGCTGAGGAAGTCACCGAAGCCGGCTCCACCGGCAGCGCCGAAGTCCTGCCAGAACGGCTCGAGGCGGGAGACGAATCCCGGCAGCAGGCCCTCGACGGCGTCCGGCACGATCGACGGTCCGACCTTCTTCACGGCTCCGTAGCCGCCCTTGACCGCGAGGCCCGAGGCGCCCGTCTTCTCCGAAACCTCGGCGTCGATCAGCTCCTGCACGTCCGCGACCACGGCGGGCAGCCGGGACGGGTCGAGAAGGGTGTCGTTCAGTGCTGCAACCACTTTCAATGCCTCCGATGTTGACTTGGGTGTCGCGCCAGACCTTATACGACGCGGAGCCAACCCGGCTTACTCAGCATCCGCCGACAGCAGCTCATGACACCGCTCGAGCCTCCCGAGCCACCACTGTGTGCGGTCCGGCGAGGCCAACAGGCCTGCCACCCGCTCCGGGTCCGGCACCACCGCCGAGGCAGGCAGCGCCCCGTCCACCATCGTGCGCGGCGCCGCGACGTCGGCCTCGAACAGACCGCCGGTGCCGAGCCCGCAGGCGTACTCCAGCTCGGGCAGCGCGGCCGCCGCCGCCAGTCCCGCACCCATCCCGACCGCGGAGTCCAGCGCGCTCGAGACCACCACCGGCACACCGTGTCCCGCCAACTCCGCGGCCAGACGCAGCAGTGCCCGCATGCCGCCGAGGGGCGCGACCTTCACCACTGCCACGTCCGCACCGCCCGCGCGCACGACCTTCATCGGATCCTCGGCCCGGCGGATGCTCTCGTCCGCGGCGACCGGCACCCGCGCGCGGCCCGAGGCCGCCGCGTGATCGGCAAGGCGCCTGCGCAATTCGACAAGTTCTTGCACGGAGGCGCACGGCTGCTCCGCGTACTGGAGCGGCCCGTCCGAGGACAGCGCCAGCAACGCCTCCTCCGCCTCGTCGAGACTCCACCCGCCGTTCGCGTCGACCCGCACATGCTCGATATGCGCACGGACCGCGGCGACCCGCGCCAGGTCCTCGGCGAGCGACTGCCCTCGCTCGGCGACCTTCACCTTCGCCGTCCGCGCGCCGGGGAACCGGGACAGGATCTCGGGCACCCGCGCCGCCTCGACCGCGGGCACTGTCGCGTTGACGGGCACCATCGCCCGCAACGGCTCGGGCGGGCCGAGCCATGCGGCCTCGATCGCCGAGCGCAGCCACGCGGCGGCCTCGGCGTCGGCGTATTCGGGGAAGGGGGCGAACTCGCCGAAGCCGGCGGGCCCGCGCAGCAGCAGCACCTCGCGGGTGGTGATGCCGCGGAATCGGACTCGCATCGGCAGACTCACCACGGCGGCGCCCTCACGTAGCTCGGCCAGCGGCGGCAGCGACATCGGTTCGCCACTCATGACGAGGCGTCCACGAACGCCTCGCCCCGCAGCAGCGGGACCACGGCACTGGTGTCGAGTTCGGCGGCGATGTCGACATCGTCGCCGAATCCCTTGTCCACGAGCTCCCTGCCGCTCGCGCAGTCACGCAGCCTCGCCTGCAGGTCACCCTCGGCCGCGGCGAAGGCCTCGGCGGCCGCGCGGGCCTCGGGCGAGGCCGCCTCCGCCTCGAGGGCCCCGAGCGCGCGCAGCACAGCGCCCGCGCCCAAGAGGTCCTCCAGGCCGGGACGGATGGCCCCGTCCGGCCAGCGCTCCCCCGCTGCGACCACCGCCACCCGGGGCGGTCCGGCCGGGCCGACCCGCGCCGAGAGCCAGCGCGCAACGGCGGTGGCGTTGCGCAGCGAGGCCCCCACCACGTCGACTCCGGCATCGGCCAGCCCGAAGCACAGCGCGGAACCGTTCGGGGACGGCAGCACCAGCCTGTTCCCACCTGCGTCGGCGAGCCCGCCGCGGCCGAAGGCGGCGCGAACCGACCCGGGCGAGAGGCTCACCTCGCCCGGCACGGCGCGCGATCGGCCGACCGCGACCGTCGCCCCCCGTTCGGCTGCGTAGCCTGCGGCGGACTCGGGGTCCCATCGGTAGGGGTAGACGCTGACGCCACAATCCAACGCGACGGTCAGCGTCGTGGTGAAGGACAGCACATCGACGACGACCGCGACGTCGCAGTCCTCGATCAGGGCCGCGGCGCCCGTTGGTCCCCAGTCGAACCGGAGTCGGTACGCACCCTGACGGTGAGCGGCAAGCATGCTGTCATCCTCGCACCCGACCTCAGGGCTGACCGGGCAGCAACACCACCATCAGCGCCTCGCAGTCGGCGAGCAGCGTGCCCTCGGCGTCGACGAGCCGGGCGCTGACGAAGGTCTTGCGGCCCTCGACCCTGTCCACCTGGCCCTCGACGGTGAGCTGGGTGTTGATCGGGGTGATCTTGCGATAGTTGACGTGCAGATAGCCGGTCCGGCTGATCGGGCGGCCGTACGCGTGCGTGACCATCCCGAAGAGGTCGTCGAAGAGCAGCGGCAGCGTGCCGCCGTGCGCGGCCCCGTTGCCGCCCATGTGGAAACGGCGGAACTCGCCGGTCGATCGCACGCCGGTCTCGTCGAACTTCTCGATGGTCCACGGCATCATCAGCAGGCTGCCGCGACCGGGCAGACCCATCGAACGCCCACCCGGCTGCTGCCCCTCGGGGACCCGGTGCGGTTCCAGCAGCGCGACGAGCGCCTCGGCCTGCTCGGCGGCCTGCCTGACGACGTCCGCTGGCGGCGCGGTCGACACACCCAGATCCTGGATCGTGCGCAGCGCCTCGACGAGCCGTCCGAAGTCCGGGCCGCCGTTGTCCTCGGCGGCCCGGTACACGGGGAATCCACCGTGCTGCTCGTAGTCGTCGACCTCGCCCCGGCCCCGGCCCCGTTCCACCTGCTCGCTCATAGCTGCACGGTAGGCCCGGCAAGGGTGCGTCGCGCCTGCCGGGGTCGCGGCCGTGCGGCCACCGCCGCCGCGCGGGGCATATCCTTGGCGATCGTGACCTTCAATCCGCAGCTGTGGCGTCCGGTTCCCGGGTTCGAGAACCTCACCGATATCACCTATCACCGGCACATCACGCAGGGCACCGTCCGCGTCGCCTTCAACCGTCCGGAGGTGCGCAACGCGTTCCGGCCGCACACGGTCGACGAGCTGTACGCCGCCCTCGACCACGCCCGGATGACCTCCGATGTCGGCGCGGTGCTGCTGACCGGCAACGGCCCCAGCCCGAAGGACGGCGGCTGGGCGTTCTGTTCGGGGGGCGACCAGCGCATCCGCGGACGCAGCGGCTACCAGTACGCCGCGGGCGAGACCGCCGACACCGTGGACAAGGCGCGCGCGGGCCGGCTGCACATCCTCGAGGTGCAGCGCCTGATCCGCTTCATGCCGAAGGTGGTGATCTGCCTCGTCAACGGCTGGGCCGCCGGTGGTGGGCACTCGCTGCACGTGGTCTGCGACCTGACCCTGGCCAGCCGCGAACACGCCCGGTTCAAGCAGACCGACGCGGACGTCGGCAGCTTCGACGGCGGCTACGGCAGCGCCTACCTCGCGAAGATGGTGGGACAGAAGTTCGCCCGCGAGATCTTCTTCCTCGGCGATGCGTACACCGCGGAGCAGATGCATCAGATGGGCGCGGTGAACAAGGTCGTCGACCACGCCGAGCTCGAGGACGTCGCGCTGGAGTGGGCCGAGAAGATCAACGGCAAGTCCCCGCAGGCGCAGCGGATGCTCAAGTACGCCTTCAACCTCGCCGACGACGGCCTGGTCGGCCAGCAGCTGTTCGCCGGCGAGGCCACCAGGATGGCCTACATGACCGACGAGGCCGTCGAGGGCAGGGATGCGTTCCTGGAGAAGCGCGACCCCGACTGGTCGCCGTACCCCTGGTACTTCTAGGCCTAGACCCCGAGCGCCTGGCGCAGCGTGGGCCACGCCTTGGGCAGCCGGTCGTTCCAGTACGCCCAGGCGTGCACGCCGGTCACCTCGTAGTCGACGGTGGCCGGGATGCCCAGCTCGCGCAGCTTCTTGTCCAGCCGCCTCGTGCACTGATTCGCCGCCGCCTCGATGCCGCCGCCGACGAAGATCCGTTCGGCGTCGGTGCCGGGGCCCTCGTGCTCGCCCACGATTCCCGTGCCGACCGACAGGTAGATGGGCTTGCCGCGCAACGCCTCCGCGTTACGGACCGTGTCGTGCGCGGCCCACTCGGGACCTCCCGGCACACCCCACATCTTGGCCGGGTCGCCGCCGCGGGAGGACACCGTGACCTGCGTGCTCAGCCTGCCCACGTCGTCGGTTGTCGAGTAGCAACCGCTGAAGACCGCGATGCCGCGGTACAGGTCCGGGCGCCGGTGCGCGAGCATCATCGCGCCCTGGGCGCCCATCGAGGTGCCCGCGATCGCGTTGACGCCGTTGGTCTTCAGCCGGGCGTTGATCAGCGACGGCAGCTCCTTGGTGAGGAAGGTCTCCCACTTGTGCAGCCCGACCTTCGGATCACGCTCGTCCCAGTCGGTGTAGAGGCTGGCCACCCCACCGTTGGTCAGGACCACATTGATGTTCTTGTCGGCGAAGAACTTCGGCGCGTCGGTCATGTACATCCAGGCGCTCTGGTCCTCGCCTGCGCCGACGCCCTCGAGCATGTACAGGGTGGGCCGGGAGCTGTCCGCGGCCAGCAGCACATCCACGCCGACCTCGCGGTGCAGCGCGGGCGAGGCGATGAGGAAGCGTGCGACCCGCTCCGAGGTGAACTTCTCCGAGACGATCGCCGGGGTGACGATGTCGTCGCGCAGTGGGGGTATCGGCCCCGGGTCGTCCTGCCACGACTCGGGCATCGTCGATCCGGAGGTGACGCTGCCCGAGTCCGAGCTGCCGAGGTCCGAGCTGCCGCCCAGGCTGCCCGAGTCCGAGCTGCCCGCGCTCCCGGAACCACTGCCCGTGCCCGGCGCCGCAACGGCCTCACCCGACCCGGCCAGTACCGCGACCGCGACCGCGACCACACCCACCGCCCTGCCCAACCCAGGACGACGACACGCGAAATTCATGGACTCCCCCAGTCTCGATGTGTTGATCGGAAACGGGCACCAGACGGCCCGGACCGCCGGACTCCCTTAGCGACGGCACCGATCGCCGAGACGGTACCGCGTTCGGCCGGGCCGCGCAGGCGAATTCGTTCCCCCCTGTCACGAATCTCTCGCCCGCGGCCGAACACGGGATCAGGCACACTGAACGCATGGGCGTCGACCGCGAAAAGCCTGCACCCGAGCACCGTCGACCGGACGGTGTCAGCGACGCCGAGGTCGCCGCCGCCGGACGGGTCTCCGAGGCCCTCGAGACGGTCGAACGGGCCCGCGGGCATCTGTACGGGTTTCACCAACTCATCGGACACGCGCACCTGCAGCTCGCCGAGGCCGTCGACATGCTGCGGGCGGCCGGCCACGGGGAGCGGGCCGACAAGCTGATGGAGGAGCTGGTCGGCCGCAACGTGCTCGCGGGCCGCTGGACCTTTCAGGTGGTCGAGGAGTTCGACGACGGCTACTGGTCGGAATTCCGCGATCAGGAGCGGGCGGTGCGTGAGGAGCTGCTCGGCGGGCGCAGGCACCTGTACGAGGCGGAGATGAAGCAGCGCAGACGGACACCGGGCAGGGCAGGGCACGAGGCCCGGCCCGCGGAGCAGGAGTGAGCATGGAGATTCTGAGCAGCCGGACGATCCTGCGGCCGGCCGACTATCCGACAACCCTGGCGTTCTACGCGCAGACCCTGGAGCTCGCGGTCGCGCGCGAGTATCCCGGCGGCACCGTGTTCTTCGCCGGGCAGGGATTGATCGAGGTCGCCGCCCACGGCGGATCCGGCGTGAGCACCCGCTTCGACGGCGCCCTCTGGTTTCAGGTTCGCGACCTCACCGCCACGCAGACGGAACTGGTGCTCAAGGGCGTGCAGATCATCCGGGAGGCACGGCAGGAACCGTGGGGCCTGCACGAGTTGTGGATCGCCGACCCGGACGGCGTCCCGATCGTGCTGGTACAGATCCCGGCGGACCACCCGATCCGGAGGGACGGCCGCCCGGCCCCCTAGCGAGGCGTCGGACCGAATCTCATGGCGCGGCAACGTTGACGGCCACGGATCGGGCGCCGCGCCGCTCCGTGGGGCGGGTCGCTCCCGCGCCCCACGGAGCGCCCGTGTCCTAGGCCGCGCGCAGTGCCTCGGCGATCTGGTCGGCCTGGGCTTGACCCTCGTACAGCTGCCGCAGCAGCCACAGCCGCAGCACCCTGGCGACGGCTCCGGCGAGATACAGCGCCGCGCCGATCACGGTGACGGCGAGCAGCCCGGTCGCCAGGATCTGGTACGAGGCGATGTTGCGCAGGTCGTCCTGGGTGAGTGAGGACAGGTAGACGACGAACGCCGCCACCGCCCCGCCGATCATCAGCACCAGGCCCAGCACCCGGGCCGCGCCGTCGCCGCGCGACCGACCGGTCTTGAGCTTGAGCTCCGCGACGTCGTTCTTGAACTGCGCGCGACGCTCCTCCGCGAGTGCGGTCATCGTCATCCTCCTAGATAGCTTGTGGATAGTTCACTGTCGATTTCGTGCGGGTCCCCGGTCCGGACCACGCGGCCCTGCAGCATCAGCGCCGCCGAGGTCGCGATCGGCAACACCGCCCTGGCGAACTGCTCGGCGACCAGGATCGAGAGCCCCTCCCCGGCGAGCTGGGCGACGATCTCGTACATCTCGGTGACCACTCGGGGCGCGAGCCCCATCGAGAGCTCGTCGAGCAGCAGCACCGTCGGTGCGGTGCCGAGCGCTCGAGAGAGGGCGAGCATCTGCTGCTCGCCGCCGGACATCGATCCGGCCAGCTGGCCACGCCGCTTCCCGAGCACCGGGAAGCGTTGGTACGCGGCCTCTTCGAGTGCCCGCAGGCTCGTCCCCGTGCCCGTCGCCACCCAGAGGTTCTCCCGCACGGTGAGGTTGGGGAAGACACCGCGACCCTCGGGGATGGTGCAGACCCCCAGCCGTGCCAGGTCGGCGGCGTCGGCACCGTTGACCACGCGTCCGGCGAGCCGGAACTCACCCTGTTCGACGGGCAGGATGCCGGAGCAGATCTTCAGCGTCGAGGTCTTCCCGCCGCCGTTGGGTCCGAGCAGCGCGACCACGGCGCCCGGGTGCAGCGCGAGGCTCACCCCGTGCAGCACCTCGATCGCCCCGTACCCGGCGCGCACGTCGACGAGCTCGAGCAGCGGCTCGGGCACGGTACTCATGCCACCTCCTCGGTTCCGATGTAGGCGGCGATGACCGCGGGGTCCTTGCGCACCTGCTCCGGGGTGCCCGACGAGATCAGTGCCCCGTAGTCGAGGACGTGGATCCGCGAACAGACCCGCATCACCAGCGGCAGGTCGTGCTCGACCAGGCAGATCGCCAGACCGTCCACGGCGAGCCGGAGAAGCAGCTCGGCGAAGTCCTCGGTCTCCTGCTCCGTCTGCCCCGACGCCGGCTCGTCGAGCAGCAACACGCGCGGCGAGGTCATCAGCGCGCGTGCCACCTCGACGACCCTGGCCCGCCCGGTCGGGATGTCCGAGACGTCGCGGTGGGCGACATCGGTCAGCCCGGTCAGCTCGAGCAGCCGATCCGTCTCCGCTTCGATGTCCGCCCTGCCGCGGCTCCCGCTGCGGTGGATGTCGCCAGCCACCCGCAGGTTGTCGCGGACCGACAGCGACAGGAAGAGCTCCAATCGCTGGAAGGTCCGGGCCAGCCCGCGCTGCGCGCGCTTGTACGGTGCCATCCGGGTGACGTCGACGCCGTCCATGAACACCGTTCCCGCGGTTGGCTTCTGCAGCCCCGTGACCGTGTTGAACAGGGTCGTCTTGCCGGCCCCGTTCGGCCCGATCAGCCCGGTCACCGCACCACGTTCGACCGCGATGCTCACGTCGTTCACGGCGACGTGACCGCCGAACCGGACCGTGACGCCGCGCGTCTCGAGCAGCGGCGTCGACTCCGCGTCAGACATGGACACTCTCCCTTTCTGCTTCGACGGCCGACCCGCTGCCCGGCCAGGGCATGGCCGCGGGTAGACCCAGTTCGCGGTCGAGCAGGTCGCGGCCCTCCTGCGTGTACGGCTCGTCGATGCCGACCGACTCCGGCGGCGGGCCCCGGTGATCAGCGGCCGCGTCGCCGAGAACCGCTCTCGGCATGACCATTTCGCCGACGACCGGCAACGCGAACACGGTGACGATGGTCAGGCTGGCGAACCACCAGTTACCGAGGGTGCCGCTCAGTGCGAGCACATAGAGCAGGGCGACCACGGCGGCGCCGCCGATCAACACCGGCTTGGCCTTGTATAGCCGCCGGTAGCCCTCGACCACCTGGTGCACGCTGCCACTCGGGTTGTGTCCGACACCGATACCGATCAGCGCGGGGCTCACCGCGGCGAGGTTGCCGAGCAGCAGGTAGAGGCCCTCGAGTTCCGGCTGTGCCTTCGCCAGGTTGTTGAACGAGACCATGATGATCGAGACCCCGACGCCCGCCATCACCCCACCGAAGAGGGCGCCGCTGACATAGCCGATGCCCGCGACCACCGTCAGCATCAACAGCGACAGGCTCAGGACGATCGTGAACGAATCACCGGAGACCGAGCCGAGGGCACTCGACATCAGGATGCCGCCGAGGCCTGCGATGCCCGCCGAGATCATGAACACGCTCAGCTTCAGCTTCACCAGGTTCTGGCCGAGCATCGCCGAGGCCGCCGGGCTGTCCTTCATCGCGGCCAGCCGCCGTCCGTATCCGCTGTTGCGCAGCGCCACCACTGCGATGCCGAGGACCGCGAAGGCCACCGTCACCGTCATCAGGAAGGTGGTCTCGTCGCCCAGGTCCAGCGGGCCGACCTGCAGCGGCGGGATCACCAGCGAGCCACCGGTGAACAGCGAGAACTTCACCCCGAACAGTTCGTGCTCGGTGGTGTCACGCAGCACCATGTTGCTCAGGAACACGCCGAATGCCATCGTCGCCAGCGCCAGGTACAGCCCGCGCAGCCGCAGCGCGGGCAGCGCAACCAGGCCGCCGACCAGTGCGGCCGCCAGTACCCCGACCAGCACGCCGACGATCGTCAGTCGCTGGGCGAGCCCGGAACCGGAGATGCCGAAGTGATAGACCACGATCGTGGCGACCGCCCCAAATGACAGCGGCGCCAGGTTCATCTCGCCCGCATAGCCGGTGAGCAGCGTCAGCGACAGCGCGACGATGGCGAAGCAGATGCCGACGGTGAGCGTGGTGATCGCGGACTCGACCATCAGCAGGCGGATCAGATAGACGATCACCACGAGGGCGGCACCCCACGCCACTGCCTTGCGGACGCTCGGCACGTGATAGCGCTCGCGGGTTCGGACGGCGGTGCCGCGCAGTCGGTCGTGCGGCAGCACGATCAACACCACGAACAGCGCGATCATCGGAAGCGAGACCCGGAGGTTCGAGGTCCACGTCCAGCTCGACGGCCCGTACCCGAGCAGATAGGTCCCCGCCAGGCCGAGCACGATCGCGCCGACGAAGGTGCGCGGGATGCTGCGCAACCGGCCGAACATCGCGGCCGCGAACGCGTCGATCACCAACAGCGTCAACATGTTCGCCTCGAGGGTGCCCCCACTGATCGGGGTGACGAGGATGCCGGCGAGCACCGCGAGCACCGAGCTCAGCGCCCACGAGAAGCCGGCGATCCGCTCCGGGTTGTGCCCGTTCATGCGCAGCAGGTCCGGGTCGTCGACGACCCCGCGCATGGTCGCGCCCATCCGGGTGCGGGTGAACAGCAGCCGCAGCCCGACGGCGATCGCGACCGCCGCGACGAGGCAGATCAACTCGTGCACGTGCACGGTGGCCCCGAGCACCGAGAACTCGGCGTCGTCGCCGAAGAACATCCGCAGGGTGCGGGGCTCCTCCGGATGCCAGAACCACTGGGAGGCGAACAGCATCCCCAGCATGATCGAGACGGTGACCACGATCTTGGTCACCTCCGCGGTGTCCCGCAGGCCCCGCATGATCAGGAAGTACAGGGCCAGACCCATCAGGGGGCCGAACACGCCGAGCACCAGTATCAGGGCGATCGGGGTCGGCAGGTTCCAGCCGTACCGGAGCTGCCAGTAGACGAACGCACCGAGCATGGCCTGCGCGCCGTGGGCGAAGTTGAAGATCCCCGAGGTGTTGTAGGTGAGTACCAGCCCGGAGGCTGCGATCGCGTACACGGCGCCGAGCACCAGGCCCAGGATCGTGAACGTCACGAATGTGTCCATGTGAGATCCCTTGGTCGAAGGTCGGGACCGAGATCAGTCCTGCGGCTTGATCACGTTCGGACCGAGGAACTTGGTCGAGATGCGGTCGGGACCCAGATCGGTGCCCCAGGTGGAGGGGTCGGTCTTGACGACGTACTCGGCTGCGCACTCGAACTCGCCCTTGTCGGCCGGGTACGCCTGGGTGTACTCGGCGCCCTTGAGCGAGACGGTCAGGCCGCACTCGGCAGGCATGTTCTTGCCGGGGTCGGTTGGGGCGTGCAGCCCGCCGCCGTCCCACTCGTGGATGTCGGCGAGCTCGTTCACCATGCACTGACGGGTCAGGTCCGAACCGCACTCCTTCGCCGCGGTGGCCCACAGCAGGAACGAGGAGGTCGCCTGCATCCCGAGCAGCGCCGTCTTGCCGCCCTTCGCGGACACCAGCTCCACGTACTTGCCGACCGCGGGCACGGAGTCGGCATGCTCGAGCATCTGGAAGGTCATGCCTGCGTTGAGGTTGTCGAGCAGGCCCGACTCCTTGTTGAACTGCTGCGCGGCGTTCCCGTACCAGGTGGCCTCACCCAGGATGATCGGGTCGATGCCGACCTGCTCGATCGCCTTGAAGAAGTTGAACTCGTTCGGCACGGGTGAGCGCGAGGTCCACAGGCCCTTGACGCCGCACTGCTTGTACTTCTCCGCGAACGGGACGTAGCTCGGCTCGCCCTGGTAGTTCAGGGTGACGCCGCAGTCCTTGAGCTTGAATCCCGCGGCCTCGGCCAGGGACCTGGACTTCGCCAGCGAGGTGATGATGGTCGGCATGGTCGACCCGACCAGGTCGAAGTCGTTCTTCAGGTCGGGGTGCATCTGGGCCATCTGGAACCAGGCGGCGGCGTTCCCGTAGTCCACCGGGAACGGCACGCCCTGGTAGGTCATCGGGCCGTTGGCCGCCTCAGGGGAGACGGTGAAGCCGGGCACCGCGGCCATATTGCACGCCACCCGGGTCTGCTCGGCGGTCTGGTCCATCGCGAAGCCGTGGCCGACCATCATGAACTCGGACCGGCAGGCCTCCTGCATGACCGTGTTCGCCTGCGTCAACGCCGCGTCGTAGTCGGTCCCGACGATCGTGCGGCCGTTGATGCCGCCCTGCTCGTTGCACCAGTCGATCATCGCGGAGACCGCGTCGGACATCTCCTTGTTCAGCCCGGGGCTCTGGGCGTAGCCGCGGTCGTCGCCGTAACCGATCCTGATCTCGGTGTCGGTGACGCCCTGATCGGTCGCGCCCTTCGCCTCGCCGTCCCCGCACGGCGAGTCGAGGGTTCCGAACGAGCCCGAGGACGCGGACGCCTGCGTGTCGCCCGACGCTCCCCCGCCTGTCGCACCGGTGACCGCATCGCCCCCGCGGTCGGTGGCACACGCGGACACCAGCGCGGCCGACATGGCCAACGCCGCCACCAGCCTGGCTGTCTTCTTTCGATTCACGATCGGTGCTCCTTCTCGGATACCCGGGGACCGGGCGGATTCCGTGGGGGGTCGGATCCGAGCGCGCGGCCACTCACCCGGGCCGGGTGAGACCTGCGTCACTCGATGCCGGGACGGTAATCAGCCGCGGGAGCGGCAATTCGACGGTTCCCGGTGAGTGAGACCCCCGGTGAGCTTCGCCACATTTCGTTCCGGGCCATGACGGTTTGCAGGCCGACAGACGTCGTTGCGCGCGCGGTTCGGGACCCTCTCCAACCGCCAGGACCTGGCCCGACGGGCGGCGGCACCGCGCGCTCGAAAGCACGCGCGAACAGCGGGTACAGACTCGACTTTTACGCGTTCGTAACGGAGGATCAAGGCCGTGAACGCGGAACTCATCGTTCTTCTTGTCGTAGTTGTCACAGCCCTCGGGTTCGACTTCACCAACGGCTTCCATGACACCGGCAACGCGATGGCGACGTCGATTGCAACTGGGGCGCTCAAACCCCGAGTCGCGGTTGCGCTTTCCGCAATCCTGAATCTGGTGGGCGCGTTCCTCTCCGTGGAGGTCGCGGCCACCGTCGCGAAGGGCGTGGTCAACCTCAGCTCCGTCGGCGGCGAGGATCTGCTGTTCATCGTCTTCGCCGGACTGGTCGGCGGAATCATCTGGAACCTGGCCACCTGGCTGTTCGGCATCCCCTCGAGTTCCTCGCACGCACTGTTCGGCGGCCTGATCGGCGCGGCCATCGCCTCCCTCGGGATGAACGGCGTTGTGTGGAGCGGCGTGCTGAGCAAGGTGGTCATCCCGGCGCTGCTGGCGCCGGTGGTCGCCGGCCTCGTCGCCGCGGCGGGCACCTGGCTGATCTACCGGATCACCCGCAGGGTCAGCGACGAGACGAAGGAATCCGGGTTCCGGTTCGGCCAGGTCGGCTCCGCGTCGCTGGTGTCGCTCGCCCACGGCACCAACGATGCCCAGAAGACGATGGGCGTGATCTTCCTGGCCCTCGTCGCGCACGGCACCATCAACGCCGACTCCGACATGCCGTTCTGGGTGAAGCTGAGCTGCGCGGTCGCGATCGCCCTCGGCACCTACCTCGGCGGCTGGCGCGTGATCCGCACCCTCGGCAAGGGCCTGGTGGAGATCGCCGCGCCGCAGGGCATGGCCGCGGAAGCGTCCTCGGCCGCCATCATCCTCACCTCCAGCCACCTGGGGCTGCCGCTGTCCACTACGCACGTCGCGACCGGCTCGATCATGGGTACCGGCGTCGGCCGTCGCGGCGCCGAGGTGCGCTGGGGCGTCGCGAGCCGGATGGCGGTCGCCTGGCTGATCACCCTGCCGTCGGCCGCGCTGGTCGGCGCCGTGTGCTGGGGCATCGCCCAGCTGATCGGCGGCCTGCCCGGCGTGCTGGCGGTGTTCGCGATCCTGCTACTGCTGTCGGGCTGGATGTATGCGCGGTCGCGCAGGCAGCCGATCGACTCGAGCAACGTCAACGCGGAATGGGACGGCGGCCTGATCCCCGCCGAGGACATCCCCGGACCGCCCGCGCCACCGAACCCCGCTCCCGCCCCCGCCCCGGCACCGGCTGTCGAGCCGGCCCCGCGCAACAACGTGACGGCCTGAGGAACTCGCAACCATGGATCTTCTCTCGAAAACCGTCGATTCGCTGTGGCAGGTCATCGCGGTCGGACTGCTGCTCGGCGCGGGCCTGCCCGCGATCTTCGCGCTCGGCCTGCGGGCGCTCGACTCCGGGTCCGCGACCGATCCCGCAACGGCGACGACCACCCGCAGGCCGGTCGCCGTCATCGCCGCGGGCACATGCTTCGCCGTGGTGATCGTCGCGATCATCACCGGCATCCTGTTCATCATGCAGGGCTTCCTCAGCCACACGTTCGGCATCGAGATCTTCTAGCGTCGGCCCACGAGTCGAGAGGCAACATTTCGTGACCTCAGCAAAACCAGCGTTCCCACTGTCCGTACTGACCTGGCTGCAGGACGGGTACCCACAGGGCGTCCCGCCAAAGGACCGCATCCCGTTGGTGGCCCTGCTGCACCGCGAGCTGACCGCCGAGCAGATCAAGGACGTGGCCGTCGCGCTCGCCGAATCGCGTGGCGAGGGCGAGGACCCGACCGTCACCCGCGCCGAGATCGGCGAGCTGATCGAACACATCACCCACGAGGCCCCGTCGGATCACGACATCGCCCGGGTCAGGTCCGTGCTCGCCGCGGCCGGGTGGCCGCTCGGCGACGAGCCGTAGGGACGCACCGCCGTGGCCCTTCCACCGTTCCTCACCTCGATACTCGGGTGGCTGCGTGCCGGGTACCCCAACGGCGTGCCCGAACAGGACTACGTCCCGTTGATCGCCCTGCTCCGTAGGCGCCTGTCCGACGAAGAGGTCCACGCGGTCACCGACGCGCTGGTCGAGCAGTTCCCGCCGCCGATCGACAAGATCGACATCCAGGTGCTCATCACCAAGGTCACGGACGAGATGCCCATCGAATCCGATGTGGAGCGGGTGCGCGCACACCTCGCGGCCGGAGGCTGGCCGCTCGCCGACGAACCCGGTGACGGCCCGAACAGCGCGGCAACACTGCGCGCGCTCGACCGGGACGCCGAGTCGGCGGCCGACGGCGACGCTCCCCCGGAGACCGACTAACCGAGCAGCCCGTCGATGATCCCCCTTGCGATCGACGCCGCCTCCGATTCCCCCATCCGAAGCGCGGTGTTGACCGCACTGAGCAGCGCTTCGATCTCGAAGGCCAGCGCAGCGGGATCCTTCCCCTGCGCAGCGCCCTGATCCTGGGCCCGTCCGATCTCGCGGATGAGCAGGTCGCGCCAGTCCCGCTGATCGGCTGCGATCGCGTCCCGCACCGGCCCAGGCCTGCTGTCGAACTCGGAGACGGTCGCGACCCGGAAACAACCACCCGGGAAGACCGGCGCGGACACGAAGTCGAACCAGCGGTCGATCAGCGCCCGTAGCCGGGGCAGCCCGCCGGGCTCTTTCAGGCTCGGCCGGACAACGTGCTCGATGAACACCTCCCTGGCCGCCTGCACCGCGGCCAACTGAAGGTTCTCCTTGGTGCCGAAGAGCGTCGCGACGCCGCTCTTGCTCAGCCCGAGATCGGTGGCGAGCCTGCCGATGCTCAGACCGGTCAACCCCTCGACAGAGGCGACGTCCACCGCGTGCCTGGCGATCGACGCGCGGGCGAGCGCCCCCTTGATCAGCCGCTGGTCGGAAGTCTGAGCCGTGTCCACCATCGCTCCATTCTCCACGAGATCTTGCCAAATTGCACGAACGGTCGTACGTTCACTATCTACACGAACGATCGTACGTTTTCTTTTGGTGCGGTCACCACCTCCGTCGGACCACCTCCGAAAGGAACCCCCATGACCGAAGTGTCCGAGCAGGCGCCGCCTTCCCCGGGTCGGGCGTCCTCCCGCATCGCACTCCTGATCGCCTGCAGCGCAACCTTCGTCGCCTTCCTCGACCTCTCCGTCGTCAACATCGCCTTCCCGGCGATCGCCAGGGACTTCACCACCGCAGCGCCGACCACTCTCACCTGGGTGGTGAGCGGCTATGCGGTGGCGTTCGCGGCGCTCCTGACGCCGGCAGGCAGGCTCGCCGACAGCCTGGGCCGTCGGCGGGTCTTCCTCGTCGCCCTTGTCGGGTTCGCCTTCACGTCGCTGCTGTGCGCGGTCGCACCGAGCGCGCCGTGGCTGATCGGCGCCCGGGTCCTGCAGGGCGCGACCGCCGCGCTGATGATCCCGGCTGCCCTCGCGCTGGTGCTGGCCACCACCGCCCCCGATCGGATCGCCGCCGCGATCGGCGCCTGGTCTGCCGCAGGCGGATTGGCGGCGGTGGTCGGCCCCGCGATCGGCGGTGCCCTCGTCGAGTCGTTCGGCTGGCGAGCCGTGTTCGTCATCAACGTGCCGATCGCGGCGGCACTGGTGGCACTCGGCGCCGGTCTCCGAACCGGTGACGCCGCGCCAAGGGAGGTCGGCGCACCGGCCGCCCCCGACATCGCGGGCACCCTCGCGGCCGCGCTCGGCATCGGCGCGGTGGTGGCGGGCGTGACCGAGGGGCAGAGCTGGGGCACGACGTCGCCCGCGACGCTGCTCACCGTCGGCGCCGGGCTGGTCCTGGTGGCCGTCGCCCTCGTCCGGTCGAGGCGGCATCCGAGTCCGGCGATCGCGGTCGACCTGTGGCGCAACCGGCGGTACGCACTGACCAATGCCACCTCGTTCGTATTCGGTGCGGCGATGTTCGCCTGGCTACTGGCCGGACCGCTGTTCCTGGACGCGATCTGGGGATACACCGTCCTGCAGTCCGCCGCGGCGCTCAGCATCGGAGCGGTGGCCGCGATGGTGACCGCCACGGTGACCGGCCGCGTGGGCTCCGCCAACGCACTGCGCCTGCTGGGGGTACTGGGCGCGTTGATGTTCGCGTGCTCGGCACTCTGGGCGAGTACCGATGCGTTCAGCGCAACGCCCCGCCTGTGGTCCGTCTGGGTTCCCGCCGGCATCCTCGGCGGCGGCGGGATCGGTTTCCTGGTCACGGTCCTCGGCACCGTCGCGGCGAGTTCCCTTCCGCCTCAACAGTTCGCGTCAGGGGTCGGAATGAACCTGATGTCCCGCCAGGTCGGTGGCGCCCTCGGCGTGGGTGTGCTCGCCGCGATCCTCGCCGCCCACCCAGGCGACGCGTTGGCCGGCTTCCACCTTCTCTACTTCGCCTGCGCGGTCACCGCGGTGGTCGCGGGGATCCTCGCAGCGACCCTGGCAGAGCGGCATGCGGCCAACACCGACACCACGATTCTCACCGAGAGCAAGGGGTAAAGACGATGAGCCACAACACCATCCGAACAGAGGCAACGGATCCGATGTGCCTCGGCGCCGACGAGATCCGCATCCTGCTGACCGACGCACCCTGGTCGCGGTTCGCCGTCATGGGTGACTCGATAGCCAAGGGCATCGGCGACCCCAGCCCCGGATACGAGACCTCCACCTGGGCGGACCGGGTCGCGGCGGGATTGAAGGCGGCGCGTCCGGACGTGTCGTACCTGAACACCGGGCGGATGGGCGCGACCAGCGCGCAGGTCCTGGACGAGCAGCTCCAGACGGTGCTCGACTTCGAACCCGATCTGGTGCACATCACCTTCGGCGGCAACGACCTGTGGCTGCCCGACGCCGACCTCGACGCGATGGCCCGCAACCTCGAGACCGCGTTCGCGGCGGTACAACGTTCCGGCGCACAGATTTCCACGATCGCGCTGGCGGACGTTTTCATCGATCGACGGATGCAACCGATGAGGGACCGGATCTCGCACCTCAACGACGTCACTCGCGGGCTGGCCGCAAAATATGACGCTGTCCTGGTGGACCTGTGGGAGCACCCGCTCCGCTTGCGCCCGGATCTGATGAGCGCAGACCAGATCCACTTCACGATGAGTGGGTACGCCGTGGTGGCGTCGGAGATGGTGCGGGCACTCCACGACCGGCTCGCACGAGCGGCGCTGCCGGCGTGATGACCTGAGACGCCCGCTGGGGTTCGTCGCGGCCGGCCGCTACGGGAGACCTTCTGCGGCCGGCCGTTTGCCTCGCCCCCGTTACCTTCTTCGCAGTCCCGCACCCGCGGGGCCACGGTCGCCAGGACGCCGCACTGATCTGCCTCGCCCGCCGACCCTGCGATGTCCTCTACGCCATGCTCAAGAACAAGGCCCTCTACCGAGTCCCTACTTCCGCCCCGGAACCCGCCGCGGCATAGGACTGTTCCGTTCGGTCAGAACGTCGCCGGATCCCACACGTAGAACCCCAAGGGTGGGTTGATGCTGCCCAGGTTGACTGTGGCCATATTGATGCGGTGCTTCTTGCCCCACGGGTCGAGCTGGTAGATCTCGGTGATCCCGTGCCATGACGCACAAAACATCTCGGCCTTGCCGAACGGGCTGACAACGACGTTCGTGGTGAGTGACGATGGCTCCCACGGGAGCCGGAACCGTTCACTGCATGGACCGTGCTGGACAGAGTTGCCGAAGTCCTGCGCGCTGACTGTCGGCGTCAGAATGCCCCCGAGGGCAACTGCCAGTGCTCCAGCTGCCGCGATTCGTGCCACCTTCATTGCGATCCCCCTCTTTTGTCGAATCGCCTGTTCATCGGATGGGCACCGGCGGGTGTTACCGCCTCGCACTGGCCCGCTCAGGAACAAAACCCTCTACCCGGCACGGACAAACTTCAGTGGTTTGACGGGAACCACAGGGACACCCCCTCGCACCCTGACCGCACCCCGCCGGTCCGCGTCGGATTCTCTGCGGGCGTTGGCCTTTCGCCTGGCACGGTCGAGAAGCTCTCGTGGGTGGTGGCGTCGGAGATGGTGCGGGCACTCCACGACCGCCTCGCGCAAGCGGTGCTGCCGGCGTGACGACCTGAGCCGCTCGGGTTCGTAGCGGCCGGCAGCTACGGCAGACCATCTGCGGCCGGCCGTTCGCCCCGGCGCTCCCCTCGCACCCTGGCCGCACCCCGCCGGCCCGCGTCGGCTTCTCTGCGGGCGTTGGCTTTTCGCCTGGCAAGGTCGAGGAGCTCCTTCGGGTGGTGGCGGTGGTTGATACGGGGTCTCTGGTCGGGATCGAGGTGCGGCGGCGAGATCCATTCGGTGCGTCCGACGTATTCGGTGCCCTCGGGTGCGGTGCGGGTGTGCCAGCCGCCGGGTCCGTCGTGGATGAGGGCGTGGCAGGCGTCGCAGCCGAGTGTGAGGACGCCGATGTCGGTGGCGCCGCCCTTGGACCAGTCGCGGACGTGGTGGACGGCGGTCATCGTGGCGGGGGCGTCGCAGCCGGGCCTGGTGCAACCGCGATCGGCGGCGATCAGGGCCAGCCGTTGATCTGCGGTGGCGAGACGCTTCGAGCGCCCGAGATGTAGCGGTCGGCCGTTGTGGTCGAACAACACCAGTACTGGATGTGCGTGCTCCGCCATTTTCAGTGCATCCCGGATGGGGAGGATCCCGCCGGACGCGGTCGTGACGATGCCGGTGGCGTGTTCGAGTTGGTCGAGGGTCATGGTGACGATCGCCGTGACCGGCAGCCCGCGATGCGAACCGAGAGCACCGGAACAGAGGAGCGTGCGTAGCGCCTCCTTGATGGCGTCGTGGTTACGTTGCGCGGCGGTGCGGGTGTCGCGGCCCGCCGCGGCGGCGAGCTTGTCGCGGTCGACGTGCGGGTGTTCGGCGTTGCCGGTGGGTGATTCGGGATCGTCGGGGTTGTTCATCCCGGGCCGTGCCCATTTCGCGAGGATCGGTTCGAGCAAGGCCCTGGTCTCGGGGTCGAGGTGACCAGAGATCGGGGTCATGAGGTTCTGGTCCTGGCGGCCGAGCCGGATTCCGCGCAGGCGCTTGCGATCCTTGTGATCGGTGAGGTCGCCGTCCGGGTTCAGGTACGCGAGCAGGTCGTGCCCGGCCTTCTCCACATCCTCCGGGGTCGCGGAACGGGCGAGGTCCGCCAGGATTTCCTCCGCGACGGCGACGTCGGAACTGCTGACCGCGTGTGGGATCTTGCGGATGACCTCGCGTACCGCGCGGGCGTGATCCGGGCCGATCGCGCCGTCTCGTTGCGCGGCAGCGGTTTCGGGCAGATCCGCGGGCAGCGACTGACCGGCGAGCGCATGCCAGGTGCCCAGCGACTTCGCCGCGGTGACCCGGGCGGAGGCGTCCGCGGCGGAGATCCGCAGCACCTCGACGAGCAGCTTGTTGACGGTTTTGTGGCCGAACTTGCCCGGCAGGGAACGCTCGACGGTTTCGACTATCAGCTTGTGCCCGACCGCCGACGCCCGCCGCAAGGACTTCTCCAGCCGGCACATGGTGTCGGTCAGCTCCCCGTCGGGGAGCCCGGTCAGATCGCTCTCACACAGTCCATCGATGGCGTCGGCGATCGCGGACAGGCACCCCCGCACCTGCCCCGCAGCCCCGACTCCATCAGCCGAACTCATGTTCGAATTCTACCGCCGGGGTCCGACACGAATCAGACGCACGAAGCGGGGCCCACGAAGGACCGCACCCCAGGTCAGGCAGTCGCGATCCGGAGCACGACTGCGGCGACGGCGGCCAGCCCGAGTACGACCGCGGGCGCGATCGCGTAATCATGCGCCCGCACGTGTGCGATGACGGCGCCGACGAAGTACAGGGCCACCCCGATCGCCGCGACGATACCGATGACCGGCACCACCAGCCCGATCAGCAGCCCAGCCGCGCCCGCTGCCTTTGCGACGGCGAGCCGAGGCAGCCAGGCATCCGGAACACCCAACTCGATGAAGCCGCCGACCAGCTTCTCGTTCCGGGTGAAGGTGAGAAACGCCGAAGTGCTCAGCGCAAGGGCGAGGACCACGGCGAGGACGGCATAGGCGATGAACATGATGGACTCCAATGATTAAACCGGAAAGATCGTTGAACCGTACCAATGATTGACACAGCTCCAAAATGGAGCGACTGATACCGTAGGGAGATGCCAGCAGCACAGGTCAACGGAGCCCCGACGGACCGTCTCGGGTTCCTCCTCGCCTGGCGCGGCGAGGCCACCAGCGCCCGGATTCGCGGCGCCCTCGCCGTCACCGGGCTGCACCCGCGCCAGGCCATGACGCTGCTGCACCTCGGCACCGGCCCGGTGAGCCAGCGCGAACTCGCCGACATGCTCGAGGTCGACCCCAGCCAGCTCGTCGCGATCCTCAACGAGCTGGAGGGCGAGGGCCTGGCCGAGCGTCGCCGGGACCCGGCCGACCGCAGGCGTCACATCGTGGAGATCACCGAGGCGGGCACGGCCGCCCTCCGGAAGGTCGACTCCGCACTGAACGAGGCCGAACGGGAGCTGTTCGCCGCCTTCTCCGAGCGCGATCTCGCGTCGCTGAGGACCATGCTCGACCGGGTCGACGTGGCGTCGGTGCAGCACGAGTGCGCGGAGGACTGAATCCGTGACCGGCACGCTCGAGGTCCTGCCCGTCCGATCCGGCCCGGCCGCCCGCGAGGCACTCCCCCGGCTCGAACGCGCGCTGGCGGGCAACGGCCCGGCGCTGCTCCCCGTGCCCGCCGACGACGACCGCGAGATCCGGCGCCTGACCGATGCCCTGCGCCCGGGTGAGCCGATCGAGGAATCGACCGCCCTGGTCGTCGCGACATCGGGGACCACAGGGACACCCAAGGGCGCCCTGCTCACCGCCGCCGCGCTGCGCGCCAGCGGCGAGGCCACCCACGCCCGCCTCGGCGGGCCGGGATCGTGGCTGCTGGCACTCCCCGCCCACCACATCGCGGGGATCCAGGTGCTGTTGCGCGGCCTGCTGGCCAGCACCGAACCCGTGATCATCGACGTCGCAACGGGTTTCGACCCCGCCCTGCTGCCGGACGCCGTCGCGGCGATGACCGGGCCGCGACGCTACACCTCACTGGTGCCGACCCAGCTGATCAAGGCGCTCGAGCACCCGGCGGCGACCGCCGCACTGGCCGAACTCGACGCGGTGCTGCTCGGCGGCGCCGCCACCCCGGCGCCGGTGCTCACACGGGCACGCGCCGCGGGCATCACGGTCGTCCGCACCTACGGGATGAGCGAGACCTGCGGTGGCTGCGTGTACGACGGGGTTCCGCTCGACGGGGTACGGGTGCGGATCGCGGACTCCCGTGTGCTGCTGGGCGGGCCGGTGCTGGCCTCGGGATACCGCGGGCAGCCCGACCATCCGGCGTTCGCCGAGCCCGGCTGGTTCCGCACCGATGACGCGGGCCTGCTGTCGGACGGCGTGCTGTCGATCACCGGCCGACTGGACGAGGCGATCTCGACGGGCGGGCTGACGGTCGTCCCGCAGGTGGTGGAGGCCGCGCTGTCCGCTCATCCCGCGGTGGCCGAGTGCGCGGTGTTCGGGGTGCCCGATGCGCGGCTCGGCCAGCGCGTTGCGGCTGCGGTGGTGCCTGCCGCAGGCACCGTGCCCACCCTCGAGGATCTGCGTGCCCACGTCGGACGGACCGTTGACTCGACCGCGGCGCCCCGCGAACTGCACCTGATGGCAGCGCTGCCACTGCGCGGACCCGGCAAGGTGGACCGCCGGGCACTGGCCGAGCAGTTCACCGGCAGCGCGACGGGATAACCCTCCCGCACAGCGCGACGCGATCCTGTCGAGTACGCGAACTCCAGGCCGCCCACCAGGGCGAAGTCGCCGCGCTTGCACCGCGAGCGCATCGATCGGTCGCGCCGTGACAGCGCCTGCATGAGCGACGCAAGGCCCGTGCAAGGGCGGCCCCGCACTGTTGTGTCATTCGAATTCCACGAAAGGACACCGCATGAACCTCTCGGTTCCCCCCGCCATCGAAGCGGTCGGGTTGGTCAAGCGATTCGGCGACGCCACCGCCGTCGACGGCGTCAGCCTCACCGTCCCCACCGGTTCCGTCTACGGCGTGCTCGGCCCCAACGGCGCGGGCAAGACCACCACCGTCCGGATGCTCGCCACCCTCCTGCGACCCGACGGCGGACAGGCCCGGATCTTCGGCCACGACGTGGTGCGCGAACCCATCGCCGTCCGCTCGCTGGTCGGCGTCACCGGCCAGTACGCCTCTGTGGACGAGGACCTCACCGCCACCGAGAACCTGATGATCTTCTCCCGGCTGCTCGGCCTGTCCCGATCGGACGCGCGCCGCAAGTCCGCCGAGCTGCTGGAGGAGTTCGACCTCGTCGAGGCCGCGACCAAGCCGCTGAAGAACTTCTCGGGCGGCATGCGCAGGCGCCTCGACCTGGCCGCCAGCCTGATCTCGCACCCGCCGCTGCTCTTCCTCGACGAGCCGACCACCGGTCTCGACCCGCGCACCCGCGCCCAGATGTGGGAGACCATCCGCCGACTCGTCGCGGAGGGTTCCACCGTCTTGCTGACCACCCAGTACCTGGACGAGGCCGACCAGCTGGCCGACCGGATCGCGGTCATCGATCGCGGCAAGGTCATCGCCGACGGCACCGCTGACGAACTCAAGGCCTCGGTCGGGATGTCCGCGCTGCAGCTCAAGCTCGTCGACAAGGCGCGCGTCGAGCAGACCCGATCGCTGCTCGCCGAGTCGCTCGGTGTCGAGGTCGCGATCACCCCGGAGGCGGGCAGGCTCACTGCCCCGCTGACCGATCCGTCGGTCACCCCCGAGCTGCTGATCAGGCTGCGCGAGCACGGGATCGCGGTCGACGAGATAACGGTCAGCAAGCCCAGCCTCGACGAGGTCTTCCTCACCATCACCGGCCACGGAACCGACGAATCCGATTCCGCCGCAGCCGAGTCCGACACCGAACGGAGCGTCGCATGACCACCGCCACCCTCGCGCCCGACACCAGGACCACCCACCAAGGACCGCCTCCCGCGGCTCGGTCGATCAGCCTGGGCCAGACCGTCGCACAGTCGATCACGATGGCCCACCGTGGCCTGATCAAGCTCAAGCACAATCCCGAGCAGCTGTTCGACGTGGTGATCCAGCCGCTGATCTTCACGGTGATGTTCACCTACATCTTCGGCGGCGCCATCTCCGGCGACGTCAAGTCCTACCTGCCGATCATCATTCCCGGCATCCTCGTGCAGACCGTCATCACGGCCTCGATCGTCACCGGCACCCAGCTGCGCGAGGACATGGACAAGGGCGTGTTCGACAGGTTCAAATCCCTTCCCATCGCCCGTATCTCGCCGCTCGCGGGCGCGCTGCTCTCAGACATGGTCCGGTATTTCATCGCCACCACCATCACCTTCGCGATGGGCCTGGCGATGGGCTACCGACCGGGCGGCGGCGTGATCGGCGTCGTCTCGGCCGGGCTGCTGGTCATAGTGTGCGCGTTCGCCATCAGCTGGATCTTCGCGCTGATGGGGGTGCTGATGAACAAGGCCTCGTCGGTGCAGGGCATCTCGATGCTCATCCTGTTCCCGCTGACCTTCATGTCCAACGCGTTCGTGCCCGCCGACACCATGCCGGGCTGGATGCAGGCCTTCGTGAACGTGAACCCGGTCTCGCACGTCGTGACCGCCGTGCGCGACCTGGCCAACGACGGCCACTTCGGCATCCACGTCGTGTGGTCCCTGCTCGGTGCCGCGATCATCGTCGCGGTGATGGCGCCGCTGACCGTCCGGACCTACATGCGCAAGACCTAAGTGATTGGGCCACCCGTGCGCGCGTTCATCCCGACCCGGAGGGACGCGCGCACGGTTGTGTCAACGCTCGCGCAGCGTCGCGAGGATCTCGTCGCGCGCGACGCGCCGCGGCATCCGCTCGACCCGAGCCAGTTCCGCGTCCACCCGGTCCGCACCGAGTGCCTTTCGCGCCGCGGCGAGGTGCCGCGACCACTGCATCGACGGAAAGTCCTGTCGGGCAGCGACCCTGGTCGACAGGGCGATCATCCGCATCCCGCCCTCGGGGTTCCTCCCGGTCGCGATGTCGAAGCTGCCAACCGCGCACGCCACCCCGCCGGTCTGTGGCAGATCCGGGTATCCGTCCGGACCGAGGTGTGTCATGACCATCCCCGCGTAGGACTCGACCAGGTCCGCGATCTCGTCCCCGCGACCGGCGAGCGTGTGCGCGGCCACCGCCGCCGCCAGCAGCATGAAGCCGAACGGATCGGGGGTCTGCCCCGCACTCTGCCAGCCGACCAGCTCCAGCGCGTGGCGGTATCCACGCAGCCCAGCGTCCACCGAGCCCTCGGCCAGGTCCACCTCCGCCATCGCCGCAGCGATGGCGCCCGCGCTCTGCCTGGCATCGCCCAGCCCGAACGTCGACCGATCCTCCGCGGCGGACAGTTCCACCTCCTCGGCGGCGGACCCGCCGGCGACCAGTTCCCGTCGAGCCTCCTCGATGCGGCCCGCGCCGACCAACGCGGCCCCGATATAGCTGCGCAGCGTGGTGCTCTCCTCGTACGCGTGCAGGTCCCAGAGCAACTCTGCGGCCCGCCGGTAGTACCCGACCGCCTCCCCGTACCGCGCGGACTGCCCGGCGAGGCTGCCGAGGTGCTGCAGGACCATGGCCAGGCCCCAGACGTCTCCGCCCGCCTCCGCGAGTTCCCTGGCCTGCATAGCGTCGGCCCAGGAGCCGTACAGGTCCCCGCTGTTCTCCCGCAGGTTGGCCCTCGCCATGTAGGCCGACGACCTCGCCGCCGGGTTCTCGGACCGGATCGCGCGAGCGAGCCTGCGGGCCAACCCCTTTCCCGTTGCGGGCATGACCACCAGCGACGCGTTCATCCGCACCGGCTCGTCGATGTCCGTCCGAGACGCCAGGACAGCCCTGAGCCGCAGCCGGGTCACGGCCAGCGACCTGCTGACGCCACCGAACGCGGTGTGGCCGACGATCACCAGATAGGTGAGCGCAAGGCAGTTCCCGGACAGCAACTCCGGGCGGTATCGCCTCGGGTCGATCTCGAGGACCCGTGGCGCGAGCGCGATCACCTCGGAATGGGCCCCGCGGAAGGACCACGTCACGCCGAGCACCGGGAACACCGTCAGTGCGCCCGGCCCGTCACCGACGGTCAGCGTGTGGCGCAGCACGGCGAGCAGGTTGTCGTGCTCGGCCTCGATCCGGAGGGCGGTGGCGATCTGATTGCCGTCGAGGAAGTCCTGCACCGCCTCCAGACAGAACGCCTTCGCCCAGGCGAGCGTGCGCGCGGCGACCTCGTCCGTCTCGTTCGCGCGCGCCAACTGCCCGTCACCGAATTCCCGCACCGTCTCGAGCATGTGGTACCGCAGGCCCGACGAGTCCGCACCCTCGACAACCGAGAGCATCGACTGGTTCACCAGTCCGTCGAGGGCATCGGCGATGTCGGTCACCTCTCCCCACTGGGCCACCTCGACGGCAGCGGCGAGGGTGAAACCTGCAGGGAACCTGCACAATCGGCGCAGCGCGGCCTGCTGGTCGGGCTCGAGCAGATTCCAGCTCCACTCGATCACGGCCCGCAGGGTCCGGTGTCGCTCCGGCGAGGTCCGGTCACCGGAGCGCAGCAGCGCGAACCTGTCGTCGAGCCTGGCGTTGATCTCTGCCACGCTCATCGTGCGAACCCGGGCGGCCGCCAACTCGATGGCGAGCGGTAGTCCGTCGAGCGTCCGGCACAGTCGCGCGACCTCCACCGGATCGAGCCGGGCCGCCGGACGCACGGCCAGCGCGCGGGTCCGGAACAGATCCGTTGCGGGCGAACCGGACTCGTCGATCACCAAGGGCGGCAACGGGTACACCGTCTCGGCGGTGATCGCCATCGGGGCCCGGCTGGTGGCGAGCACGGTCAGGTTCGCGCTGGCCGCCACCAGGTCGGCCACCACCTCGGCGACGTCGTCGATCAGGTGCTCGCAGTTGTCCAGGATCAACAGCGTCGGCCGGGCCGACAGCGCCTCCCGGAGCCGGTCGCGAGCGTCGTAGCGCCTTGCCCTTGTCAGCGCGGTGCCCGGGGTGAGTTCGGCCTCGCTGAGCCCGAGCGTGCCGCTGATGGCCGCGACCACGTCCTCGCCGCTGCGCAGGGAGGCGAGCTCGACGAGGGCGACAGGAACCCGCTCCGCTGCCCGCGAGCCGAGCGCGTGCGCCACCCGGGTCTTCCCGGTTCCGCCGGGACCGAGCACCGTCACCACCCGGGAGGTCGCCAGCAGGTCCTCGATCGCGTCCAGGTCCGCCTCGCGCCCCAGCAGCGCGTTCGGCGCCGCGCGCAGACCGACCGCCATCAGGGCAGGCCGGGGCGCTGGGCGGGTGGGCTCCGGCGCGCCCTCCCCCGAGGCCGCGCGCACCGGTAGGTCTCCGCTCAGCACAGCGGCATTGAGCCGCACCAGCCGCGGCGAGGGGTCGGTGCCGAGCCGGTCCGCCAGCCGCCCGCGGAGTCCGGCGAACACCTCGAGCGCGTCGTTCGCGCGACCGAGTCCGCACAACACCACCATCAGCTGTTCGTGCGCGCGTTCGTCGAGCGGGGCGCGCGCTGCCATCTGCTCGGCCAGCGGCAGCGCCTCGCCCAGCTCGCCGACCCCGACGAGGGCGACGACCTCGACCACATCCAGCGCGGCCAGTCGCGCCTTCCCCTCCTCGACCAACTCCCGCGCCAGGTCGCCTGCAGGCAGATCGGCACCCGGTTCCCCGCGCCAGAGCACCCTTGCCCTGCGGATCGTGTCGATCGCCCCGCGCGGATCACCCTCGGAGATCAGCTGCTGCGCCTGCTGCTCCCACATCCGCGCGAGCGTGAGGTCGACCTGCGCCCGGGTGAGGTCGAGACGGTACCCGGCGGGCCCGATCTCGATCGCCCCCTCGGGCAGCGCCCCGCGCAACCGCGAGATCTGGGTGTGCAGCGCATTGATCGGTGAACGCGGCGGAGTCTCTCCCCACACGTCCTCGATGAGGGACTGGGCGCTGCGGCTACGGCCCGGCCTGCCCGCGAGTGCCACCAGCAGGCTGCGCGCCCTTGCCCCTGGCAACGGCACCAGCTCACCGCCTCGGCGCGTCGAGATTTCGCCCAAAAGGGACACCACTATCAGTGGCCGTGGATCAGCGGTCACTGCGGAGTCGCTCGTTTCGGGTTGCACCGGCGCCAATGTTAATCGGAGCGGCGGTCCACAGCCGGATTGTGGGTAGGTGCAAGGATCGCCTCATGGCTTCTGTCTCGCAGTGGATCGAGGGTGCCCGACCGCGCACCCTGCCGAACGCGATCGCCCCGGTGTTGGTGGGTACCGGCGCCGCGGCCTCGCTCGACGGCGCGGTGTGGTGGAAGGCCGTGCTGGCGCTGGTGGTCTCGGTGGCGCTCATCGTCGGGGTGAACTACGCCAACGACTACTCCGACGGGATCCGCGGCACCGATGACGTCCGGGTCGGACCGCTGCGGCTGGTCGGCTCGAAGCTGGCCTCGCCCGCCGCCGTGAAGCGGGCCGCGTTCGCCTGTTTCGGGCTCGCCGGGGTGGTCGGGGTTGTACTCGCACTGACCTCCGCCTGGTGGTTGATCCTGGTCGGCGCGCTCTGCATCGCCGGCGCCTGGTACTACACCGGTGGCAGGAATCCGTACGGGTACAGCGGGTTCGGCGAGGTCGCGGTGTTCGTCTTCTTCGGCCTGATCGCCGTGCTCGGCACCCAGTTCGTCCAGGCGGAACGGATCGACTGGGCCGGTGCGGTCTCGGCCGTCGCAGTCGGGTCGTTCTCGAGCGCGGTGCTGGTGGCGAACAACCTGCGCGACATCCCGACCGACACCGAATCCGGCAAGCGCACCCTCGCGGTGCGGCTCGGCGATCGGGGCACCCGCACCCTGCACATGGCGCTGCTGGTGGTGCCGTTCGTCGTGACGCTGATCCTGGTGGCCCGTACGCCGTGGGCACTGGTCGGACTGCTCGCACTTCCGTTGGCCGTCAAGGCCAATGCACCGGTGCGCTCCGGTGGACAGGGCCTGGCCCTGATCCCGGCGCTGGCCGGGACCGGGCTGGCGATGCTGGTGTGGGGCGCGACCACAGCGCTGGCGCTCGGCCTGGGCTGAGGGATGCGCCAGAGGGCCGAGCCGACGAACGGCGCGGCCCCGGCGACCTCAGCGCTTCGCCGAGGGCACCACCGCGGTGAGCACGAAGTTCACGATCGAGATGATCAGCGCACCCCAGACCGCCGTCCAGAACCCGTCCACGGAGATCCCGAAATCGGTCGTCTCGGTGATCCAGGAGGTGAGCAAGAGCATCAGCGCATTGATCACCAGGGTGAACAGGCCGAGGGTCAGGATCAGCAGGGGCAGCGACAGCAACTGCACCAGCGGCTTGATGAAGGCGTTCACGACCGTGAACACGAACGCGATGAACACGACCACCAGGATGTCGTTGCCCGTTCCCCCGTCCGAGGTGGTGGCGATGTCGATGCCGGTCACCCAGGAGGCGGCCAGCCAGATCGCGATCGCATTGATCGCCAGACGAATCAGGAAAGTCATGGGTGCATGCTGGCACATCGGCGAGGCATGGGCGGCGCGGCGGCGGCCCAGCCGCTAGAAAGGACGGGTGATCCGTTCGGCCACCACCACAGACCTCGTCCACCTGCCGGCCATCGAGATCGCCGCGGGCCTGCCGTTCCGCTCGGTCGGGATGGACGCGGTGGCCGATGACGACCCACCGACGGTGAGAGAGCTGGCCGAGTATCAGCGCGCGGGCCGCGCCTGGGTCGCGACAACGGAGGACGACGTCCCGATCGGTTACGCGCTCGCCCTGGCGGTCGACGGCGCCGCTCACCTCGAGCAGGTGTCCGTCGATCCCGCCCACGCGGGGCGGCGGCTGGGGGCGGCGCTGATCGACGAGGTCGAGCGCTGGGCCGCCGAGCGGAAGTACCCCTGGCTGACCCTCACCACGTTCGCCCAGGTGCCATGGAATGCGCCGTACTACGAGCGACTGGGGTTCCGCGTGGTACCCGCCGACGAGCTGACGCCCGGGCTGAGGTCGATCCGCGAGCACGAGGCGGACCGCGGCCTCGACGCGTGGCCCCGGGTGACGATGCGGCGCATTGTGGGATCGGCACTTCCCCCGAGCCCGGGCCGGCGCGATACTGACTGAGGGAGGGCCCCGGCCGGCTCGCGCACGCGGACGACCCGGACGGCGCACCACCGGGGGCACGAGGAGCCATCATGAGCGTGGTCGTCATCCTGCATTTCGACGTCGCCGATCTGTCCGCGGCCAAGCAGTCCCTCGCCGACAACGCCGCGCTGCTCGAGGAGATCAGCGGTGAGGCGAAGGCACTCGGCGCACGCCATCACCGGTTCGCGGCGAACTCGGGCGGACTGGTCGTTGTCGACGAGTGGGACAACGCGGAGGGATTCCGGCGTTTCTTCGACGGTAACGACAAGGTCGCCAAGGTCACGGCCGAGGCGGGCGTCCAGGGCCCGCCGACGGTCGAGGTCCTGGAACCGGTCGAGGCGGCAGGCACCTTCTGAGCGGGCGGGCCGCCCCCAGGCCTTAGGCCGCGCGGTCGAGCAGTTCGAGAATGCGCCTGCGCAGGTCCGCCGGGTCGAGCTGCGTCGCCATCACCTCGCGGGCACCCGCGTCGTCGCCGCGAAGAATGCCGAGCAGGATGTGCTCGGCACCGATGTGGTCGTCCTTGCGCGCCAAGGCTTCCCGGAGTGAGAGCTCGAGAGCCTTCTTCGACGCCGCCGTGAACGGGACGTGCCCGCCGACCAGCCGCCCGAACCAGCCTCGCCGTTCGCCCGGTTCCGCACGATCGAGGGCGTTCTCGCCGAAGCCGGCGTCGAGGCTCTCCCGCACCGCATCGAGATCGATGCCGATCGATCGGAGTGCCTCGGCGTCCTCCGCGCCGAGCGCCTGACCGCTCCGCGCCTCGGCGACCGCGGCCCGCGTCGCGTCGAGAGTGAGTCCGGCATCGTCGAGCGTGTGCCCCAGCGGTGTGCCCTCCGCCGCCGCGACAACGCCGAGCAGCAGATGCTCGGTACGGATCTGCGGGGACTTGAGCGCCCTTGCCTCCGCCTGCGCGCCGATCACCGCGGTGCGCGCCTCGGTCGTGAACCGTTCGAACATGCCGCTACCTGCCCTTCCTGTTGTGTTTCTGGTGAACTGCCTGCCTGCTGACCTCGAGCGAGTCGGCGATGGCCTGCCAGGACCAGCCCTGCCTGCGGGCGTTCTGGACCTGGATCGTCTCCAGTCGTTCGAGCAGCCTGCGCAGTGCGAGCACCGCCCGCAGGCCCACCTTGGGGTCGGGGCTGCCCGCCGCGGCCGCCAGATCCGTTGCTTCGGTCATGTTTGTCAATCTAAATTGACAACCCGAGCGTGTCAAGCAGGGTTGACACAGGTGGTCACGACCGGTCAGCGGTTACCGTGGTGACGAGTTGACGTCGACCCGAGGAGCTATACCGATGGCACTGCCCAAGACCGCCGTATCCGCGCTCGCCGCAGGAGGACTCGTCGGCGGCTTCGCCGTCGCCCAGCAGACCGGCAACCGACCGCTCGGCGGCGCCGTGCTGGCCGCGGTCGGCGCCGTGTGCACCACCAGCTGGGTACGGAGCTCGGGACCCGCGCGGGGCGCCGCGCTGCTCGCCACCTACCTCGGCGCGTTCGGCGCCTCGCATCCGCTGGCGAAGAAGATCGGCGCGTGGCCGTCGGTTGGTGCCGTGGCCGCGGGCACCGCGCTCGCCTCGCAGTTGATCAGCAAGGGCTGAGTCCGGGCAGGCCCGAACTCAGCCCACCTGTGGACGGCTCAGAAAAGTGACTTCGGCTTGATGTGCGCGACGATGGCGTGGATGGTCCCGTCCGGGACCTCGAAGGTCTCGGTGATCTCGACGGTCATCAGACGCACGTCACCGACGCCGGCGTCGAGCAGATACGTGGTGGTGACCACGTCGCCGGACTCGGACATCCGCAGGTCCCTGATGCCCCGGATGACCCGGTACTGCGGGCCGTGCTCGAGGTCGCGGGTCATCTGCGGGCCGGAGAAACCGGTCTTGAGCCCGGCCTCGACCCGGGTCGCGTCGGGGGCGAACTTCACGGCGGACGCATCGTGCGAGATCAGCGCATCGATGTACGCCCTGGCCACCGCCTCGCGCTCGGTGTCGACCCGCGTCGGGTCGGCCGACACGGCCGGACCGGCGGCCGCGGGTCCCGCCGTGGCCACCACGGCCACCACGGCCATGGCGATTCCGGCGGCAGACAGGGCGAGAACTCGACTGGTGCGCATGGACGAATCGTAGCTAGAACCTGTTCCAGATGCGACGGGATCCGGGTGGACGCGCACTGATCAACCCGGGCGTTCCGTCGCGGAATCGACCGGACTGCGGGACGATCGATACAGGCGAGAGCCGTGCCGCGGGCAATCCCGCCCCGCCGCCGCCCCGGTTCTCCGAACCGAACGGATCCGGACATGACCGCCGTGACCAAGTTCGCCCGACTGGCCGCACCCACTGCCCTCGCCGCGCTGTGCGCCGTGGGCGTCGCCGCTCCCGCGCAGGCCACGCCGCCGTCGGGCGTGACCGCGGAGACCCTCGCCGAACTCGAACTCAACCCGATCCTGCTTCCGCCGCCGCCACCCGGGCACCCACCGGTCTCCGACGAGGTGGAGGGCACCCTGCGCCGGATCGTGATCGCGCCGGGCGGCAGCACCGGTTGGCACCACCACAACGGACACGTCCAGGGGATCGTGGCCGCGGGCACGCTGACCCGGGTGTTCGCCGACTGCTCCCGACAGGCCTCGCCCGCGGGCTCCTGGGTCACCGAGGATCCCGGCGGCGACCACGTCGGACTGAACCTGGGGACCGAGCCGGTGGTCCTGCTGGTGACCTACGTGCTCCCCGACGACGAACCCTTCTCCGAGGACGCGCCCGCACACTGCCCCTGAGGACCCTCGGCAGTGACAGACGAACCGGCTTGACCTCAAGTTAACTCGAGGTTCTACGGTCGGTGCAGACGGGCGGGGAATCCGGGTATGTCGGACCCCTTCCGTAGCGTTGCACCGGTCACAACAACCCCGAGAGGTCCACCATGAGCATGGAATCCGTCGCGTGGAGCTCGATGTACCGCATGATGAACTCCCACGACGAGAAGCGGCCGTTCTCGATGGCGACGGTCCGTCGAATCCTCGGCTTCGCCAAGCCGCACCACCGCAAGCTCGCCCAGTTCCTGCTGATCAGCGTCGTCACGGCCGCGCTGGCCGTCGCCACCCCCGTGCTGGCCGGACGCGTGGTCGACGGCATCGTCAACGGCTCCGACACCAGCGTCGTGATCAAACTCGCGGTGCTGATCGCGCTGATCGCGATCGTCGAGGCCGGCCTCGCGCTCTACAACCGCTTCCTGTCCGCGAGCATCGGCGAGGGCCTGATCCTCGACCTGCGGACCGCGGTCTTCGACCACGTGCAGAAGATGCCGATCGCGTTCTTCACCCGCACCAGGACCGGGGCGCTGGTCAGCCGTCTCAACAACGACGTCATCGGCGCCCAGCGGGCGTTCAGCGACACCCTCTCCGGGGTCGTCGCGAACCTGGTCACCCTCACCCTGACCCTGGTCGTGATGCTCAGCATCTCCTGGCAGATCACCCTGCTCTCGCTGCTGCTGCTTCCCGTGTTCGTATTGCCTGCCCGCCGGATCGGATCGCGGATGGCGCACCTGCAGCGGGAGGCCGCGAACCACAACGCGACCATGAGCACACAGATGACGGAGCGGTTCTCCGCACCCGGCGCGACGCTGGTCAAGCTGTTCGGCCGCCCCGCGGAGGAATCCGCTGAGTTCGCGACCCGCGCAGGCCGGGTGCGCGACATCGGGGTTCGCACCGCGATGGTGCAGTCCGCCTTCGTCACCGCGCTGACCCTCGTGTCCGCGCTTGCCCTCGCACTGGTTTACGGACTCGGCGGTTTCTACGCACTCAAGGGTCAGCTCGACGCGGGTTCCGTTGTGGCCCTTGCCTTGCTGCTGACCCGGCTGTACGCCCCGCTGACCGCGCTCGCGAGCGCGCGTGTCGAGGTGATGAGCGCGCTGGTCAGCTTCGAGCGGGTCTTCGAAGTGCTCGACCTCGAGCCGCTGATCGCCGAGAAGCCGAACCCGCTGCCGGTGCCCGACGGACCGGTGTCGGTGGAGTTCGACAAGGTGCGCTTCGCCTACCCGTCCGCGGACAAGGTGTCGCTGGCCTCGCTCGAGGAGGTCGCGCAGCTCGACAACCGCGGCGGTGTCGAGGTCCTGCACGAGGTGTCGTTCCGCGTGGAGCCCGGCCAGATGGTCGCGCTGGTCGGCTCGTCCGGCGCGGGCAAGTCCACCATCGCGCAACTCGTGCCCCGTCTCTACGACGCCGACTCCGGCGCCGTCCGGTTGTCCGGCGTGGACGTGCGTGAGCTGTCCGCCGCCTCGATCCGCGGCGCGGTCGGGATGGTCACCCAGGACGGTCACCTGTTCCACGAGTCGATCCGGGCGAATCTGCTCCTGGCCCGGCCCGAGGCGACCGAGGAGCAGCTGTGGGAGGTGCTCGGCCGGGCCCGCCTGACCGAGCTGATCGAGGCCCTGCCCGACGGGCTGGACACCGTCGTCGGCGAGCGGGGATACCGCCTCTCGGGCGGCGAGCGTCAGCGACTGACCATCGCCCGTCTGCTGCTCGCACACCCGCGGGTGGTGATCCTCGACGAGGCCACCGCGCACCTGGACTCCACCTCGGAGGCCGCGGTGCAGGCGGCACTCGGCGAGGCACTGGCAGGCCGGACCTCGGTGGTGATCGCGCACCGACTGTCCACGATCCGGGCGGCGGACCTGATCCTGGTCATCGAGAACGGCCGGGTCGTCGAGCGCGGCACGCACAACGAGCTGCTCGCCGTCGGCGGACGGTACGAGGAGCTGTACCGCACCCAGTTCGCGGACACCGACGCGGAGGCGAAGGTCGCCGCGAGCTGAGAGGTCGGGCGGGCCGCGATCGACGATCGCGGCCCGCCCGAATCCGGCGTTCGGGTCGTGCCGGCTCCTGCCGGACCGGAACTAGGCGGTCCCGGCGACCGTGGCCAGCACCGATTCCAGCGCCGACGCGGTGACCGAGGAATCGAGTCCAACGCCCCACCGCGTGCCCCCGTCGATTCGGCACTGCGCGAAGGTGATCGCCCGGCCGTCGCTGCCCTCGCCAACCGACTGCGCCGCCAGGCTCAGCACCTCCACCTCCCGCCCGTGCTCGGACAGGATCCGGGTCAGCGCCTCGACGGGTCCGCTCGCGGTCGCGGCGCCCTCGACGGGCGCGCCGCCCACCGTGGCCTCGACCCGCAGCCGATCGCCGTCCTCCCGGTGCTCGACCGTCCACCGAGCGAGCTCGCCGTGATTGCCGTACTCGGCGAACAGCAGGTCCCACAGCTGTTGCGCGGTCACCTCGACCCCGCTGTCGTCTGCGGTGCACTGGACCCGCCGCGCGAAGTCGATCTGCAGGCCCCTCGGCAGGTCGATCCCGTAGCCGCTCTGCAGCAGGTACGCGATGCCGCCCTTGCCGGACTGGCTGTTCACCCGGATCACGGCCTCGTAGTCGCGGCCGACGTCACGGGGGTCGATCGGCAGGTAGGGCACGTCCCACGGCGCATGGTCCGGATCCGTCCCCGCCGCGGCGCGGTGCCGGGCGAGGCCCTTCTTGATCGCGTCCTGGTGCGTGCCCGAGAACGCGGTGTACACCAGGTCCCCGCCGTAGGGATGACGCTCGTGCACGTTGATCCTGTTGCAGTACTCCACCGTTCGCCGCACCGCGTCGAGGTCGGAGAAGTCGATCATCGGGTCGACGCCCTGCGCGTGCAGGTTCAGTGCCAGCGTCACCAGGTCCACATTCCCGGTCCGCTCACCGTTGCCGAACAGGCAGCCCTCCACCCGCTGCGCGCCCGCCAGCACCGCCAGCTCCGCGGCGGCGACGCCGGTGCCCCTGTCGTTGTGCGGGTGCACCGAGAGGATCACCGAGTCGCGGCGGTCGAGGTGCCGGTGCATGTACTCGATCTGGTCTGCGTAGACGTTCGGTGTCGCGATCTCCACCGTCGCGGGCAGGTTGTGGATCACCGGCCGGTCCCGGCAGGCGTCCCACAGTTCGGTGAGGCTGTTGCACACCTCGAGGACGAAGTCCGGCTCGGTCAGGTTGAACACCTCGGGCGAGAACTCGTAGCGCACCCCCGCCGCGGCGTCGCCACACCGGGCCACGTCCTGCGCCGCATCGAAGATCAAGCGGTGCAGCTCGTCTCGATCGCGTCCGAGCACGACCGACCGCCAGGTCGGTGCGGTCGCGGTGTACATGTGCAACACCACGTTCGGCAGCCCGCGCACCGACTCGAAGGTCCGCTCGATGAGGTCGGTGCGGGCGGCGGTGAACACCACGACGGTGATGTCGTCGGGCACCAGTCCGAGCGTCGCCAGGTCGCGGACGAAATCGAAGTCGGTCTGGCTGGCGGAGGGGTAGCCGACCTCGATCTCCTTGTAGCCCATGGCGATCAGTTGCTCGAAGAAGCGACGCTTGCGGGCCGGGTCCATCGGCTCGGCCAGCGCCTGGTTGCCGTCGCGCAGGTCGACGGGCACCCAGAGGGGCGCGACGGTGGTCCGGTTCGACGGCCAGCTGCGCTCGGTCAGCGGCACCTGCACCCGGTCGGTGTACGGCCGGTAGCGATGCGAGGGCATCGGGGACGGGGCTTGGGGGTTCCAGTTCACGTGGGGCTCCTGTGCGGATCGGGATCGATCGACCGGCACGGCTGAACCCCGCGGCGGGGAGCCGGTCCGGTCAGACCCCGCCGCGGCGTCCGAGGAGCAGTCCGCGAATGGCCACGTCGGCTAAGCTAGACGAAACCAACTTGTCTGACAACCTGAGGAGTTTGCGTGGTCGCGGCGCCCCGTCGAAATCTGCTCGCCGACCAGACCGCGGACCTGCTGCTGGCGCGACTGGGCGCAGGCGAATGGGCGGTCGGCGCCAAGCTGCCGGGCGAGACCACCCTCGCCGCCGAACTCGGCGTCGGCCGATCCACCGTCCGCGAGGCGCTCCGGATGCTCGCCGGGCAGGGACTGCTGCGATCACGGCAGGGCGCGGGCGTGTTCGTCGAGCGCACCGAACCGCTGCCCGCCGACGGCTGGGACGGCGTGCTCCGCGCCGAGGCCATCGCCGCGGTCGTCGAGGTGCGCAACGCGATCGAGGTGGAGGCCGCCCGGTTGGCCGCGCAGCGCGCCACCGCACGGGATGTGACGGCGATGCGGCGCGCGCTCGATCGGCGGGCGGCCGCCGCGACCTCGGACCATCGCGCCTTCGTCGGGGCCGACATCGCAGTACACCGCGCGGTGGTCGCGGCCGCACACAACCGGGTTCTGAGCGAGCTGTTCGAGACCTTCGTGCCACGGCTGACCGAGGCCCTCGTCGAGATGATCGAGCTGCTTGGCCTGCGCGAGACGGACAAGGAACCGGATTCCGACGAGCACCTCGCACTGGTGGAGGCGATCGCGGCGGGCGACGAGGAGGCCGCGGTCCGGGTCAGCCGCGCACACCTGGGCGCGATGCTCGCGGCGGTCAGGACGCCCGGCTGACCGCGGCGATCGGCGGCACCGGGCGAGGGTAGGTCAGGCCGACCAGCCTCCGGTCGCCGCGAAGGACTCCAACACCGCGGTCGGCGCGGCCAGGTCGATGCCCTCGCCACGCACCCACTCGTCGTTGAAATACGTTCCCGCGTACCGTTCCCCGCCGTCACAGAGCAGGGTCACCACGCTGCCCGTCCTGCCGGCAGCGAGCATCTCCGCGATCACGCCGAAGGCGCCCCACACGTTGGTCCCCGTCGACCCGCCGACCCGTCGGCCGAGGACCTCACTGACGTGCCTGGCTGCGGCGATCGACCCCGCGTCCGGCACCGCCACCATCCGGTCCACGACCTGCCCGACGAAGGAGGGCTCGACCCGCGGCCGGCCGATGCCCTCGATCCGCGACGGCATCCCGGTCTCGTACGCGGCGGATCCGGCCTCGTAGCCGCCGATGAACGCGGAGTTCTCGGGGTCGACCACCAGCAGCCGGGTGGCGTGTCTGCGGTATCGGATGTATCGCCCGATGGTCGCGCTGGTGCCGCCGGTGCCCGCACCGACAACAACCCAGTCCGGAATCGGATGCTGCTCGAGCGTCATCTGCTGGAAGATCGACTCGGCGATGTTGTTGTTCCCGCGCCAGTCGGTGGCCCGCTCCGCGTGGGTGAACTGGTCCATGTAGTGACCGTTGCACTGGGACGCCAGCCTGCTCGCCTCCGCGTAGATCTCCGAAGGACGATCGATGAAGTGGCAGCTGCCGCCCTGCGCCTCGATGAGCGCGATCTTCGCGGGGCTGGTGCTCCGCGGCATCACGGCGACGAAGTCCAGGCCGAGCAACTTCGCGAAGTAGGCCTCGCTGACCGCGGTCGACCCCGACGACGCCTCGATCACCGTGGTGCCCTCGGTCACCCAGCCGTTGCAGATGGCGTACAGGAACAGCGAGCGCGCGAGCCGATGCTTGAGGCTTCCTGTGATGTGGGTGGACTCATCCTTGAGATAGAGCTGGATGTTCCACTCGACCGGCAGCGGATAGCGCAGCAGGTGGGTGTCCGCGCTCCGCTGGGAATCGGCGTCGATCAGCCGAACCGCGTTGTCCACCCAGTCCCTCGGCGCGCTGTGGTCGACGACCCCCATCGCGGCGGTCACTTGCGGCCGTCGGCGTCACCGGATCCGTCGCCGCGCAGCTTGGCCCGCAGATCGTCACGGTCCGCCCTGCGCTGGGCGTCCACCGCGGAGATCTCCTCGTTGACCCGGGTACGCAGCTTGCCGAACATCACCAGCGAGAGGGGCAGCGCGATGATCACCGCGAAGATCAGCGCCACCAGCAGCGGCACGTCCACGTTCACCAACTGACTGACGCCGATGATGATCGCCGCGATCAGGACGACGAGGCCCAGCCGGGCCACGGTGTACAGACCGAGATCCCGCGCCAGCGAGCGTTTGGCGTTCGACGGGGCGGGGTTCTGCGAGGAATCAGTCACCCTCCCAGGTTACCGACCCGCCGATCACGGGACTCGGGTGCCGGACTTATCCGATTTGCGAATTACCTCCGCTTTACCAAATCGGGATCGTTCGAGTACCCAGGGCACCGGGTGCCAGGATGTCCGCACCGTTCGTACCGCACAAGCGCATGGAGGATCCTCGATGAGCGCCCCGTCGTTCCGCGCCACCCAGGAATCGCTGCTGACCCCCGGTCAGGTTGCCGCCCTGTTCCACGTCGACCCGAAGACGGTCACCCGATGGGCTCACGCCGGACGCCTCGGCTCCCTGCGCACCCCCGGCGGTCACCGCCGTTTCCGTGAGTCCGAGGTGATGGAGCTGCTCCAGTCGCTGACCACGGAGGCCACCACCCGCTGACCGAGCCCGGTCCGCCGCCTCACGCCCGCTCGGGTTCCGGCGGCACGGCGGCACCGTCGCGCGCATCGCGCTCGGCCCACTCCAGCAGGGGCGAGATGTCGAAGATCGCGTCGTCGATCCCCTTGTGCAAGTCGCCGAGCTCCGCGAATCGAGCTGGCATCGTGCCGATCGTGAAATCCTCTGGCCGCGCACCCTCGATCTCGTCCCAGCGCAGCGGCGCCGACACCCGCGCGTCCGGGACCCCGCGCACCGAGTAGGCCGCGGCCATCGTGTGGTCGCGGGCGTTCTGGTTGTAGTCGACGAACAGCGCCGCCGGGTCCCGATCCTTGCGCCACCACGTCGTGGTCACCTCATCCGGCGCGCGCCGCTCGACCTCCCGCGCGAACGCAAGCGCCGCCAACCGGACGTCGCCGAATCCGTGATCCGGCGCGATCCGGACGTAGACGTGCAGGCCGCGCCCGCCCGATGTCTTCGGCCAGCCGGTCGCGCCGATCTCGTCGAGCACCTCGTGCACGACGGCCGCGACGCGGCGCACCCGGCCGAAGTCGCACTCCGGCATCGGATCCAGGTCGATCCGCCACTCGTCCGGACTCTCCGTGTCGCCGCGACGACTGTTCCATGGATGGAACTCGACGGTGCTCATCTGCACCGCCCAGGCGACGGCGGCCAGTTCGGTCACACACAGCTCGTCGGCATACCTGTCGTAGCGCGGGAAGCGCAGGCGGACCGTCTCCAGCCAGGGCGGCGCACCGCGCGGGATCCGCTTCTGGTGCACCTTCTCCCCAGCCAGCCCCTCGGGGAACCGGTGCAGCATGCACGGCCGCTCGTAGAGGGCGCGCACGATGCCATCTCCCACGGACAGGTAGTACTCGACGAGGTCGAGCTTTGTCGCCCCGGTTGCGGGAAAATAGACGCGATCCGGGTTCGAGACGCGCACCATCCGGCCGTCGACCTCGATCTCGACGGCCGGACTCCCGCCCTTTCCGGCAGCCATGGTTCACAACGTATCCGGATCGGACGCCCGCTGGGCGGGATCTCGCCCTCGACATCGCCGATCCCGTGCGATACTGCAACACGTTCTACTTCGGGACACCGGTCCCGACCGTCCGATCAGGCTCGACAGCAGATGAGGTTTGCATGAGCGACACCGCCACACAGGCCGCCGGCGACAGCGTCACACCAGCGGTAGCGGGCTGGTTCACCACCGGCCCGGCACCGGCCCTGATCGGCACCTCGTGCCAGTCGTGCGGCACGATCTCGTTCCCGCGGGAGACCACCTTCTGCAAGAACCCGGCCTGCTCGGGCGAGGAGTTCGAGGACGTCGAGCTCTCCCGCCACGGCAAGGTGTGGTCGTACACCGACGCCCAGTACCAGCCGCCTGCCCCGTACATCCCGGTCACCGACCCGTACGTGCCGTTCGCACTGGCCGCGGTCGAGCTGCCCGAGGGCCTCGTCGTGCTCGGACAGGTGGCCGACGGCTTCGGCGTCGACGACCTGAAGGTCGGCGACGACGTCGAGTTGGTCGTCGAGCCGCTCTACACCGACGAGACCGGCGTGCGCACCATCTGGCGCTGGAAGCCGACCACCACCGACACGAACGCGAACGGAGCACAGGCATGAGCGGCGCAGGATCCAACAACGACGTCGCCATCCTCGGCGTGGGGATGCACCCCTGGGGCAAGTGGGGCCAGTCGTTCGTGAAGTACGGCGTCGCGGCGGCCAGGGCGGCCCTCGCCGACTCCGGTGTGAACTGGCAGGACGTCGACTTCATCGTCGGCGGCGAGACCGTCCGCAACGGCTACGGCGGCTACGTCGCTGGCGCGACCTTCGCCCAGGCCCTCGGCTGGAACGGCGCCCGCGTCGCCACCTCGTACGCCGCGTGCGCGACCGGCGCCCAGGCGCTCGACACCGCTCGGGCCCGCATCCTGGCCGGCCTGTCCGACGTCGCCCTCGTGGTCGGCGCCGACACCACGCCGAAGGGCTTCCTGGCACCGGTCGCGGGCGAGCGCTGGGACGACCCGGACTGGCTGCGGTTCCGCCTGATGGGCATGACCAACCCGGCGTACTTCGCGCTCAACGCGCGCCGCCGCATCGACCTCTACGGCGCGACCGCAGAGGACTTCGCCGCGGTCAAGGTCAAGAACGCCAAGCACGGCCTGAACAACCCGTACGCCCGCTACCGCAAGGAGGTCACGGCTGCCGACGTGCTGGCCTCCCCCGTGGTGTCCAACCCGCTGCACCTGCTGGACATCTGCGCGACCTCCGACGGCGGCGCGGCGATCATCCTCACCTCGATGGAGTACGCCCGCAAGATGGGCATCGCGGAACCGGTTCGGATCAAGGCGATCTCGACCGTGACGCCGACGTTCCCGCAGACCATCATGGACATGCCGAACTTCTCCACCGACTCGGCCTCGGCTGTGCCCGCTCCCGAGCGGACCTTCAAGGAGTCGATCGGCTACGCGGCGTACGAGGAGGCAGGCATCTCGCCGGAGGACGTCGACGTCGCCGAGGTCTACGACCTGGCCACCTCGGTCGAGCTGGACTGGATCGAGGACCTCGCGCTGTGCAAGCGCGGCGAGGCCGAGCACCTGCTGCGTGCAGGCGAGACCACCATCGGCGGCCGGATCCCGGTCAACCCGTCCGGCGGCCTTGCCTGCTTCGGCGAGGCCGTGCCCGCCCAGGCGCTGGCGCAGGTCTGCGAGCTCACCTGGCAGCTCCGCGGACAGGCCGAGGGCCGTCAGGTCGAGGGCGCCCGCATCGGCATCACGGCGAACCAGGGCCTGTTCGGCCACGGCTCCTCGGTGATCGTCTCGGCCTGACCTCACACGCCTGTCACGAACGGGCGGTTATCGGGGCATCGGCCGAAAGGGCCTGCCCGATAACCGCCCGTTCGTGCGTCCAGACTATGGTGCCGCCGCGCCGTCACGCGGCTACGCTCGAATCAAGGAGGTGCGTCGTGATCTATCTGGTGACGCTGATAGCGCTGGTGATACTGGCGGTGCTGTTGTGGAAGGCCTTCGGTCCCGACACCTCCGCGCCGCCCGCGGGACGCGTTCTCGGTCCGGACGACGATCCGGAGTTCATGTGGCGGATGAACCATCGGACCCGCCCCACCACGGGCGAGAATCCCGAGAGCGGCCCGGTCGACCCCAAGGAGTGAGCGGGGGCGCAACGGATCAGGGAGTCGGCGGCTTCGCCATCTCCTTGAACAGCTTGCTGGTCATCTTCACGGCCTGATCCGAGCCGTCCGCGTCCTTGACGAAGACCGCGAACGCGAGATCGCCCTTCGACCCGTAGAACCACCGGTCGTCCTCGAACGAGCCGGTCATCCCGATGAGGTCGCCCTGGTCGGCCAGCATCGAGGCGGGCCCGCGGTGCACGTTCTCCCACATCATCGTGCGCAGCCGGTCGTTCACCTCCCGTGGCATCGGAGTGGGCGACTCGTCCGTGGTGGCCGGCTGACCCGCGGCGATCACCGGCACCGCGGTCGATCCGCGGGCCACCGACGCCGCGACCAGGGTCATCCCGAGGGGACTGACCTTCACCTGCTTCTCCGATTCGGGCCCCGACGCCGTCCTCACGAGGTTGGCGCCCTTGCCGTCGAGGTCGTCGGTCCGCTGTTCGAGGCCGGGCATCTCGTAGTCCATGCCGAGCCCGAGCTGTCGGCCTGCCTGCTGGAGGTCGATGTTCTGCGCGGTGGCCGCGGCCCCGACCAGGTCGAACGCCGACCCCGCCGGGAACTGCCCGGTGAACGCCACCGGCCCCATCTCTGCGGCCTGGTTGTTCTGGGTGACGGCCAGCAGCGCGCCGGTCGAGGGCTGCATCATCACGATCACCGCGGGCGTGCCGACGCTGACCACCGCCTCCTCCGCGGCGAGCTGCACCCGCGGGTCGAGGGTGGACCGGATGTCGGGCCCGGGCGGCCCCTGGAAACCGGTCTGCCGGACCGGCGTTCCGTCGGGGTCGACCGCGTTCACCGCCCAGCCCGCGGTCGCGTCGCGGTTGAGCTGCCAGACCTTCCGCATCGCGTCGACCATCGGCCCGGAGATCCTGCGGTCGTTGCTGATCAGCTTGAGTTGCTGAACGATAACGACGCCGGGGACGGCCCGCAGGTCGTCCTCGAGCACCGCGAAGTCGTCGTCGCGCAGGCTCACCGCGGTCACCCGCTGGCCCGGTGTCGCGGCCAGCTCCTGCATCAACGTCGGCCCGGTGATGAGCGGGGCGACCGGCTCGATGACCTTCGCCAGCCGGTTCGTGCTGAACACCGGGTCCGGCATGGCGGCGGGGTCGAGGGTGACCGTGTTGATCCGCTGCTCGGTCATCATCAGGTTCCCGGCGATGTCGAACACCCGCGGGGGCGCGGCGTCCGTGCGGTCGTACCGGAGGGTCCTGCCGTTGCCAAGCCCAGGCGCGAGGGTCTGCGGCTGCCACGACACCCGCCAGCCGACGCTGAGCTTCCTGACGCGGCCATTGATGTTGTACTGCCAGTTCTTTCCGTCGCCGAAGGTCCAGTCCGCGGTCGCGTTGAAGATCCCGGCGTCGTCACCGAGCGGGATGAACTGGTTGACGTCGAACGTGGCCTTCTCGGCATGCAGGCCGTCGAAGGCCTGGGTGATGGCCGCCTCGGCCGCGGCCGGGTACGAAGTCAGCTCGGCGGCCGCGCCTGCGTCGCCCTCGGTGAGGGCTGCGGTGAAGCGCTTCACCACCGATTCGGGGTCGGTCTTCGGCTCATCGAAAAACCCGCTGACCACCCCGACCGCGAGGGAGAGTGCCGTGGCCAGCGCAATACCATTCCACATCCGAAGCCTGTGCCGGACCGCGCGCATGTTCCGATCATCCGCCCGCAGACCGTTATCGCAGCGAACACGGGGTCACAAGTCCGCCACAGTTGGGTGACGGAGCGCGAACGCTGAGCCTGACGTTGAGGGTCGGATCACGCGCCGCTCACGGTCCGATCAAGATCAAATCGCTTGTGTCAGAGCCGATCCTGCATCGCGAAACTCGACATCGGGAAGTCCGAGGCGACCGCGGCGGCCAGTTCGAGCAGGGCGTTCCTGGTCTGTGGGCGGAGCCGGTCGAGGTCGATCTCGGCGCCCTCCTCCAGGTGCGGGTCGAACGGGATCAGGCGCACGGCCCGGCAGCGCTGCTCGAAGTGCTCGACGACCTTCGCGAGGTCCACCTTGCCCGAGCGCGGCCGCACGGCGTTGACCACCGCCACCGACTTGCTCACCAGATCCGCGTAACCGTGCGCGTCGAGCCAGTCCAGCGTCGCCGATGCGCTGCGGGCGCCGTCGACGGAGCCCGAGCTCACCACGACAAGCGAGTCGGCCTCCTCGAGGATGGACTGCATCGCCGAGTGCATGAGCCCGGTGCCGCAGTCGGTCAGCACGATCGAGTAGAACTTCTCGAGCATGTCGATGGTGGTCGAGTAGTCCTCGGCGCTGAAGGCCTCGGAGACGGCCGGGTCACTGTCCGAGGCGAGCACCTCGAGCCGATGGCCGCTCTGCGAGGTGTACCCACGGACGTCGCTGTACTTCTCGATGCTGTCGGCGTCGCGCAGCAGGTTGCGCACGGTCGCGGGCGTCTCGAGCGGGATCTTCTGGCTCAGGGTGCCGCGGTCCGGGTTCGCGTCGACCGCGATGACCCGGTCGCCGCGCAGCGAGGAGAAGGTGGAGCCGAGCGTCGCGGTCGTCGTTGTCTTGCCGACTCCGCCCTTGAGGCTGAGCAGCGCGATCTTGTAGCAGCCCTGAAGCGGCTGGTTGACCTGCTTGGTCAGCTCGAGGCGGCGCTGCTCCTTTGCGCTGTTCCCGACGTTGATGTACCGGCCCGACAGCTGGTACAGCGCCTTGCGCCACCCCGTTGTCGGAGCGGGCTTGACCTGCTTGAGCAGCAGCGACGTAGACAGGTCACGGGCCGAGACGACATGGTGCCGCTCGGGCGACGGCTGGGCAGCGGCCGGCCCTGCCTGCGCGAGCGGCTGCTGCGCCTCCGGAGTCACGGACTCCCACGAACCGACGTTGTTCTCCGCCACGGCGGCACTCCCCCTGTTGCTGACTTCCCCCCGAACTCGTCCAATCGCCGAGTCCGCGCTGGGACATTAGCAGGCCGCGCGGTCTGGTTCCTATCGGAGAATCAGTTCAGACCGGCGTAGGAGTGCAGGCCGGAGACCACCATGTTGATGATGAACAGGTTGAACAGCATCGCGACGAATCCGGCGATGTTGATCCACGCGGCCCTGGTGTCGCGCCAGCCGGAGGTCGCCCGCGCGTGCAGGTAGGCGGCGTAGATCACCCAGGCGATGAAGGACACCGTCTCCTTGGGGTCCCAGCCCCAGAATCGGCCCCAGGCCGCTTCCGCCCAGATGGCACCGAGGATCACGCCCGCGCCGAACAGCGGGAAGGCGATGATCGTGGTCTTGTAGGCCAGGCGATCGAGGGTCTGCGCGTCGGGCAGTCGCTCGGCGACCTTGCCCCAGAAGCCGCCGCTCTCCTCGCCCTTCGGCTGCCGCATCCGGAGCAGGAACATCAGGCTCGCGACGCCGGAGACCAGGAAGATGCCGCTGCCGGTGGCCACGATGGTGACGTGGATCGGCAGCCAGAACGACCGCAGGGCGGGCACAACCGGGGCCGCGTCGGCGTAGAGCACCGTTGCCGCGAGGAACATCAGCGGGACCACCACGACGAGCACGAACACCCAGAGCGAGCGGTATGCCTGCTTGCGCAGCAGCACCAACCCGATGAGCATCGCGGCCGCGGTCGCCATCGTGACGAACTCGTACATGTTGCCGAGCGGGAACCGGTCGGTGGCGAAGCCGCGGAGCACGATCGAGCCGATGTGCAGCGCGACGCCGACGACCAGCAGCGCGAGCGCCATGTTGCCGAGCCGTTCGGACCAGGGCTTACGCGGCGCCTCGACCACCTTGCCCGGCACGGACGGCGCCGCGGGCGCGGCGACGCCACCGGCGGCCACCAGCTCGCGAGCCTCGCGCGCCTGGACCTCGTTCGCCCGCGCGGTCGCGTACTGGGCGATCAGCAGCACGAAGGCAAGGACGTAGATCGCGAACGCAGACTCGAACGCCCAGTCGCTGTACTGGGCAATGGTCTCGTTGATCGGCATGGTTCTCTCCTGCGCCTCAGGCGCGGTTCTCCGAGGTGGTCTTCGAGGTCTCGAGGTCCGCGAGCAGACGGCTGCTCAGCCGGTCGAACTCGTCGCCCCAACCGGCCTGGTCGGTGCGGGCGAGCCCACCCAGCTCTACTACGGTACGTCGTCGATGCGGATCCAATGTATCCGACACCGTGTCGGCATCTGAATCGGCCGGGTACACCCGCACCCAGATCCGGCGCCGCTTGATCAGCAGCGACACCAGCAGGCCCGCCATCATCGAGATCGCGAACACCAGCACCCACTGCTGCGCGGGGTCGTGCGAGACCTGGAGGTTGACGAATTCCTTGGCCCCGTCGAACTGCACCTTGGTGCCGTCCGCCAGGGTCGCGCTCTCGCCCGGCCGCAGGTTGACCCGGTCCTGCTTGGCCATCCGGCCCTGGTTGACGAGCTCCTTGCTGAGCGAGAACAGCGACTGGGGGTTGCCGGTGTCGAGCCCGGTGTCGCCCTTGTAGATGTCGATCGCGACGGCCGGATCGGTCATCGCCGGGTAGCTCGACGCCAGCAGGTTGCCGTGGAACAGCGCGGTCGGCGCGAACAGGCCCTCGATGCCGATCTGGTTCTTGCGGCGCTCCGCGGGATCGGGGTACATCCCGCCGGGCGGGTCGAACCGCATCGCCCCGCTGGAGAGGAAGGTGGTCGCGTCGTCGGGGCGCCACTGCAGCGTCTCGGTTCGCGTCTCCCCGTTCGGGAAGGTCACGGTGAACGTCGGCGCGTAGCCGTGGCCCTGCAGGTACACCCGGTCGCCCGCGACCCGCAGCGGATGGTTGACCTGTAGCCGGTCCTCGCGCCAGGTGTTGTTCGCCAGGTCCTCGCCCGCCTGGTACTCGATGTTGGAGGTGAACATCTCGGCCTGGCCGTTGTCCAGGTAGTCGGCCTTGAAGTCCTTCACCTTCACGCACAGCGGAGTCATCCCGGTGCCGTCCTGGGTGTTGCCTGCCCGGAACGAGTCGAACACCGCGGGTGAGGTGGTGCAGAAGCCGGGGCCGCTGTCGGCAATCACCACGACGTTGCCCTCGTAGCCGACCAGCTTCCCGATGGCGATCGCGGCCAGCAGTCCGACAAGCGACAGATGGAAGAGCAGGTTGCCCGCCTCGCGCAGGTAGCCCTTCTCCGCCGACACCGTGACCTCGCCCGGCCTGCCCGCGCGCAGCTCGTCGCCGGTGCGGGTGACCGTGCGCCAACCGCGCAGCTGCCCGCGGACCAGGGCAGCGACGGCCTCGGGCTCGTCGGCGACGGTGACCTCGGTGTGGTGCGGCAGCCGGGCCAGGTTGCGCGGCGCCGCGACCGGCTTGGTGCGCAGGGCCTTGTAGTGCTCCCAGCAACGGGGCGTGATGCAGCCGACCAGCGACACGAACAGCAGCACGTAGACGGCGGTGAACCAGAAGCTGCCGAAGACGTCGAACAGTTCCAGCTTGTCCATCAGCGGACCGAGGGTCGGCCGGTTCGCGATGTACTCGTCGACCTTGCCCGCGTTCAGGCTGCGCTGTGGCAGCAGCGCGCCGGGGATGGCCGCGAACGCCAGCAGGAACAGCAGCACCAGCGCGGTCCGCATGGAGGTGAGGCCGCGCCAGGTGTTGCGCACCAACGCGACGCCCCGCCCGGCGAGGGATTGCCGCTGCGGCGGCGTCGGGGCCTGCCTGTCTTCTGTCACCGTCATATCGGCAACGTCACCTCCGAGATGAACGCGTCACGAACCCAACCAACGAAGACGTCCCATGCGCCGGTGACCAGGGCGACGCCCACCGCCACCAGCATCAGGCCGCCGAAGATCTGGATGGCGCGCGCATTGCGGCGCAGCCAGCCCACCCCGCGCAGCGCGCTCACCGAGCCGAACGCCAGGATCACGAACGGCATCCCGAGGCCGATGCAGTACGCCACGATCAGTGCGACGCCCCTGGCGGCGGTCGCGCCCTCGGTGCCTGCGGCAACGGACAGCACCCCGGCCAGGGTCGGGCCGAGGCACGGCGTCCACCCGAGCCCGAACACCGCGCCGAGCAGCGGCGCGCCGATCAGGCCGGACACCCGCCGCGGCTCGAAGCGCACGTCCCGCTGCAGCGCGGGCACCAGGCCGATGAACACCAGGCCCATCGCGATGGTGATCACCCCTCCGACCCGCTGCAGCACCTCCCGGTTGACGGTGAGGGCGGAGATCAGGCCGAACACCGATGCGGTCGCCAGCACGAAGACCACCGTGAACCCGAGCACGAACAGCCCGGCCGCACCCGCGACGCGCATGCGCGCGGCGGACCTGGTGTCGGTCTCGGTCTTGAGGGCGCCCGCCTCGGCCGCGGTCACCGCGGGTGCGTCCGCGCCCACGATCCCGGCGAGATAGGACAGGTAGCCCGGCACCAGCGGCACCACGCACGGCGAGGCGAAGGACACCAGTCCCGCGAGCACGCAGGCGCCGAGCGCCAGCAGCAGCGGCCCGGAGGCCGCGGTGTTGCCGAAGGTCTCACCGATCCCGGCGGCCAGGACGGCGTCGTTCATGGTGCTCACTGTTCCCGCGCAACCCTCTCCACCACCGGCTGGAGGTCCTCCGCCAGCAACGCCTTGAGGAACACCGCCGCGACCCGGTGCTCCTTGTCGAGCACGAGGGTGGACGGGATGACGCTCGTCGGGAACTTGCCGCCGAGCGCGGTCAGGGTGCGCATCGAGGGGTCGTAGACCGACGGGTAGCCGACCTTGTTGTCGGTGACGAAGTCCTGGGCCTTGTCCTGCTGCAGGTCCCGGACGTTGATGCCGAGGAAGGCGACGCCGAGGTCCTTGGTGCTCTCGTAGACCTTCTCGAGGTCGTCGGCCTCGCCGCGGCACGGCCCGCACCACTGGCCCCAGAGGTTGATGACCACCGGTTGGCCCTCGAAGTCCGACAGCGACGTGGTCTTGCCCTCGACCATGAGGTCGGGCCCGGAGATGTTGCCGATGGTGCCGCGTTCGCTCGGCGGGTCGTAGAAGATCTCGGTCTGCCCGCCCGGCGAGACGAAGTCGAACGTGCCGCCCTGCGCGACGGCGTCGGTGCCGGTGCCGCAACCGGCGGTGACGGCGGCGACCGCCAGCACCGCGGCAGCCACCCGGACGAACCGCCTCATGCCCCGGTCACCCTCGGATCGGACGCGCCCGCGGGCTCCGAGTAGACGATGTCGACCAGGGTGTCGCCCTCGTAGACCAGCGAGGTCAGCGAGGCCAGCCCGCACTGGCGGTGTCGCGGGTCGTGCCAGAGCCGCTCGCCCTGCAGGAACCTGCGCAGCGTCCACACCGGCAACTGGTGGCTGACGCACACGGCCTCGTGCCCAACGGCGGCTACGCGCGCGGTGTTGACGGCGGCGAGCATGCGGTGCGCGATCTGCAGGTACGGCTCGCCCCAGGACGGGGTGAACGGGTCGCGCAGCTTCCACCAGTGCCGAGGCCTGCGCAGCGCGCCGTCGCCGACCGAGACCTTGAGGCCCTCGAAGTCGTTGCCCGCCTCGATCAGGTTGTCGTCGGTGACGAGGGTCAGCCCGTGCTCTCCCGCGATCGGCGCCGCGGTCTCCTGCGCCCGCTGCAGCGGCGAGGCCACCACGTGGGTGATGTCGTGACCGGCGAGCACCGAGGCGACCGTCCTGGCCTGCGCCTGACCGGTCACGGACAGCCGGTAGCCGGGCAGCCTGCCGTAGAGGATGCCCTTCGGGTTGTGCACCTCGCCGTGGCGGAGGACGTGCACGATGGTGCGCGACTCGGCGGGGTCGGGCGTCGGCGTCTGCTGCAGGGTGCTCACGTGGTTTGGCTCCGTGATCTAGGGGTGCGGGGTCTAGGTGGTTGGTGCCTGCGCGGCGGCAGCCGCCTTGGCTGCGGCCGGCAACGCGGCGGCGATACGGTCGAACGCGGCGTCGTCGAGGGCCGCGGAGACGAACCAGGCCTCGAAGGCGCTCGGAGGTGCGTAGACGCCGCGGGAGAGCAGCGCATGGAAGAAGGCGGGGAAGCGCCAGGTGTCGCTCGCCTTCGCCTCCGCGTAGTTGGTGACCGGACGGTCGGCGAAGAACACGCTCACCATGGTGCCTGCAAATTGCACCTGGTGCCGCACACCCGCCTCGGTGAGGGCGTCACCGAGCAGCCTGCCGAGGGTCGCGGAGTTGCGTTCGAGGGCGTCGTACACGCTCTGATCAGCGGCGCGGAGGCTGGCGAGGCCCGCCGCCACGGCGACGGGGTTCCCGGACAGGGTGCCCGCCTGGTACACCGGGCCTGCGGGCGCGAGGTGGCCCATCACGTCGGCGCGGCCGCCGAACGCCGCGGCGGGCAGTCCGCCGCTCATCACCTTGCCGAAGGTCATCAGGTCTCCCGCGACGCCGTCGATCCCGTACCAACCGGCCGAGCTGACGCGGAAGCCGGTCATCACCTCGTCCATGATCAGCAGCGCGTCGTGGGCGGTGCACAGCCGGCGCAGGCCCTCGTTGAACCCGGGCTTCGGCGCGACGGCGCCCATGTTGCCCGCGGCGGCCTCGGTGATCAAGCACGCGATCTGCTGGGGGTTCGCGGCGAAGGCCTGCGCGACCGCGTCCAGGTCGTTGTAGGGCAGCACGATGGTGTCCGAGGCCTGCGCGCCGGTGACGCCGGGCGAGGTGGGCAGCCCCAGTGTGGCGACGCCGGAGCCCGCGTCGGCGAGCAGGGCGTCCACGTGGCCGTGGTAGCAGCCGGAGAACTTGATGATCTTGGTGCGGCCGGTGAACCCGCGGGCCAGCCGGACCGCGCTCATGGTGGCCTCGGTGCCCGAGTTGACCAGGCGGACCTGCTCGACGGGGGCGACCCGGTCGACGATCGCCTCGGCGAGCTCGATCTCGCCCTCGGTGGGGGCACCGAACGAGAGCCCGGTGGTCGAGGCCTTCTGCACGGCCTCGACGACCGCCGGGTGCGCGTGTCCGAGGATCATCGGTCCCCACGAGCAGATGAGGTCGACGTAGTCGTTGCCGTCGACGTCGGTCAGCGTGCAACCGGACGCCTTGGCGATGAAACGGGGGGTGCCGCCCACCGATTGGAAGGCCCGCACCGGGGAGTTGACGCCCCCGGGGATGACGGCGCCCGCCCGCTCGAAGAGCTGCGCGGAGGTGCTGGCGGGCTGAGAAGAGGCGCTGGTGGGAACAGTCACGGCCTCCAGTGTCCCAGTTGTCGAGATTTTGCCAACGACAGGGTGTAGGAGAGCGACCGAGGACACACCGGGGCGACCGACATCCCGGCCGATCGGACACCCGAAGTCGTGATGCCAGGATGTTCGGCATGGAACCGACGCTGGACGCCTTGCAGGACCACCGACACGAACTCTACGAACGCTTCGCGGCCGCACAGGTGGCCGTGTCCGCCGACGGCCGGGCGGTGTCCTTCATGGGCCCGATCGAGATCGGTGTCGAGGTCGGCGGGTTCGCGGTGATCGAGTTCGAGGGCGCGCGCCGCGTCGCGGTCCAGGTGCGGGAGGTCCGCATGGTCGAACGCGAGGGGCCCCAGCTCGACTTCACCGTGCGCGACCAGATGGCGGAACTCGGTGTCGTCGCGGCCAGCGTCCGACCGCTGATGCGCTCGCTCGGCGGATCCGCGACCACGCTCGGCGAGTTCGACGGCGCCTTCTTCCTGGAGCGGCGGGCGGTCGAGCCGTTCGGTGAACGCCCGATCCGGCCCGCGACGGAGGACGAGGTCGCCCTGATCGCCGAGGGCCTCACCGGGACGGCAGCCGCCATCGAGATCGGGGTGCTCAGGCAGGCGCCGAGCGTCCCGGCCAAGCTGCGATCGACGGGTTTCGCGCGACACACCTTCATGTGCGGGCAGTCCGGCTCCGGCAAGACCTACACCACGGGTGGCCTGCTCGAGCGACTGCTCGGCTCGACCGAACTGCCGATCGTGGTGCTCGACCCGAACTCCGATCACGTGTTCCTCGGCTCCTGCGACCCCGAGGACTCCTCGCCCGCCGCCGAGCGCCACCGTGAGGTCGCGTCGGGGGTGCACGTGGCGCGGGCGCGCGGCAACGGCGCCGAACACACGTTGTGCCTGGACTTCAGCGACCTCGACCTCGACATCCAGGCACTGCTGCTGCGGATGGACCCGATCCGCGACCTCGACGACTTCCGCGCGCTGCGCCAGGTCACCGCGACGCTGACGGCACCGTACTCCGTCGACGACCTGGAGGCCGCTGCCGCCGCGCACCACGACACCGAACGGCTCGCGGCCCGGATCGGCAACCTTCGGATCGGCGAGTGGGACCTGTGGCGGCGCGACGGCGAGCGCTCGGCCGTCGAGTACGACGTGAGCCGCGCGCGCTGCGTCGTCGTCGACGTCGGGAGCCTGTCGCGGCCGGACGAGCGGACCGCGGTCGCGCTGGCGATCCTCGGTAGGCGGTGGGCGGGCCGCAGGGACCGCGAGCCGGTGCTGCTCGTCATCGACGAGGCGCACAACGTGCTGCCCGCCACCACCGGGGATCCGCTGCTGGCGGCCACCGCCGAACTCGGCGCGCTGATCGCCGGTGAGGGCCGCAAGTTCGGCCTGCACCTGTTCGTCGCCACCCAGCGGCCGGGCAAGGTGCACCCGAACGTGGTCTCGCAGTGCGACAACCTGGTGTTGATGCGGATGAACGGCGCCGCCGACATCGAGGACCTGAGCACCCTGTTCTCCCACGTGCCCGCGCCGCTGCTGCACCGGGCGACCGGGTTCGGGCTCGGTCAGGCGCTGTTCGCGGGGCCGATCGCGCCGGTGCCGCTGCTCGCCCAGGTGGGTACCCGGGTCAGTCCCGAGGGCGGCGGCGACGTGCCGACCACATGGGCGGGGTGAGGGTCGGCGTCAGAAGACCGGGCTGGGGCCGTCCACGATCAGGCCGTGGCAGACCCCGGTCGGCAGGCAGACCTCGTTGATCCGGACCATCCCGATCCGGGCGCCGTCGACGAGCCGGTAGAAGGTGAAGTTCCGGCCGTCGATGCTGTGCGCCCGGACGCCGGGCAGCGAGGTGAAGTCCTTGTTGGTGTTCAGCACGTCGTCCTGGGTGAGCACCGGGTTCACCTGGTACTCGGTGTGACTGCCGTCGGCCAGCAGGGTGTACGGAGCCGACGCGGCAGAGGCAGAGGCCGCGGGCGCGGCCGTGGCAGTCGCGGCCGCACCGGCGGCGATGGCGATTGCTCCGAGTGTTCCTGCGACGATGCGGGTGACTGAGCTCATAGTTAGTCGATAGAACACGACTCGTGCACAGTTCGCCAGCGCAACGAATACCGATCCGGTCACGGGACGTTTGGGCTCAGAGGTTTCCGCGCGCCGCCTGTTCGCGCTCGATGGACTCGAACAGGGCCCGGAAGTTGCCCTTGCCGAAGCCGAGCGAGCCGTGCCGCTCGATCAGCTCGAAGAACACCGTCGGCCGGTCGCCGAGCGGCTTGGTGAAGATCTGCAGCAGGTAGCCGTCCTCGTCCCGGTCGACGAGGACGCCGCGACGTTTGAGCTCGGCGACCGGCACCCGCACCCGGCCGATCCGGGCCCGCAGCTCGGGGTCGTCGTAATAGGCGTCGGGGGTGTCGAGGAACTCGACGCCCTCCGCGCGCAGCGCGTCGACCGTGCGCAGGATGTCGCCCGTGGCCAGGGCCAGGTGCTGGCAGCCGGGTTCGCCGTAGAACTCGAGGTACTCGTCGATCTGCGACCTCTTCTTCCCCGGCGCCGGCTCGTTGAGCGGGAACTTGACCCGATGGTTGCCGTTCGCGACGACCTTGGACATCAGCGCCGAGTACTCGGTGGCGATGTCGTCCCCGACGAACTCGGCCATGTTGGTGAAGCCCATGACCCGGTTGTAGAAGCGCACCCAGTGATCCATCCGGCCCATCTCGACATTGCCGACGGCGTGATCGAGCGCCTGGAACAGGCGCTCCGGCGCACCGGGGCGGCGGACGAATCCCGAACTGCGCGGGGCGAACCCGGGCAGGTACACCCCGCCGTACCGGCTGCGGTCGACGAGGGTGTGCCTGGTGCTGCCGTAGGTGGCGATGGCGGCCAGCCGCACCGTGCCGAACTCGTCGGTGACGTCGTGTGGTTCCTCGAGGACGGTGGCGCCCTGCGACCGCGCCCGCTCGATGCAGCGGTCCACGTCGAGCACCTCGAGCGCCAGGTCCGCCACGCCGTCCCCGTTCCTGCGGTGCCGATCGGCGAGCGGGCTGTCGGGGCTGACCGCGCCCTCGAGGACGAACCGGACGGAGCCGGACTCGAGCACGAACGACTTGTGGTCGCGCTGACCGGTTTCCGGCCCCGCGTAGGCGACCAGAGTCATGCCCCAGGTGGAGACGAAGTAGTGGGCGCTCTGGCTGGCGTTCCCGCAGACGAACACCACCGCGTCCATCCCGACCACAGGGAACGGGTCGGCCGCGTCGTCGTGTTCGACCAGCCCGACGAGCCGGTGCAGATCGTTCGCGCGCAGGTGCGCGGCGCGCTCGCGCGGGGTCAACCGAATGTCCGCGATCGTCATGGATTCACTGTGACCTCGGCCCCTCACCTGCGCAACGATGAGGATTGACGCTGCTCAATATGTACAGAATGCTGGAGCGTGGCGGTGAATTGTTGGACAAGATGACCAGGAGCGCACCGATGAGCATCGATCGCCTCGACGCCGACCTGCTGGAGCTCCTGCACGCCGAGCCACGCGTGGGGGTGCTCGAGGCATCGCGCCGGCTTGGTGTCGCCCGCGGCACCGTGCAGGCCCGCCTGAACCGGCTCGAACGCGACGGCGTGATCGCAGACATGGCCCCGACCCTGGACGCCGAGGCCCTCGGCTTCCCGGTCACCGCGTTCGCGACCCTGGAGATCGTCCAGGGTCGCGGGCACCGCGCGGTCGTCGAGCACCTCGTCGCGATTCCCGAGGTGCTCGAGGCCCACACCACCACCGGCGCGGGCGACGTGCTGATCCGGGTGGTGGCGCGGACACACTCGGACCTGCAACGGGTGATCAATCAGATCGTGGACGGGCAGAACGTGCTGCGGTCGTCCACGGTGATCGCCCTGGAGAACCAGATCCCGCTTCGCCACCTGCCACTGGTGCGGGCCGCCCTGGCGTGACCGCGAAGGCCGCCGTCAGTTCAGCGCGGCGCGGAGGGCTTCGGCGTACGCGCTCGGGTGGCTCGTGTTGCCGTTGTGGCCGCCTGGGAACACGCGGACCACTTCACCTCGCAGGTCGGCCAGGGCTACCGCGCACGCCCGGTCGAAAACGGTCTCCGGAGTCGCCCGGCCGACGGCGGGGACGATGCGGGTCGGCGTTCGGCCGACCGCGGCGACGTCGAGCGTGTCCCCGATGATCGCGGAGAAGTCCTGCTCGACGAAGAAGTCGAAGTTACGGATTCGCTGCGGCGACATCGGCATCGGCGTCAGCCCCGGCTCGACCTCCGTGCTGTGCGGGTCGATGCCGAGGACCTTCGCGACGAGCTGCAGGGTTCCTGCCAGTCCCTCGGCGCGATGGACCCGCTGGATCTCGGCCAGCTCGTGCTGGTGCTCGGCCCGGCGCCCGGGCGGCAACAGTCGCGGACTGACCGGCTCGTGCGCGACCAGGGTCGCGAGTTGCTCGGGGTGGCCGACCGCGACGTGGAGTCCGATCGAGGCACCCAGGCTGCACCCGAGCATCCGGGCCGGCTCGTCGGTGACCTCCGCGAGCAGGCGGTGGACATCGTCGGCGTGCTGGACAAGGGTCACGCCGCTCTCCGGATCGTCGAGGACGCTCCGGGACAGGCCGCGCCGGTCATACGTGACCACGGTGTAGTCCGCCTCCAGCCGGTCGACCAGGTCCCGACTGCGGCCCGCATCCCCTTCCCCGCTCTGGGAGATCAGCAGGACGGGTCCGGCCCCCCTGACTTCGAAGTACAGGGATGCACCCTCCACCCGCAGTGATCCCGATCGGGTCCCCGTTCGGCTGCCCACGTTCATTGCACGCTCCTCTCGTCGATAAGCATCACAATAGATGTATCACATTTGATGCATCTATGTCGATGTAATATCGCCTGCGTGAATGGCATCGACCTGTTCCTGCTGGGGCGCACCCTGATGAAGATCGGCGAGGAGGCGCTGCCCGCCGACGGCGTCGGCCGCCACCCGACCGGCACCCGCACCGTGCTGATCGTCGCCAGCGACATCCGCGACCACCCCGGGAGCGCCGTTGGTGAGATCGCGGCGCGCACCGGATTCCCGCAGAGCGCGGTGTCCGGCGCCGTCGCACGACTGAGGGATGCGGAGGCGATCACCACGCAGCCGGATCCGGGCGACCGGCGGCGCGTGCTCATCCACCCGGCCGCGGAGGCGTCCGACCGGATGGGCGAGGTCAGGGCGGCATCGATCGAGACCGCACTGGCCGCCACCCTGGGAACCGACGACCCGCTGGCGATCGGCGAGGTGACCTCGCTACTCGAGGAATTGGCCCGCCGGCTCACGCCCGACGTCATCGGCCAGCTCCGCAAGACCCAGCCCCGATAGACCGAGGAGGGTCGGCGAACCGGCCGGCTTCCCAAAATATGTAGACCGGTCTATATTGATCCCGTGAAGAAGGGCGAGGAGACCAGGCTGCGGATGATCACGGTCATGGCGACCGCGGTCGAGGAGAAGGGCGTGGCGGCGACCGGCGTCACCGAGGTGCTCGAACGCAGCGGCGCACCGCGCGGCTCGCTGTACTTCCACTTCCCCGGCGGCAAGGACGAGTTGGTCGAGGCCGCACTCCGACAGAGCGCGGGCACGCTCGACGCACTGATGGCCGACTCCCTCGGCGGCTCGCCCGCGGATGTCATCACACGGCTGCTGGAGGCTCTCGCCGACCGGCAGGTCGCCTCCGACTTCACCAAGGGTTGCCCGATCGCGACGGTCGCCCTCGAGACGGCGGGCACCGACCCGCTCGGCGGGGTGTGCGCCGAGATCTACGCCGACTGGGAGGCCGCCCTCGCTGACCTCATCGGCGACGCCGCGCTGGCCACCGAGGTCTTCGCCCTCATCGAGGGCGCACTGCTCGTCGGCCGGGTCCGGCGGTCCCGCGAACCCATCGATGCGGCGGTGCGCGCCGTCCGGAAACTATTGGAGACCTCATGAGCACGCCCGACACCCTCGTCATCGGTTCCACCGGACTGATCGGCCGGTGGCTGATCCCCGAACTCACCCGCCAGGGCAGGCACGTCGCCGCGATGGTCAGGAACGCCGCCGAACGCGGCGACGAGCTCCGCGACTGGGTGGCCGCCCACGGCGGGAACACCGAACTGCTGACCGTCGTCGACGGGGACCTGACCGCGCCCGGCCTCGGCCTCGCCCCGTTGCCCACCGTGCGCGACGTCTACAACCTCGGCGGCCGGTTCGCCTTCGGGCTCACCGAGACCGAGGCTCGCGCGGTCAACGTCGACGGGGCCGTGGCCGCGCTGCGCTGGGCGCAGGAACTGCCGCGGCTACGCCGGTTCGTGCACATCAGCGGGTATCGCGTGGCCGGCGCAACCGTGAACGCGACGCTCTACCGCGACAAGGGCGCCTACGAGGCCAGCAAGATCGAGGCCGACCACGCCGTGCGCGATCACGCCGAGGCACACGGCATCCCGTACGCGATCGTCAACCCGTCGACGGTCATCGGCGACTCCGGGACCGGCGAGACCACCCAGTTCATCGGCCTTGCCGCGATGGTCCGCGACCTCCACCGCGGCAGGCTCCCCGTCATCCCCGGCGGCAAGGACGTCTGGGTCCCCGTGGTCACCGCGGACTACTTCGCCCGGTTCCTCGCCGCCGTGCCCGAGCACGCGGAACCCGGTGCGGCACTGTGGGTTCTCGACGAGGACACACCGCTGCTCGGCGAGCTGCTCCGCGACATCGCAGGGACCCTCGGCGTGCGGGCCCCTCGATTCCACGTGCCGGTCGGGGTGATCCGCAGGTTGCCCGCGAAGCTGACCGGCGCGGACCCGGAGACCCTCGGCTTCCTCTCCGCCGACCGGTACCCGACCGATTCCGCACGGGCGCTCGCCGAGCGGGCCGGACTGACGTTTCCTCCCCTGCCGCAGGCGATACGGGCGTGGGTGGACTACCTGGTCGCGACCGACTTCGGGCAGCGCATCCCGGCTCGAACACCGGTCCGCTAGTCCACCAACCACTTTCGCCGAGTGTGCACCTCCCGACACTCCCACTCGGGCGATGCCCCGACAGGTGCACACTCGGCGATCCGCGCGCGGGGTCAGGCCTCCGGCAGATGCGGCTCCAGCGCCCGCATGATCGCCGCGCGGGGCTTGGCGCCGACCATCGTCGTGACCATTTCCCCGCCGATGAACAATGCCATTGTCGGCATGCCCATCACCTGATATTCCCTGGCCGTCCCTGGGTTCTCATCGACGTCCAACGCGATGACGGCGAGGCGACCGGACTCCTCGTCCGCGATCTGCTCGAGGACCGGCGCGACCATCTTGCACGGAGGGCACCAGCTCGCGGTGAACTCGACGAGGACCGGCGTCTCGGACGAGAGGACGTCGGCGGCGAAGGCGGCATCGGTGGTGGTGGCCAGGGACATGGAGCACTCCTTTGTCTCGGTACTTGCTGTCTCGGTACTTGCTTTTGCGATCGAGCGTCGGACGTCGGGTTCAGCGATTGACCTGGGCGATGACGCGTTCGTGCACATCCGCATCCCCGCCGCATTCACACACCAGGCGCGCGGTCACCCGGCCGCCGCATCCCGTGTGCCGGTAGACCACCTCGGGCACCCCGCCGTCGGCGAGATGCTTCTCCCCCCAGTCGGAGAACGCGGCCAGCACCGGCAACAGGTCGAGACCCGCCTCGGTGAGGACGTACTCCTGCCTGGCCCGACTGCCGGGGACCCGGTAATCCCTTGTGGTCAGCACGCCTGCGGCGATGAGGCGCTGCAGGCGGTCCGACAGCACCCCGCGCGGCGCGCCGGTTGCAGCCCGGAGCTCGTCGAAGCGGCGGAGACCGAGGGCGACCTCGCGAACGATCAGCAGGGCCCAGCGCTCACCGATCACGGCGAGGGTTTCGGAGAGGGTGCACGTCACGGTTCTGAGTCTAGACTCAGGACTTAGATGCTGTCGAGGACCTCCACCGAGCCGGACGCGTAACCACGCGGAACGGCCCCCACACCCGAAGGCGCAGGGGCCGTGAGCACGACCGGGACGGACGCGCGCCGTCGGCCGGGACGCGCTTCGACCGCGCTAGCTACCGAACAGCGAGCTCCCCACATCGGAGCTTCCGCCGATCGACGAGCCACCGCCCGGCGGGACGTGCAGGAAGGCAGGGTTCTCGATGTCCTGCGGCCTGCAGTTCGCGGGCGCATTGACCGGGTTGCAGCGAGCCGGGGTGCCGCCTGGGACCTGGACCGAGTAGTTGTTGCCCAGCCTCGGATCGGGCTCCGGGTAATCAGTACTGACGAATTGCGCACCGGAGGCGAACGCCGCGTCCCGGGCGGCGGTGCTGTTGGTGCGGGCCTCGATGGTGTTGACGTCGGAGCGGGTGCGCACCAGGTAGCCGGCCTCGACCAGCTCGCGGATCCGCGCGGCGTTCTGGACCGAGTCGTCCGCCAGGATCACCGCGGCGTCCGGGTTACCCGGCTGCGACGTGGGGAACATGACGCGCCCGGCCAGGCTGCCATCCGCGCGCAGGTAGTCGCGACGATGCCGGTCACCCGCAAGGCAATTGCAGTTCACGAACAGGAACTTGCCACGCGACTCGGCAAGGGTCGGCCACTGCTTGTCCCGGACCGCGGCCTCCAGAGTGGGGTAGCCGCCCTTGACGTCATCCGGGGTGATGAGCTGGTCGTCGGTAAGGACGGACCGAACCTCCGCGTCCACGCGGTCGTAGTCGGCGGGCCCCCATTGCGGCATCGGGGGATTCGGGTAGGTCCGGAGGATGTCGATGTCCTTGAACTCGACGAAGACCATGATCGGCAGGTGTCCGGGGTTCAGGGCTGACCATTGCTTGAGCTCACCGAGACACGCCGTGAACTTCACGCAGGTGGTCCGCTGGTCCGCCTGCGGGACGTGGAAGACCTTGAGCCCGGGATCGGCCCACGCGGGGTCGGCCATGCGCGTCGGGGCGCCCACCTCGGCGAGCATCGGGGCCTCCGCGAAGCGGCCACCGTCGGGGTCGGCGTTGACGTCGAGCTCGACGTGCCGGACCCCGAGCCTGCTGAGCTGCTCGGTCAGTGGCTTGTGCTGATAGTCCAGGCCCATCTTGATCTGCTCGATCGGATACTGGGCGCCGAGCGAGGGCGGCAGCCCCTCCGGGATCAGCCCGGGGTGATAGCTGTTGTGCGTACCCATCGCCTGGATCTGGTTCAGGCGCAGCGTGCCGTCGAGGGGGTACGGCTCACCTGCGCCCGCCGAGGGAGTCGCGACGGACGCGACAAAGCAGGACGACAGGGCCGCGAGAACGGCGGCTCGCGCGACTGAGCGCAGCCGCGACCGATGCTTGGGCAATCTCATGGACAACTCTCCATTTCGGGATGTGGACGTATAACCGCAGGTCACCGCGGCCTCCGTGATTGTCAGCTGCCTTTCGAGGGAGAATACTAAGTGGCCACTAAGCATTTGTGAATAGGACCATGAAGCGATGACGGTCCAGCGGCGCACCCTGTACGGACATGAGGCATCGGGCGAACGGGCGAGGCGAGCCAATAGGCTCCACACCCGGTAGTCACTCGCTAGATGAAGGGAAGGTCCGGATGGCGCCCGAACGGACAGACTCGCCGGACGGCACATCCCCATCCCGACGGAGACCTCGGCCGCGGCGGCGGTATGCACCGGGCGAGGACACCCGCGAGCGGATCCTGACCGCCGCGGTCGACCACTTCTCCCGCTACGGCTACACCAACACGTCCATCGCCCGGATCGCCACGGATGCCGGTATCAGCGATGCCGCCGTCATCCACCACTTCGGAACCAAGAAGGAACTGTTCCTCACCGCCGTCGACGTGCGCGAGCAGCCATTCGTACCGGTCGTCGCGCAGTCCGGATCGGCGCGAGAGTTGTTCGAGCAGTTCGTCTCATCGGTCCGCGAGAGCATGGCGCACCCGGAACTCGTGCGGTTTCGTGCGGTGCTCAACGGGGAGGCGCTGCTCGAGTCGAACCCCGCAAGCGAACGGCTGCGGAGCAATATGTCCAGGATCCTCGCTGCGCTCGTTCCGGTTCTCGAGCGGGGCATCGCCGACGGCGAGCTCAAGCCGGACACCGATGCGCGGCAAGTGATCCTCGAGCTCCTGGCGCTCAACGACGGAGTGCGATCGCAGTGGGCAACCCTGCCCGACGAAATCGACCTCCCCGCAGTCTTCGCGACGGCGGCGGACGCCCTGCTGGCGCGGATATCCGTTGACGGGAGAGGACTGTCCCGAGATGGACAGCAATGATCGCCGAGTCGGCGCAGGTAGGGCGCGATTGCGGGGCGTGTCGATTATGCAGGCGGATATCGGCGCGATCGTCGGTGGCTGACACAGCCCGGGCAACTGGTTTCCGTACCGAGCCGGCGATATCTGGCACGGCGATATAGTGGCAACTGATGTGATCCGCATCACATCACGGGCCGAGGGGGCGGACCGGAGCTCGACGCCGGGAGGAACGCCATGCCCTTCTACCGCCAGGTCGGTCAGGTACCGCCGAAGCGTCACACGCAGTTCCGCGCGCCCGGCGGCGAGCTCTACCGCGAGGAGCTCATGGGCGAGGAGGGGTTCTCCTCCGACTCCGCGCTGCTCTACCACCTCGGCACCCCCTCGGCGATCGTCGACTCGACGGCATGGGAACTCCCCGACCAGTCGCTGACCCCCAATCACCCGCTCAGGTCACGGCACCTCACACTCCACGAGCTGGTCCGGAACCCCATGGACACCGACCCCGTGACCGGCCGACGCCTCGTGCTCGGCAACGACGACGTCCGGATCTCGTACGTCGCCGCGCAGCAGGATTCGCCCCTGTACCGGAACGCGGTCGGCGACGAATGCGTCTTCGTCGAGGCCGGATCCGCCACCGTCGAGACCGTGTTCGGGGCGCTGGGGGCCCGTCGCGGCGACTACGTCCTGCTTCCGCGTGGCACCACCCATCGATGGCTGCCGAACCCCGGTGAACCGTTGTGCGCGTACGCGATCGAATCGAGCAGCCACATCGGGCCGGTCCACCGGTATCTGTCGCGGTTCGGGCAGCTGCTCGAGCACGCGCCCTACTGCGAGCGCGACCTGCACGCGCCGACCGAGCCGCTGCTCCGCGACGGCACCGATGTCGAGGTGCTGGTCAAACACCGCGGCAGCACCGGACTCGTCGGTACCCGCCTGGTCTGTCCCACCCACCCGTTCGACGTCGTCGGGTGGGACGGTTGCCTGTACCCGTTCACCTTCAACGTCGCCGACTTCGAACCGATCACCGGCCGAGTGCACCAGCCCCCGCCCGCACATCAGGTGTTCGAGAGCACCGGGTTCGTGATCTGTAATTTCGTGCCGCGCAAGGTCGACTACCACCCGCTCGCGATTCCGGTGCCGTACTACCACTCCAATGTCGACTCCGACGAGGTCATGTTCTATGTCGACGGCGACTACGAGGCACGCAAGGGCTCCGGCATCGGCCGCGGCTCGATCTCCTTGCACCCCGGCGGCATCGCGCACGGACCGCAGCCGGGGGCGGCCGAGGCCAGCATCGGCGCCGAGTTCTTCGACGAACTCGCCGTCATGGTCGACACCTTCCGGCCCCTCGCGCTCGGCGAGGGCGGGCTGGCCGTCGAGGATCCCTCCTATGCGTGGTCCTGGTCGGGCCGGGGGCCGTCGTCATGACCGCGCTGCTCGCGCACCTGGTCGACGACGCCGGCCTGTTCGAACCCGCCGCGCTCGACATGGCGGCGGCGGTGGCACGCCACCGCCGCGACCTCGCGTCCGGTCAACCGATGCTCACGCACCGGTTCGTGTGCCCCGCGTCCCGGGTACCCGAGCTGCTCGGTCACCTCGACGCCGACGACCGCTTCGCGGTGCTCGTCATCGCGGACGTGCCCGCGCTCGCGGATGCCGTCGCGGCACTGCACCACTCCCCCGGTGCCGAGTTGGTCGGCATCGAGTCGACGCTGACGCCGGCACAGGGAGGATGGCGCGGCGCCCTCGACGCGCTGATCGACGCCACCGGGGGCGGGCCCGCTTCGGTGCCGTTGTTCGTGGAGCCTGCGACCGTCGCCGACGCCGCCGGGGTGATCGCCGCGCTGGCCGAGTGTCGGGCCGAAGACGGGGCGCCGCTCGGAGTGAAGCTGCGTTGCGGCGGGACCGGGGCCGAGCTGTTCCCGACGCCGGACGCCCTGGCCGCCGCGCTGGTCGCGGCCGCGGGCGCGGGGGTACCCGCCAAGGCCACCGCCGGGCTGCACCACGCGATCCGGCAGACCGACCCGGCGACCGGCATCACCCATCACGGCTTCCTCAACCTGGTGCTGGCCGCGGACGCCGCGCGATCCGGATCGGCTGCCGAGACCGCCGCGATACTGGCCGACGAGGACCGGGACCGGCTGCGCTCGACGGCTCGCGCGCTGCACGACCCGGTGCCCGCCCGGTCGGTGCTGACCTGTTTCGGGTCGTGCGACACCGAGACCCCGATGCTCGAGGCGGTGAGGCTAGGCCTGGCGCCCACCCGATCGGACTGCGGGCCAGGCACTTTCGGACTGGGAGGGGCGCAGGCATGAGCAACGGTGTTGTTTCGAGCGACCTGCAAGCAGTCGCAAGCGGTCTTGATCTCCTCCCCTACGGCGTGTTCTCCACCGGCGCCCTGCACCGGCACATCGGCGTTGCTATCGGGGACCACGTGCTCGACCTCACCTCCGTCGTCGACGAGGCCGCACTGCGCTCGACCACCCTCAACGCCTTCCTCGCCCTCGGTCGCGCGCGCTGGGCGGAGGTGCGCACCGAGATCACCGAGCTGCTGTCGGACCCGGCGCACCGACAGCGGGTCCAGCCCTATCTGCACCCCCTGTCCGAGGCGCAGATGCACCTGCCCTTCGACGTCGCTGACTACGTGGACTTCTACGCGTCCGAGCCGCACGCCACCAACCTGGGCCGGATGTTCCGTCCCGGCCAGCCGCCGCTGCCGCCGAACTGGAAACACCTGCCGATCGGCTATCACGGCCGCGCGGGCACCGTCGTGCCGTCGGGCACCGCCGTCGTGCGACCCACCGGACAGCGCAAGGCCCCGGACGAGCAGGCGCCAACCGACGGTCCGACCCGCAGGCTCGACTTCGAGGTCGAGCTCGGTTATGTGGTCGGCATCCCGAGCGATCTCGGAACCTGCGTCCGCACAGATGATTTCGCCGATCACGTCTTCGGCGTCGTCCTGCTCAACGATTGGTCCGCCCGCGACCTGCAGTCCTGGGAGTACGTGCCGCTCGGCCCCTTCCTCGGCAAGTCCTTCGCCACCTCCATCTCACCGTGGGTGGTGCCCCTGGCCGCGCTGGAGGCGGCCCGGCGGCCCGGCGCCGCTCAGGACCCGGGGCCGCTCGAGTACCTGCGGGAGACCGAGAACTGGGGCCTGGACATCGAATTCGAGGTCGAACTGAACGGACAGGTGATCTCCCGGCCGCCCTACCGCGGGATGTACTGGTCGCCCGCGCAGATGTTGGCGCACCTGACCGCCAACGGCGCCCGCCTGCGCACCGGTGACCTGTTCGCATCGGGGACCGTCTCCGGTCCAGGACGCGATCAGGTCGGTTCGCTGATCGAGCTGACCGACGCCGGCAGGGAACCAATCACCCTGTCCGACGGCAGCACCCGCGCCTTCCTCGAGGACGGCGACGTGGTGACCATCGCGGCCACCGCGCCCTCCCCCGCAGGCGGACGGTTCAGGCTCGGCGAGGTGACCGGGACGATCCTGCCCGCGGTGCCGCGCACGAGGTGAACCGCTACCGGTCGGCCTCGACTCGCTGACCGACGGTGTGCTGCACCACAACTGTCGGGTTCCAGGGGACGATCTCGTCGACCGAGCCCTGGAGGTCGTCGATCGGTGGGAGGTCGCCAGGGCTCGTGACGTCGACGAGGACGGTGTCCGACTGGATCGTCACGGTGCCGATCTCTGCGGACGGGGTGTCACCGAGCCACTGCTGCGCGGCATCGCGCACCTGGCTCGCCCAGAGACTCGAGAGCGAATTGAGCACCATGGGGACCGCCACGACGACGAAGGTCGCGGCGATGGCGAGGTAGGCGCGGGTACGCCGAGCCGAACCGTAGGTTTCGGCCGCGTCACGCGCGTAGCCCGCGACCATGAGAACCACCGTGCACGCGGTGATGAGGGCCAGCACGTTCGACAGGAACAGCACCAGCGCCCCGGCGGCGAGGGACGGCGCACCCGACCCGAGGCAGACGCCGACGACTCCCAGCGGCGGAACGAGCGAGATGGCGATCGCGACACCGGGGAGCACGTCACCGACGTCGCGGCGGGCCATGGCGATCGAGCCGGCGAAACCGGTCGCGATCGCGGCCAGCAGATCCATCAGGGTCGGCGAGGTACGCCCCGTCACCTGCGAATTGGTCAGCACGTTGGTGGGATTCGGGAGAAACTGCACGATCAGCGCGCCGAGCGCGACGACGGCGATGGCGCTGACGAGGACGTACAGCATGCTCCGGCCCACCGCGCCTGCCCGCCCGGTGACGATGCCGAGCCCGATGCCCAGGATCGGGGTCGAGAGCGGGGCCACGATCATCGCGCCGATGACGGTGGCGGTGGAGTCGCTGATCACGCCTGCGACGGCGATCGTCGCGGACAGCAGCAACATCAGCCAGTAGGCCGACCGTTTGGCGGTGACGTCGCCGATCTCGAGGTCCAGGCGATCGCCGAGCTCGTCGAGGGTGCGGCGTTGGTTGTCGGGTATCAGCGTGATCATCGTCGTCCTCGCGCTTTCGGCATCCGGGACCTGACCTGGCCAGGTCAGCATAGGGCGGCGACGGCCACCGCTGCGCTACCGTCGGACCATGGCCACCACAGCGGACCACCTGCGGACCACTCTCGACGGGCAGTGGCGGGAGGTGCGCGAGAAGGTCCGGGTGGACCTGACCCGCGAGGAGTTCGCCCCGCACTTCACCCCGGATCTCGAGGCCGCCCGCGCCAAGGCACTCGAGCAGATGCGGATCCTCGCCGAGTCCGGCTACGCGGCCAACGGCTTCGCCGCCGCGCACGGCGGCACCGGCGACGTGGGCGCCGCGGTGACCAGCATCGAGATGCTCGCGATGTCCGATCTGTCGCTCATGGTCAAGGCAGGCGTCCAATGGGGGCTTTTCGGCGGCGCCATCGAGAATCTCGGCACCGCACGCCATCACGCGGCCTACGTCAGGCCGCTGATCGACCTCGACCTGCTCGGCTGCTTCGCGATGACCGAGACCGGCCACGGCAGCGACGTCCAGGCGCTGGAGACCACCGCGACCTACGACCCGGCCACCCAGGAGTTCGTGATCGACTCCCCGACGCCGTCCTCCCGCAAGGACTACATCGGCGGCGCGGCCCAACACGCCCGGATGGCGGCGGTGTTCGCCCAGTTGATCACCGCGGCACCGGGCGAGGAGCCCGAGTCGAAGGGCGTGCACTGCTTCGTGGTGCCGATCCGCGGCGAGGACGGTGCCGACCTGCCCGGGGTCACCACCTCCGACTGCGGCCACAAGGGCGGCCTGCCCGGGGTCGACAACGGCCGGATCGTCTTCGACCGGGTGCGGGTGCCGCGGGAGAACCTGCTCAACAGGTACGCCGACGTCGCGGCGGACGGGACGTACTCCTCCCCGATCGAGAACCCGAACCGGCGCTTCTTCACCATGGTGGGCACCCTGATCCGCGGTCGCGTCACCGTCGGCGGCGCGGCGGGCGCGGCCGCCCGGGTGGCGCTGAGCATCGCGACCCGATACGCGTTGCAGCGCAGGCAGTTCGACAAGCCGAAGAGTGACGACGAGGTCCTCATCATGGACTACCTGGTGCACCAGCGCCGGCTGCTGCCGCTGATCGCGAAGTCCTACGCCCTGCACTTCGCGCAGAACCAGCTGGTGACCAGGCTGCACGAGATCCAGACCGCGGACGAGGTGGACCCGCAGGAACAGCGCGAGCTGGAGGCAAGGGCGGCCGGGCTCAAGGCCGCCAACACCTGGCACGCCACCCGCGCGATCCAGGAGTGCCGCGAGGCCTGCGGCGGCGCCGGGTACCTCACCGAGAACCGGCTCGTCGCGCTCAAGGCCGACACCGACGTGTTCACCACCTTCGAGGGCGACAACCACGTGCTCACCCAGCTCGTCGCGAAGGAACTGCTCACCGCGTACGCCGAGGAGGTCCGCGGCATGAGTCCCGTCGAGTGGATGCGCTTCGCCGCCACCACCGTCTCCGACGTGGTCAAGAAGCGCACCGCCGCCCAGCAGATCATCCAGACCATCCTCGACACCCGGCAGGACAACGAGGAGGACGGCAGCCTGTTCAACCGGGGCACGCAGCTGACGATGTTCTCTGACCGCGAGGAGTACCTGCTGTCCACGGCGGCCCGGCGGCTGCAGGGCGCGCAGAAGCGCGAGGACGATCCCTTCGATGCCTTCAACACCGTGCAGGACCACGTGCTGCGGGCGGCCGAGGCGCACATCGACCGGGTGGTGCTCGAGGCGTTCGTCGCAGGCATCGACTCGTGCGAGGACGAGGCGGCCGCCGACCTGCTCGGCGATCTGTGCGACCTGTACGCGCTCACGGTGATCGAGGAGGACAAGGCCTGGTTCATGGAGCACCGGCAGCTGTCCGTCGAGCGCGCGAAGGCGGTGACCCGCGGGGTCAACGAACGCTGCCGCACGCTGCGCCCGCACGCCCTGACCCTGATCGAGGGGTTCGCGGTGCCGGAATCCACGCTCGGCGCGGCGATGCTGGGCGGCTGATCGGCGGCCCGGCGACAGCATCTCGTCAGGGACACAGCGTCGTCACCTCGCCGCCGATCGAGGCGGCCACGCAGCCGGGCTGCACGGCCCCGAGGTCGGCATCCTCGAAGGCGCGCTCGCCGAAGTTCGCCGTCACCTCGAGCGCTCCGTCGCCGAAGGTGGTGCGCTGCACCGTGCGATCATCGGTCAGCCACCGGAAGTCGTTCATCGGCTCGGTTCCTGCGGCCTCCTGGATGGTGGCGAAGAACTTCTGCATGGTCGCCATCCGCGGCCCCTCCTCGGCGATGGTCTGCGCATTCAGGGTGTAGTTCAACGGGGTGTTGTAGAGCATCGCGAGCAGCGCGCGGGTGGTCTGCAGGGATGGCAGCTTGTTGAAGGACAGCTCCCAACGATCCGTGCTGACCACCGAATCGTGCAGCACGGTCTCGTACAGCGGCACACGGTACTTCGGGTCGAACATCCCGGCGCGCAGCTTCTCGGGCAGCTCGACCGGCTTGAAGAAGGTGGCCGGTCCGTTCTTCCCCCAGTACGCACCCCACGTCGCCTTGTCCCGTTCCAACTTCCAGAGGTCGTTCATGACGGGGGTGCTCGAGCCGTGGCTGAAGGACACGACGCCGTTGGCCCAGGACCCGACAGTCTCCGAGCCCAGCACCAGGTCCTCCCCGATCACGCCCATGCGATCGAGGCGGTTCTGCCGGTCCCGGAACTGGGTCATGGGGTGGTCGGGGCTGTGGTCGTCGAAGACTTCGCCCGTCGCATCGACGTCGAGGAAGTAGCTGTTCGCGCCGTTGTCCACCTTCCCGGCGACCCGGCTCGCCAGCAGATCCGGGCGCGCCGCCAGCGCCTGCGAACTCAGGTAGCAGCCCCTGCCGCCGAATCCGCTTTCCCGCTCGCCGTTCTCGTCGACGACGCAGTCCCCCGGCCACACCCCCTCGGGCCACCGGGAGGACGGATTGTCGACCTCGCCGGACGGGTCCTGCGCGTTGCCGAAGGTGTCGTACGGACCGACGAGATAGCCTGCGTCCTTTGCCGTCTCGACGGACTCTCGGGTCATCGGCTGGTCGTCCGAGTCGTAGCCCAGCCACAGTCTCGAGAGGCCGAGGTCCTCGAGCTTGCGCACCGACTCCGGGGTGCGACCGTCGCCCCACAGGTAGGCGTGGAAGGCACCGACGAGCTTTTCGGTGTCCGGGTTCGCGGCGATCTTCTGCGTCAGGGTGCGCAGGCCGCCCTGCTGCTGCAGCAGCGCGCGGTAGTCCTTGGCGGCGGCCACGGGCGATCCGTCGGTGAGCGACAGCGCAACGGTATAGGTGCCGGTGCCCCTGGCCTCACTGAACTCGTGCACGGAGGTGCCGCGCAGCCGGCCGTCGACCGAGCTGAACCCCAGCGTGGTGCCGATGTCGGTCGGCACCAGGTAACTCGCACCGACGGCGCCCGCGCTGTACCCCCAGAACGGCATGGTCAGGTCCTGCAGCCGCTCGCCCTCCTCTCCGACCAGACCGGTGTCGGGGTCGTTCCAGAAGGCGTCGTCGACCGGGATGCTCAGCCCCTCACCGCGCGGCAACTGCAGGTCCCGCGCACCGGTGCCGGTGACCGGCCACGCCAGCTCCTGCTCGCCACGGCCGGTCATGTCGACGAGGAGCCGACCGTCGCGCGCGGTCGCGGTGACGTCGAGACCGCGTTCGGGATACGACCAGTGCGCGCGGGTGGCCTCCACCGAGATCTCCCCTGGTGCGCCCAGGTCCGTCGCCGCCGCGGCGGACAGCTCGACGGGACCGCGGACGCTCAGGTCGTTCACGTCGACCCGCACCTCGCCGCCGTCGATCGGCACGATCACCGTGTTCCCGTCCACGCGGACGGCCGAATCCGACTGCTCTGCAGAACATCCCGTTGCCGCGAGCGCCAGCGCCACGGCTGCGACCGTTGCCGTGGCGAAAGCTCGAGTCGATTTCAGTGCTCTCATGACGAGCGACGGTAGGCACCGAACGTTAGAGGAAGATCAGAGCACCGCGCCGAGCCGCAGACGGGCTCACCGGGAGGGTGGCAACCGCACAGTGAAGAGCGCACCGCCGTCGGGTGCGTTTGCCGCGGTGATGACCGCCCCGTGCGCTCGGGCGATCTGCTGCGCCATGGCGAGACCGAGCCCGGACCCCGCGGTGCCCCGCGAGCGCGCCGATCGGTAGAAGCGCTCGAAGACCAGGCCCAGGTCCGCCTCGTCGATGCCGGAGCCGTGATCGCGCACCGTGAGGACGCCGTCCGCCAGGGTGATGTCGACAGCGCCACCGGCCGTGCTGAACTTGGCCGCGTTGTCGACCAGGTTCGAGACGAGCTTCGCCAGCCGTGCGCGGGTCCCGTGCACGGTGTGCTCGCCGACCGAGACCCGGAAGTCGATCTCCGGCCAGTGTGCGCGGGCGGCCTCGACGACCTCCACCACGACGTCGTCGAAGGCCACGTCCTCGGTCGCGATGTCCGGTTCGGATCCCTGTGCGAGATCGACGATGTCGTCGATCAGCGTGCGCATGTCGGCGGTGCTGCGCGCCAGCGCCGCCCGTACCCTGGTGCGCTGCTCCTCGGTCAACCCGTCGCCTCGCGCCAGCAGCTCGGCGTTCGCGATGATCCCCGTCAACGGCGTCCGCAGCTCGTGCGAGGCGTCGGAGACGAGCTGACGCTGAGCGCGGAGGGAGTCGTCGAGGGCGCGCAGCATGGTGTTCATCGATTCGCCGAGTCTCGCCAGCTCGTCGGACCCGTCCACGACGATCTCCCGGCTCGGATCCCGTTCCTTCGCGACCAACTGCGCCTCCCGGGAGAGCCGGGTGACCGGACGCAGCGTGTAACGCGCCACCGCGTAGCCGAGCGCAGCGCTGATCACGATGCCTGCGCCGCACAGCAGCGCGAGAAATCGGGCGATCCGGTCCAGCGCCCGGAATTGCTGATCGGCGCGGACAGCGACCAACAGAGCACCGCCGTCCAGCAGCGGGGTCACGTACATCCGACCGGGAAGGCCCATGAGATCGATGTTCGTCAGGAAGGGATCCGCCTCGCCTCTGATGACCGCATCCACGCCCTCCGGTTCCGGCAGCACGACAGGCTTCTCGTCCACGGTGTCGAGCACCTCGAAGCACGCCGGTGAGGCGAGGGTCGCGCATTCGGTCCCGTCACCCAGGTCCTTGCCCGCGTGCAGCTGCAGCTGCAGTGCGCTCGCCTCCCGGATCAGCCCGAGGTCCAGGCTCCGGTACACCTCACGGGAAGAGATCCAGTAGGCCCCAGCCGCACAGGCGAGCACCACCGCGGCGACGGCGACCGACGTGACGATCGCCATGCGCGTCCTGATGGGCAGGCGACCCCGCGTCACGGCGGCGCCAGCCGATAGCCGAGTCCGCGGACGGTGTGGATGATGCGCGGCTCACCGCCCGACTCCAGCTTCGTGCGGAGGTAGCTGACGTAGACGGCGAGCGAATTGGACTGGGATCCGAAGTCGTGCCCCCAGACCCGATCGGTGATGACCTCCCGCGTCAGCGTCTGACCGGCGTTGGCCATCAACAACTCGAGCAGCGCGAACTCGGTCTGCGTGAAGTCGATGCTCCGACCCGAACGGATGCCGCGGCGGGTCTCCGGGTCGATGGTGAGGTCCCCGAATTCCACGGCAGGCTCGGGGGGCGCCGCCCTGCGCAGCAGCGCCCGCACCCGGGCCGCGAGTTCGTCGATGTCGAAGGGCTTCGGCAGGTAGTCGTCCGCGCCCGCGTCGAGCCCGGCGATCCTGTCGCCCACCTCGGAGCGGGCCGTCAGCACCAGGATCGGGATCCGATCACCCCGCGCGCGCAGCAACCGGCACACCGACAGTCCATCGATTCCCGGCATCGTCACGTCGAGCACCATCGCGCCAAAGGCGTCCTGCCCGAGTGCCGCCAGCGCGGCGCTCCCGTCGCCGACCGATCGCACCTCGTGTCCGTCGAGTTCGAGCGCGGTCACGACCGCCTCGCGCACCGAGGGATCGTCGTCGACGACAAGGATCATCACCCCATCGTGCCCGACATCGGACCGCCCCGGCCAGGACCGGAGTCCGCCGACCTCAGAGGAAGTGGTGGTCGCGCCTGCTCACCCGCCGGGTGCGCAACCAGTACTGCCACGAGAATCCGGGCCACACAGAGTGATTGGTTCCGTTGGCGTCGACATACCAGCTCGAGCACCCGCCCGTGCTCCAGACCGCGGTGGCCAGCCGCGCGTGCAGGTCGTCGTGGAAGGCCGCCTGCGCGTCCGCCCGGACGTCGAGCGCACTCGCGCGCTCGCGATCGACCAGTTCCATCGCCCGCAGCGCGTACCGCACCTGCGACTCGATCATGAACACCACCGAGTTGTGCCCGAGGCCGGTGTTGGGCCCGGTGAGGAAGAACGCGTTGGGCAGGCCCGAGACCGAGATGCCGAGGTGGGTCCGGATCCCGTCGCGCATCCACCGCTCCTGCAGGGTGACCCCGTCGCGGCCGGCGAGGGGAAGTCGGGCCAGCGAGCCGGCGATCCGGAAACCGGTCGCGTACACGATGACGTCCGCCGCACGCCTCGTCCCGTCCGTTGTGACGATGCCCTCCGGCGTGATCTCGGCGATCCCGTCCGCGATCAGCTCCGTGCCCGGCCGGGCCAGCGCCGGGAAGTACTTGTCGGAGCGCAGAATTCGCTTGCAGCCGATCCGGTAGGCCGGCGTCAGCTTCGCCCGCAGGGCAGGGTCCTCGACCTGACGTCGCAGGTGCCGCTTCGCCCGCCACTCCATCGGCCGGGTCAGGGCGTGGCGCCCGTTGAGACCGACGGCCAGGAGTTCGGCGTTCCAATAGGTCAGGCTCCGGACGAGGCCCCGGAGTAACGGCACCCGCCCGACCGTGCGCGCGACCGGCCCGGCCTCCCGGCGCGGCAAGACCCAGGGCGGGGTGCGCTGATACAGCTGGAGTGAGCCGGCAACGGCCGCGATCTCGGGCACCATCTGGATCGCGCTGGCGCCGGTGCCGATGACCGCGACCCGCTTGCCGGTGAGGTCGACGGTGTGGTCCCATCGCGCCGAATGAAACGCGGCGCCGCCGAAGGACGCGGCGCCAGGCGTCTTCGGCACCTTGGGCAGATGGAGGGCTCCGGTTCCGACCACCAGGAACTGCGCCACGAACTCCCGGCCGGTGGTGGTGAACAGGTGCCACCGCCCGTCGACCTCGTCCCAGTGACCGCGCTCGACCTCGACGCCGAATTCGATCTTGTCCCGGAGGCCGTATTTGACGGTCACCTTGCGCAGGTAGCGGAGGATCTCCGGCTGCGACGCCCGGAGGTCGCCCCATGCCTGTTGTTCGAACGAGTACGAGTACAGGGACGACGGCACGTCGCATTCGCAGCCGGGGTAGGTGTTCTCCCGCCAGGTGCCGCCGACGTCCTCGGCCTTCTCCAGCACGACGAAGTCGTCGTGACCGGCGCGGGCCAGGCCTGCCGCCATGCCTAACCCGGCGAAACCGGCCCCGATCACCACCACCCGGGTGTGCCGGACGTCGCCACGACCTGTCCCTGCCTGCTTCACCGATCTCCCTGCCCTCACGCCAACTTGAACAGTGTTCAAGTTGGCGTGGGGTTCACGCAAATCGGCGGGCACCCGCCGAGGCCGGGGAAGGATCCGGCCGTCAGCGGAATCTGCGCAACCGCAGACTGTTGCCCACCACGAACACCGAGGACAGCGCCATCGCCGCGCCCGCGATCATCGGGTTCAGCAGGCCGAGCGCCGCCAGCGGGATGGCCGCGACGTTGTACGCGAACGCCCAGAACAGGTTCGCCCTGATGGTGCCGAGGGTGGCCCTCGACAGCCGGATCGCCTGCGGCACCGAACGCAGGTCGCCGCGCACCAGGGTCAGGTCGCTCGCCTCGATCGCGGCGTCCGACCCGGTCCCCATCGCGAGGCCGACGTCCGCCGTGGCGAGCGCCGCCGCGTCGTTCACCCCGTCGCCGACCATGGCGACGACGGCGCCCTCGCGCTGCAGTCGCGCCACGTGCGCGACCTTGTCCTCGGGCAGGACCTCCGCGATCACCCGGTCGATGCCGACGGTCCGCGCCACCGCGTGCCCGACCTCGGCGCGATCACCGGTCAACAGCACGGGGGTCATGCCGAGCGCCACGATCTGCGCGACCGCCTCGGTGCTGGTGGGCTTGACGGCGTCGGTGACCGTGATGGCGCCGCGGATCGCGCCGTCCCAGGCCACCGCGACGGCGGTACGTCCGGCCGCGAACACGGACCGCAGCTCCGGCGGGATCGGGCCGTCCGGCCGCCCGACGCTGACCCGGACCCCGTCGACCAGTCCGACGACGCCGAGGCCGGGTCGGTTCTCGAACTCCGCCACCGGATGCCGGGAGCCGCCCGCGGCCGCGATGGCCCTTGCCACCGGATGCTCCGACGCGCCCTCGACGGCGGCCGCCAGCGCCAGCACGCGATCGGGGCTCTCGCCGCGCGCCACGACCACCTCGTCGAGCGTCATCCGCCCCGTGGTGACGGTGCCGGTCTTGTCCAGTACGACGGTGTCGATCCGCTTGGCCTGCTCGAGCACCTCGGGCCCCCGAATCAGGATGCCGAGCTGAGCGCCGCGACCGGTGCCGACAAGGAGCGCCGTAGGCGTGGCCAATCCGAGCGCGCATGGGCACGCCACGATGAGCACCGCGACGGCGGCGGTGAAGGCCTCCGTCGCGGCGTGCCCGGTGACCAGCCAGCCCGTCAGCGTCGCCGCCGCGATGACCAGCACCACCGGGACGAACACCGCCGACACCCGGTCCGCGAGCCGCGCTACCGCGGCCTTGCCGTTCTGCGCCTCGGTGACGAGCGCGGCGATGTGGGCCAGCTGGGTGTCGGCGCCGACTTTCTCGGCCCGCACCACGAGTCGCCCGTTGGTGTTCACGGTGCCGCCGACGACGGCGTCACCGTCGGACACCTCGATCGGCACCGACTCGCCGGTGACCATCGACGCGTCCACGGCCGCGGCGCCCTCGAGCACTCGCCCGTCGGTGGCGATCTTCTCCCCCGGCCGCACCACGAATCGCTCACCGACCCGCAACTCGCCCACCGGGATCCGCCGCTCGGCGTCGGCCCGCAGCACCGCCACGTCCTTGGCACCGACCTCGATCAGCGCCCTCAGCGCGGCGCCCGCGCGGCGTTTGGCCCGCGACTCCGCGTACCGGCCCGCGAGCAGGAAGACGGTGACCGCGGCGGAGACCTCGAGATAGATCTGGCCCGACGGGTCGTGCGCGCCCAACCGCAGTGTGAACTCGTGGGTCATCCTGATGTGCCCCGCGGTGCCGAACACCAACGCCCACACCGACCATCCGTACGCGGCGAGGGTGCCGAGCGAGACGAGCGTGTCCATCGTCGAGCTGCCGTGCCTGGCATTCGTCAGCGCCGCCCGGTGGAACGGGTAGCCGCCCCAGAACACCACGAGCGTGGTCAGCGCGAGCGCGATCCACTGCCAGTAGTCGAACTGCAGCGCCGGGATCATCGACAGCGCGACGACCGGGGCGGCGGCGATGGCCGAGATCGCCAGGCGCCTGCCGAGGTGATCCGGCGCCGGTTCCGCTGGCCCGGCAGCGGCGGGGCCCGCCGGCCTCGACACGGCCGCGGAGTAGCCCGCCGCCTCGACCGCGGACACCAGGTCGGCGGGCTGCACGTCCGCCGGATAGCGCACGTGGGCCCGCTCGGTGGCGAAATTGACGGTGGCGCGGACGCCATCGATCTTCGCGAGCTTTCGCTCGATCCGGTTCGCGCAGGAGGCACACGTCATCCCGCCGAGATCGAGGTCGAGCTCCCGCTCGTCGACGGCGACGGCATCCAGCGCATCGGGGCCGGCGGCGATCATGGCGCCAGCTCGTAGCCCGCCTCTTCGACCGCCTCCGCGACGGCCTTCGGGTCGAGCTCGCTCTCACTGGTCACGCGGACCGCCCCAGTGGCCAGGTCGACCTGCACGTCGGTGACCCCGGCGATGGCCCCGACCTCCTCGGTGACCGAGGCGACGCAATGCCCGCAGGTCATGCCCGTGACCGTGTATGTGCTCTGCATCCGCGCGCTCCCTAGGACCGAACGAGGCGGGCGATCGCGTCCGAGGCCTCTTTGACCTTGGCGTCGGCCTCGGGGCCGCCCTTCTTGGCCGCCTCGACCACGCAGTGCGCGAGGTGCTCGTCCATCAGCTTCAGTGAGACCGACTGCAGCGCCTTGGTCGCCGCCGACACCTGGGTCAGGATGTCGATGCAGTACCGGTCGTCGTCGACCATGCGGGAGATGCCCGCGACCTGTCCCTCGATGCGACGAAGGCGCTTGAGGAGGTCGTCCTTCTGCGGGGAGTATCCGTTCATGCCCTTACCATACCCCCCGTGGGTACTAGCCGCCAGGTAGGGCCGCTGTTCGCCCGGTCACTGCGGACCGCCGCGATCCCGCCTCCTGACCACGTCGATCACCAACAACCCGGCCACGATCACCAGCGCGGTCGCCGCCCCGATCCAGGTGCCGGAGTAGTGCGTGCCGGTGAAGGCAGGGGCGCCGTCCATCGCGGGCGCGAAGTCCGAGGTCTGCACTCCCCGGTTCCAGCACCAGACCGCCGTCGCGATCGCGAGCACCGCCAGGCCGAGCTCCACGATCCGCGTCATCCGTTCGCTCATCGCTCACCGTCCTCCGCCTCGTCCGCCTCCGCCTCGTCCGCGACGAGCCGCTCCAATTCGGACCGCAGCCCGTCGCCGTCCCGCGCCCATGCCCGCACCACCGAGCCGTCCCGCAGCCGCAACCCGATCCCCGTACGGCGCCGGGGAACCCCGGACAGCTCGCCGAGCGACGGGGCGCTCTCCCACGGCTCCAGATCCTCCGCGAACGGATCCGCCTCCGGCAGGATCTCGGCGATGTCGGCCACCTCCAGCGTCTCGGCGCCGTTGCGCAGCACCGCCGGGGTGAGCAGCACGCTCGCGTGTCGTCGCGCAGCCACCACCTGAAGGGCGACCAGGCCGGCCAGCAGCGCGGCGAACAGCGTCAACCCGAGCCAGTGCACACCCGAACCGATGATCGCCTCCACCACGAGCACGACCAGGCACAGCGCCGGGCCGAGCGCGACCAGCGACCACCGTCCGCCCGGTTCCTCGAACAGCACCCGCTCGGCGGTGTCGGCCGATCCGGCGTCGCCGTGCGGCCGATCCTCACTCACCGGCAAACCACGCCGCCGAGGACCTCAGGTAGACGAGCGCGCTCGCCACCAGCGCGAGCACCGAGACAATCAGCGTGGGCACCTGACCGAGGCCGGTCGCGATCAGCGCGAGCTGCAGCAGGGCGAACACCGCCGAAAGCGCGACGACCGCCCGCCGGAAGCGCGGATCCCCCGCCCTGGTCGGCCCAGCCATCAGCCCGACCCCGAGCCCGGTGAGCAGCGAGACGGCTCCGGAGCCACGCAGCAGCACGATGAACTCGTCCACGCTGTCGGGGTTCGCGCCGCGCGCCACCAGTTCCTCCCGTATCGCGGTGCCGGGAGACGTCAGCGCGAGCAGTCCGAAGAGCACAAGCAGCGCGGCGCAGACCAGCCACAGCCAGTACGCGATGTCGACGGGGCGAGGACGGGCCTGCGCGTCACCCACGACGGCTACTGCGCCTTCGGCCCGGGCACGAAGTACCGGTTCGACTCGCTCCGGTGCATCAGGATCACCGCGCCGACGGACAGCACCGCCTGCAGGATGCCGGCCCCGCCCGCGACCATCCCGGCCACGCCGCCACCGGCGCCGAGCCCGAACAGCGCCGGGATCGCGAAGAAGACCATCGTCACGCCGATCATGGTCACCAGCATGCGGGCCCAGTTCCTGCCGCTGCGCATCTTGAACACGAACAGCAGGTACAGGCCGGTCAGCGCGAGCCCGAGCAGCGCGGTGACACCGAGCCCGACCAGCAGCAGCCCCTCGGCCGCCGAGGTGCTGATCTCGACCGACGGGTCCTGGGCGTGCACGTCCTTGATCAGCTGATCTGCGAAGGTCTTCCGATCCGCGGCCACCATCGCGAGGGTGGCGAACAGGTTCACCACACCGAGCGCGGCGACCCCACACAACAACTGGAAGGCGGTACCCACGTCGACGGGCGGCACGCGTCGCGCGTCCTGCGCGACGGGGCCGGTCGGGGGCGCTGGCGGCCAGGGGGCGGTCATGGCACCACCGTAACCATCACAACCGGGCGGCGAACTCGGCAGCCCAATACGTCAGCACGATGTCCGCACCCGCGCGTCGGATACTGAGCAGCGACTCGAGCACGGCGGCGTCGCGGTCGATCCAGCCGTTCTGGGCGGCCGCGGTGATCATCGAGTACTCCCCCGAGATCTGGTAGGCCGCAACGGGAACCGTGGACATGTCGGCGACCTCCCGCAGCACGTCGAGGTACGACATGGCCGGCTTCACCATCACCATGTCCGCACCCTCGTCCAGGTCAAGGTCGACCTCGCGCAGCGACTCGCGACGGTTGGCCGCGTCCTGCTGGTAGGTGCGCCGATCCCCGGACAGCGACGACCCGACGGCCTCGCGGAAGGGGCCGTAGAAGGCGGAGGCGTACTTGGCGGAGTAGGCCAGGATGCCCGTGTCCTGACGACCGACGTCGTCGAGACCCTCGCGGATCGCGGCGATCTGTCCGTCCATCATTCCGCTCGGCCCGAGCAGGTGCGCCCCCGACTCGGCCTGCGCGACCGCCATGTCGACGTAGCGGGTCAGGGTCGCGTCGTTGTCCACCCGGCCGTCCGCCGCGAGCACCCCGCAATGGCCGTGATCGGTGAACTCGTCGAGGCAGGTGTCCGCCATGATCACGGTGGAGTCGCCGAGCTCGTCGCGGAGCACGCGGAGGGCCCGGTTCAGGATGCCGTCGGGATCGGTCGCGCCCGAACCGTTGGCGTCCTTGTCCTCGGTCCTGGGGACGCCGAAGAGCATCAGCCCGCCGACACCCGCCGCGACCGCCTCCGTGGCGGCGCGGGTCAGGGAGTCGAGGGTGTGCTGGAACACGCCGGGCATCGAGCTGATCTCGCGCGGCTCGTCGATGCCGTCCGCGACGAACATCGGCAGCACCAGATGCCGTGGCTCCAGCGAGGTCTCGGCGACCAGTCGACGCAGCGCCGGGGTGGCGCGCAGGCGCCGGGGACGTTCGGCGGGAAAGATGGATGCCCTCCTTCGTCGGGCCTGTGAGTCCTTCTGGCCCGCCTGGGGACCAGAAGGACTCACGGGCGTCAGCGCCTGCGGGACTTCTTACGCGGGGGCGGCAGCGCTCCCTCGGCGCGCAGCCGGGCGGCGTGCTCGGCGAGCGCCTCCACCAGCGGGCCGACCTGAGCGGTCTCGGGCTGCACGTCGACCCGGAGGCCGAACTCGATCGCGGTCTCCGCGGTCTTCGGCCCGATGCACGCCACCAGCGTGCGGGCGTGCGGCTTGCCTGCGATGCCGACCAGGTTGCGCACGGTCGAGGACGAGGTGAAGCAGACCGCGTCGAACCCACCGGTCTTGATCATCTCGCGGGTCTCGGCCGGCGGCGGCGCTGCCCGGACGGTGCGGTAGGCCGTGACGTCGTCGATCTCCCAGCCGCGCTGGCGCAGGCCCTCGGCCAGGGTCTCGGTGGCGATGTCGGCTCGGGGCAGCAGCACCCGGTTGACCGGGTCGAACACGTCGTCGTACGGCGCGAACTCGGCCAGCAGGCCCTCGCTGGACTGCTCACCGGACGGCACCAGCTCGGGGTTGATGCCGAACGAGCGCACCTTGTCCGCGGTGGCCTCGCCGACGCAGGCGATCTTCACGCCGGAGAACGCGCGGGCGTCGAGCCCGAACTCCTCGAACTTCTCCCAGACCGCGCGCACCGCGTTGGTGGAGGTGAAGACCACCCACTGGTAGCGACCGTCGACCAGACCCTTGACCGAACGCTCCATCTGCGCCGGGCTGCGCGGCGGCTCGACCGCGATGGTGGGCACCTCGATGGGGATGGCGCCGTGCGTGACGAGGCGATCGCTCATCTCGCTGGCCTGCTCCTTGGTGCGCGGCACCAGGACGGTCCAGCCGTACAGGGCGCGCGACTCCCACCAGGACATCTTGCTGCGCTGGCTGACCACCTTGCCGACGGTCACGATCAGCGAACCGACCAGCTCCGAGCCCGCCTCGTTCAGCGTCGCGAGGGTGGCCTCGACGGTGCGCTGCTGGCAGGTGGTGCCGCGAACGGTGATCGCGGCGGGCGTCTGCGGGGCAAGGCCGTTCTCGACCAGCTCGCTCGCGGTCTCCGCGAGGTGGCCGGCGGTCGCGTGCAGCACCAGCGGTCCCGGTGCCGCGGCCAGCGCGGCCCAGTCGACCTCGCCGCGCACGTCGACCTCGGTGTGACCGGAGCCGAGCGGCATGCCCGCGTAGCTCGGGACCGCGGATCCGGCGGGCAGGCCGGGCAGGATCTCGAACTGCACCTGGGTCCGCGCCACCGCGGTGACCTCGGCGATGACCGAATCGGTTGTGAGCGGGTCGCCGGAGACCAGGCGGACCACGTCGTGCCCGTTCTTGGCCTCGGCCACCAGGGTCTTGGCGACCTCGGCCGGCTCGCCGAGCGCGGGGCGCACCTCGAAGGGCGGGTTCTCGGGGTCGATCTCCTCGCCCTTGCCCAGCAGGCCGGTGCCGACCAGCGCGGTCACGCCCTTGTCGACGTCGGGGTCCGTGAACGCCAGGGTGGCGGCGGCGAGGACGTCCCTCGCCCGGACGGTGAGCAGCGCCGGGTCGCCCGGGCCGGAGCCCACGAACAGGATCCGTCCGGGGGTGTTCTTGCGGACTCGGCTCATCGGTTGTTCTCCAGTGCGTTCATGTGTCGAGCAATGTCAGGGACGTGGGAAATGGCGCGCGGTTTCGAGGAGCGCGCCGGAGGAAATGGCTCACTCATCGGTTGGGCCGCCCTCCATCTCGCGTTCGGTCGCCGCGCCCATCAGGGCGCGGGCGCCCAGGTCCAGCAGTTCGCGGGCCACCTCGCGGCCGAGCTCCTCGGCGCGGTCCGGCGGTCCGACCGTCGAGGCCCTGATCGAATCGGATCCGTCGAGCGCGGCGGCACAGCCCCGCACCGACAGCTCGTCGAACACCCGGCCGTCGTCGTCGATGGACTCCACGATCTCCGCGATCGCGCCGACCGGGGCCGTGCAGCCTGCCTCGAGTTCGGCCAGCAGCGCGCGCTCCGCCGTGACGGCGGCGCGGGCGCCTGCATCGTCCAGCTCGGTGAGGATGGCGATCAGCGCGGTGTCACCCGCGCGGCATTCGACGGCCAACGCGCCCTGCGCGGGGGCTGGCAGCATCTGCACCGGCTCCAGCGACTCGGTGATCACGTCGAGCCTGCCGATCCGCGAGAGCCCCGCCCGCGCGACCACGACCGCGTCGAGCTCGCCGTCGGCGACCTTGCCGATCCTGGTGTCGAGGTTGCCGCGCAACGGCTGGATGTCCAGGCCGAGCCCGAGGGCGCGCAGCTGGGCGATGCGCCGCGGCGCGGAGGTCCCGATCCGGGAGCCGGCAGGCAGCTCACCGAGCACCATCCCGTCGCGTGCCACCAGCGCGTCGCGCGGATCCTCGCGTCCGGGCACGGCGGCGATGACGACGCGCTCGTCGGGCGCAGTGGGCAGGTCCTTGAACGAGTGCACGGCAATGTCGACGTGTCCGGCGGCGAGCTCCTCGCGCAGCGCGGCGGTGAACACGCCGACGCCGATCTTCTCGACCGGGCCGGAGAACTGGTCGCCCGCGGTCTTGACGATCACCAGCTCGGCGGGGTGGCCTGCGGCGATCAGCGCGTCCCGGACGGTGCCGGCCTGAGTGGTGGCCAGCAGGCTGCCCCTCGTGCCGATGCGCAGGGTGGCCGCGGGGGTCTGCTCCGCGGTGGTGTCCCTGGTGGATGCGGCGGTTGCACTCATGACTGCATCCCCTTCCATACGTCCATCGCCTCGGCCTGGTGGCCTGCTGTGAAGTCGTCCACGAGCTCGACCGTGCGCGTCTCCATCGGTGTCGCGACGGCCTCGGCGGACCCGGGCGTCAGCTCGAACAGCTCACGCAGCGCGGCCGCGTAGGAGTCGCCTCCCGGCGCGCTGGCCAGCTGCTTGACCCGCACTGTCGGCGCGTGCAGCAGCTTGTCGACGACGCGGCGCACGGTACGCGCGACCTCGTCGCGTTGCGGATCCTCGAGCCCGGGCAGTCGGGAGTCGAGCCGCAGCAGCTCGGCCTCCACCACATCGGCGGCGCGCTGGCGAAGGGCGGTCACGGTCGGGGTGACCTCGGCCAGACGCTGTCCGGCCAGGTAGGTGGCCAGCTCACCGGCGACGATCTCGCGGGCGGCGTCGGCATCGGCTGCGGCCGCACCGGCGGCCGGATCGCGCTGCAGGGCCGCCATGTCGAGCAGGCTCACGCCGGGCAACCCGGCCACCGCGGGCTCGACGTCGCGGGGCAGGCCCAGGTCGCAGATCACCAGCGGCCGCTGCGCGGAGTCCCGCTTCGCCAGCGCGAGATGCGCATCGGCGAGGGTCACCACGGCACCGACCGCGCCGGTACAGGTGACCATCACGTCCGCCTCGGCGAGCGCCGTGGAGAGATCACCCAGCTCGACGGTGTCGGCGGCGACCCCTGCGGCCCGCGCGGTCTCGGCAAGGCGCTCGGCCCGCTCCCTTGTGCGGTTGGCGACGATGATGCGACCGATCCCGGCCCTGGTCAGGTGCGCGACGGACAGCCCGCCCATCGAGCCTGCGCCCAGCACCATCGCGGTGCGCCCGGCGAGCCCGTCGCCGAGCAGGGCCGAGGCCTTGTCCAGCGCGACCGAGACGACGGACGCGCCCGCCCGGTCGATGCCGGTCTCGGAGTGCACCCGCTTGCCGACCCGCAGCGCCTGCTGGGCCAGCTCGTGCAGCACCCGGCCCGCGGCCTGCTGGTTGTCGGAGGTGGCGTACGCGGTCCGGATCTGGCCGAGGATCTGCTGCTCACCGACCACCATCGAGTCGAGCCCGCTGGCGACCGCGAACAGGTGCTCGGCGGCCGCCTCGCTGTAGCGCACATACGCGTGCTTGGTGAGGTCAGCGAGGTCGAGGCCGGAATGCGTGGCGAGCAGCTCCCCCACGTCGGCGAGCGCGCCGTGGAAGGCGTCGACCACCGCGTAGATCTCCACCCGGTTGCAGGTGGAGACGATCATGACCTCGGAGATGTGATCGGAGGCCACCATCTTGTCGATCAGCTTCGGCCGATCCGTGTCGCCGACGGCGACCCGCTCGAGGATGGAGACGGGAGCGCTGCGATGCGAGATCCCGACCAGGAGAACACTCACGGTGCCATCACCGATCCATTCGTTGTCGAACCCGAGCCTGACGAAGCCGAGCGTGCCGTGCGGAGTCCCACCGCCGCCGATGCCGCGGCCGGCTCGGTTTCGGCGTTGCGGGCGCTGTGGAAGGACAGCACCTGCATCTCCACGGCGAGATCCACTCGGCGGATCTCGACGTGTTTCGGGACATCGAGCGGCGAGGCCGCAAAGCTCAGGATGCAGCGCACACCGGCATTCACCAGCAGGTCGCACACCTCCTGGGCAGATTCGTCCGGGGTCGCGATGACCCCGATGGTGGCGTCCAGCTCGCGGCACGCGGCCTCGAGCTCGGCGACGTCGCGAACGGTCAGCGCGTCGACGGTACTGCCGATCCGGTCGGGATTGCGGTCGAACAGACCGACCATCGTGAATCCGCGACGGCCGAACCCGCCGTACCGGGCCAGGGCCTGCCCCAGGCTGCCGACGCCGACCAGCACCACCTGGTGGCCGCGGTCCAGCCCGAGCGCGGCCTCGATGCGGGCGCGCAGCTTGGTGACGTCGTATCCGACGCCGCGGACCCCGTTGGGGCCGAGGAACGAGAGGTCCTTGCGCAGCTTCGCGGAGCCGACACCGGCCGCGGTCGCGAGTTCCTCGCTGGAGACGATGAGGGTGCCGTCGTCGGCCATCACACCGAGCACCCGCAGATAGGTGGCGAGCCGGGTGACGGTGGCCTGCGGCAGGTCCCGCACCGTCGTGTCCGCGCGGGCGACCTCGGCACCAGGACGAGACGTGTTCTCAGCCCCTGCGACGCCACGGGCAGAGAACCCATGCGGCTGGTGCTGTTCGGTCACGTTGGTGGCTCCTCGTCCGGCCATGCACATGGCCGGTTCTCACGCTGATCCGGGGGGACTGTTCACACCACGGTAACTGCTTGTGAACCCATGCACAAAGTCGCCGGATTCCGAATTCACCCGCTGCGACCTGCGAGGTGTCCGGTTGCGGAGGGGGTCAGGTCGGCCTCAGATTGTCAAATCCGATCGCAGCCGAGGCTCGTCGACCTCCCAGTAACTGTGCTCACGGCCGTCGAGCAGCACAACGGGCAGCCGGTCGCCGTACTCGGCGCGCAGCTCGGGATCGGTCGCCGCGGCCACGTCGACGTCGACCGATTCGAGTTCGAGGCCGAATTCCTCACACAGTCGCAGCAGCTGTGTGCGCGCTACGTCACAGGAGCCGCAGCCGGCCCGGGTCAGCAGGGTGATGGTGTGTGCGGGGTCGGTCATGGGTCCACTGTGCCACCGTCACCTGCGCCTTCCGCCGGCCACCCGCGGAGACGCAAGTCACAGCGGCCACGCGGGCGGCGATCCACCGGGTGCGCCCTCGATGCTGGGGATAGGGTGGGCCGCAGTTGGACGAACACAGGAGGTATGAGTGCCTGGTCGATCTGGTCCGACCGGCTCGGGAGTGGGCGCCGGATGGCTCGACGCCAAGCGTCCCCGCCGACGCGGCAGGAACCCCTTGGGGCCCAGCGACGCCCAGCTGCGGGCCAGCCTCGCGGGTGAGGCCAGCGCGGACGCGGCCATCGCGTTACACGAGGCGGCGACGAGCGAGGCCGAGGCAGGCGGCGAACTCGGCGCCCGCGAGACCGAGGGCGGTGTGCCGCTCGACCTGACCGCGGCGGCGTTCTTCGACGTGGACAACACCATGGTCCAGGGCGCCTCGATCATCCACTTCGCCCGTGGCCTGGCCGCCCGCAAGTACATCTCGCTCGCCGACATGGCCAGGTTCGGCTGGCAGCAGCTCAAGTTCCGGGTGACCGGCAAGGAGAACAGCGACGACGTCGCCAGCGGCAAGGAACGCGCGCTGGCCTTCATCGCGGGCCGCGAGACCGCGGAGTTCTCCCGCCTCGGCGAGGAGATCTACGACGAGCTGATCGCCGACAAGATCTGGCCGGGGACCAGGGCGCTGGCGCAGATGCACCTCGACGCAGGCCAGCAGGTGTGGCTGGTGACCGCGACCCCGGTGGAACTGGCCCAGGTCATCGCGAAGCGGCTCGGGCTGACCGGCGCCTTGGGAACCGTCGTCGAGAGCGAGGACGGTAAGTTCACCGGCAGGCTGGTCGGCGACATCCTGCACGGCGCGGGCAAGGCGCACGCCGTCCGCACGCTGGCCGTGCGCGAGGGCCTGAACCTCAAGCGGTGCACGGCGTACTCCGACAGCCACAACGACGTGCCGATGCTCTCGCTCGTCGGCACCGCGGTCGCGATCAACCCGGACGCCGACCTGAAGGAACTCGCCCGCAACCGCGGCTGGGAGATCCGGGACTACCGCACCGGGCGCAAGGCGGCGAAGATCGGGGTACCGACCGCCCTGGCGCTCGGCGCGGTCGGTGGCGCGCTGGCCGCCGTGATCAGCCGCCGCAAGCACTGAAACAACTGTGCGCGATTCGTACCCCGGTCGGGGTACGAATCGCGCACAGGCGGCGCAGCCGCTACTCCCGGGACAGCATGGCGGCGGCCGCGCGTTCGAGGTCGACGTATGTCTCGCCGCTGACGTCCACGACCACCCGGTTCAACGTGCCGCCTGCGAAGGCCCACGGGGCCGCACCCGGATAGTCGTCGGTGACCGGCTCGCCGTCGTCGCGACCGATGGTGAGCCCGGTGCCGCCCAGCCCGAACACGCCCGGCTGGGTCCGGATCCGACCCTCCCCGACCTTCCGGTCGCCGTGGTAAAGGCTCAGCAGACCGCGCGCGGTGCCCGGCGGGTCCTCGCCGTCCTTGTCGAACGAGGCGCCGAGGATCACCCGGTCGCCGATCGGCAGCTCCTCGGTTGCGCTGATCAGCTGCTGCTCGCTGCCGAGGAAGTTGTAGACGTAGTGCAGCCGGTTGTCCCGCACGTACAGCGCGTGCCCGCCGAAGCGACCGCCCTGCGCGAACAACACGCCCGACGCACCGCGCTCGGGCAGGGCCACCAGCGCCCCGAGCGAGTACGAGCGGTTGCGCACGGCCACCGCCACCGACTCGGGCACCGCGGCGCCGCCGGGCCGGTACACGTAGCGGGTGCGCAGCGGGGCAGGCCGCGGTCGCGGCGTCATGAGGATCTCGACCGGATACCGGTCGTCGAGCGGCAGCGCCCTGTTCGCGCCCGCCTCGTGGAACCACAGTCCGATCAGTTCCGCGAGCCTGCCCGGCTCGGTGTCGGCGAGGTCGTGCAGCTCGGTGCGGTCGACGTCCGTGTGGTAGAGCTCCCAGGTGTCGTCCTGGAAATGACCCCAGCCGCTGATCGCCGGGTGGGTGGTGACGGCCTTCCAGCCGTCGTGCCAGATGCCGCGGGTGCCGAGCATCGAATAGAACTGGGTGTGCCGGGCGCTGGGGATCCCGGCGGTGTCGAAGCTGTAGCGCATGCTCACGCCCTGGATCGGGTGCTGGGTGTAGCCCTTGACCGTCTCCGGCATCTCGATGCCGAGGCAGTCGAGCACCGTTGGCATCACGTCGATGGCGTGGTGGTACTGGTCCCGGATCTCACCGCGGGCGGCGATCCCGGCCGGCCACGAGATGACGCACGGATCGCAGGTACCGCCGTTGAACGAGTAGCGCTTCCACATCTTGAACGGGGCGTCGAGAGCCATCGCCCAGCCGTTCGGGTAGTGGTTGTAGGTCCGGAAGCCGCCCAGTTCGTCGAGCATGGCCATGTTCTCGGCCAGGTCGTCGGGCACGCCGTTGAAGAATTTGTTCTCGTTGACCGAGCCGTTCGGGCCGCCCTCGCCACTGGCACCGTTGTCGGAGACCAGCACGACGATGGTGTTCTCGAGCTGCCCGATGTCCTCGAGGTAGTCCAGCAGGCGCCCGATCTGGTCGTCGCAGTGCGAGACGAACCCGGCGTAGACCTCGGCCATCCTCGTGAACAGCCGCCTCTCGTCGTCGGAGAGCGTGTCCCATGGCCGGGTGTGATCGAGCATCGGGAACGGCTGGCCGTCGGGTCCGCGGCGGGACTCGGGGGTGCCGATCGGGTTGAGCGGCGGCAGCTCGGTCTCGGGCGGGACCAGGCCCATCTCCTTCTGCCGGGCCAGGATCTCCTCGCGCATCGCCTCGTAGCCGCCGTCGAACCGGCCGCGGTAGCGGTCCGCCCACTCGCGCGGCACGTGGTGCGGAGCGTGCGCGCAGCCCGGCGCGTAATAGAGGAACACCGGCCGGTCCGGCGCGATCGTCTTCACGTCGTCGATGAACTCGATGGCCCGGTCGGTGATGTCGACCCCGAGGTGGTAGCCCTCCTCCGGCCGGGCGGGCGGTTCGACCGGGTGGTTGTCGTGGACCAGGTCCGGGTGCCACTGGTTGGTCTCGCCGCCGAGGAAGCCGTAGAACCGCTCGAAGCCCCTGCCGATCGGCCAGCTCGCCTTGCTGGAGGCCAGGTTCATCTCGTCGGCCGCGCACAGGTGCCACTTGCCGACCATCGCGGTGCTGTAGCCCCGTTCGACGAGCACCTCGGCGAGGGTGGCGCATTCCCCTGGGACGTGGGCGTTGGCTCCGGGGAACCCGATCGACGCCTCGCTGATGCAGCCCATGCCGTTGACGGTGTGGTTGCGGCCGGTGAGCAGGCAGGAGCGGGTCGGCGAGCACAGGGCGGTGGTGTGCCACTGGCTGTAGCGCAGCCCGCCCGCCGCGATCCGGTCGATGTTCGGCGTCTCGATCGGGCCGCCGTAACAGCTCAGCGCCCCGAAACCCAGGTCGTCGAGCACGATGTAGAGCACGTTCGGTGCGCCCTGCGGCGCCCTCGGCTGCTCGTACGGGCCCCAGTCGGGAACCGAGTCCCGAATGTCGAGGTTGGTGATACCGCGGAATGACCTGGCCATGGCGTGGCTCCCTGTCGAGGCCCCTTTTCCACCAAAGCACAATGGCCGGGCGATCACCAGGTCCGATCCGGGGATCCGGGACCGCGACGCGGGTTCACCTGCCGGGCAACCGATCCCGGACGATTCCCGCCGATCAGCCCAGGAACACGTTGCGCCGCTTGGCGAGCAGCCGGTACAGGGTCTGCTGAATCGTCTCCCTGACGTGGTCGGTCAGCTCGAAGGTCACCATCGGGTCCTCCGCGCACACCGCGTCGTAGGAGTCGGTCGGGATCGGCTCGCCGAACTCGATGTACCACTTCGACGGCAACGGGATCAGCCCCAGCGGACCCAGGTGCGGGAAGAACGGCGTCACCGGGAAGTACGGCATCCCCAACAGCCGCGCCAGCGACTTGAGGTCGCCGATCTTCGGGTAGATCTCCTCCGAGCCGACGATCGAGCACGGCACGATCGGGGCGCCGGTGCGCAACGCGGCGCTGACGAACCCGCCCCTGCCGAAGCGCTGCAGCTTGTACCGCTCGCTGAACGGTTTGCCGATCCCCTTGAATCCCTCGGGGAAGACCGCCGCCACCTCGCCGGTCCGCAGCAGCCGCTCGGCGTCCGGGTTGCACGCCAGGGTGTGTCCGGCCTTACGCGCGATGTTTCCGACGACCGGCATCTCGAAGGCGAGATCGGCCGCGAGCATCCGCAGCGGGCGATGGGCCGGATGGTGGTCGAACATCGCAACCGAGGTCATCAGCCCGTCGATGGGGACAACGCCCGCGTGGTTGGCGACGACCAACGCCCCGCCCTCGGCGGGCACGTTCTCGATTCCGCGCACCTCGACGCGGAACCAGCTCTCGAACAGCGGCCGGAGGATCGGCAGCCAGACGTTCTCGGTGAAATGCGGGTCGAATCCGAACTCGTCGACCTGGTAATCGCCGGTGAGCCTGCGACGGAGGAACTCCGCGATCGCGACCACCGGGTCGGCGACCAGGTCCCTGGCCGACTCGAGCACCACAGCGGGCAGTGACGGCGACGCCTGCTGCGGCACGCCGAACAGCGGGCGCGGCTCGGGCAGGGACTCGCCTCCCTGCTGCCCGGCTGGCGCGGGCCGGGCACGCCGCCCTGCCGCGTCGTGCAACGGGATCACCTTGGCCACATCGCTCATCGCTGCTCTCCCCCGACTCCGACCAATTGCTGTACCCGTGATTCGACCGACCGCAGCCAGTCCTCGCTGACCATCGGGCTGATCCCGGCCCCGTTGATCAGATCGTCCAGTCCCTGCATCGTCGTCCACCGCGGCTCGAAGCCCAGTTCCGCCCGCATCCGGCCGGTGTCGAATCCACACCCGAAGTGGAAGTAATCGAGCTGCTCCTTGGTGAAGTCCCGCATCGAGGGCCCCATCAGCGCCCGCCCGAGGGTCCGGAACAGCTGCGAGGGCACCGGCACCGCGAGACCACCCGCCCGCCTGACCGCCTGCGAGAGCATCACGACGCCGTCCGCGGCGATGTTGAAGGTTCCCGCGGGCCCGGAGACCGTCGCGAGCTCGAGCGCGGCCAGCGCGTCCTCCTCGTGCAGGAGTTGCATCCGGGGGTCCCGGCCGAGGACCGTCGGCACCACCGGCGAGTTCAGGTACCGCGACACGGGCCCGCTCATCCGCGGACCGATCAGCGGCGCCATCCTGAGCAAGGTGACCGCGATCTCGGGCCGCCTGCGCCCGAGGCTGCGCGCGTATCCCTCGATCTCGATGATGTCGCGCGCGAAGGCGCCGCGCGGGGGCGTGCGGGCGCTCATCTCCTCGGTGAACTTCGCCGGGTCCCGCGCGCTGCCGCCGTAGACCGCGCCGGACGAGCGCACCACGACCTTGCGGACGTCGGGGGACTTCTGGCACACCGCGAACAACTGCATGGCGCCGAGGACGTTCATGTCCTTCATCGCGGCCCGGCTGCCGGACTTCGGGGCCTTCGGGATCGAGGAGGCGTGCACAACGGTGTCGACCCTGGCGTTGCGGATCACCTTGCCGATGAGCGGGTTCCGGATGTCGGCCCGGACGAACTCCGCGCGCCCCATCCGCCGCAGCATGTCCTTGCTCGGGGACACGGCATCGACGGCGATGACCCGCTCGATGTTCGGATCCTGCGCGAGCCGGGCCACCAGGTATCCGCCGAGGAACCGGCTCGCGCCGGTCACCAGGACAACACCAGGCGGCTGCACTCCGCGTTCGCTGACCACTACCTCCACACCCCACCCCTGCCTGTCGGGTCTCACCTGCGAGCCTAGCCACACCCGGCTCGGACCGCACGGTTCTTAACGAGTCCGAAACACCTGTTTACCTGCAATTTTACGGCTGACAGTGCAAGATATTCACCCACCCGATGCTGGACGTACGCCTAGTCCACCCCGAATGCAGCGATGCCCGCCACCTGTCGGTGACGGGCATCGGAGGGACTGGGTCCCACACCTGCGAACTCGGCGACTTACTTACCGAGCTTCCTACGCTGCACTCGCGTCCTGCGAAGCAGCTTGCGGTGCTTCTTCTTCGACATGCGCTTGCGTCGCTTCTTGATCACTGAACCCATAGCGGGTGTCCCTCACGTTCTTCTCTAGCGGTCCTGCGCACGCCGGTTACGTACGCGTGCGTTACGAATCTGGCGCTCGGCCTCGTATCTGCTAACCCAGCGCCTGATGACACCGGCTGGCTGGCACGACAAGTCATCATCGTACCGGTGCGGCCTCGCTCCGCAGAAACCGAGCTTCCATTCGCCCCCGGACACCGCGTCCGGGAGGACGTCCGGACCGGTCAGCCCGCGTCGAAATACGAGGTTTCCAGGTAGTCGTGCACCGCCTTCGCATGCACTCGGAATGACCGGCCCACCCGCACCGCGGGCAGCTCGCCGTTGTGCACCAACCGGTACACCGTCATCTTGGAGACCCGCATCAGCGTCGCCACCTCGGCGACGGTGAGAAACTGCGTGCCGCCGACCATGGGTTGACCGTCGGGGTTGGACCCCTTCGACTTACTTGTAGACACCATTAATCCACATACCTCCGGCACGTCTCGCGCCGCCGGCTTCCCCTCCGGCGGAACAGACACGCACGTGCTGTAATCAGCTTAGCGGGACAGATGGGGTTACAGCGACGGGTGTGGAGTACCAATATCTATTCGGTACCCCCGCCGAGAACGGCGGACCTGCTCTTCGCCGCCACCAGCGCCTCGTAGAAGGCGGTCCTGACCCCGCCCCGCTCGAGCTCGCGGAGCGCGGCAGCGGTGGTGCCACCCGGCGACGTCACGGCGGCGCGCAGGTCCGTGGCGGACTCGCCGGACCGGTCGAGCATGGCCGCCGAACCGACCATCGTCTGCACGACCAACTCGGTCGCGGTCGCCCGGGTCAGGCCGATGCCGACACCCGCGTCGACCATCGCCTCGGCGATCAGGAAGAAGTAGGCGGGCCCGGACCCGGACACCGCGGTCACCGCATCCATCTGCGATTCCGGCACCGCGACCACCTTGCCGACCGACGCCAGGATGTCGGTGACCAGCGCGAGGTGCTCCGGCTTCGCGTAGCGCCCGCCTGCGATCGCGCTGACGCCCTCGCCCACCAGCATCGGCGTGTTGGACATCACCCGCACCACAGGGAAACCGGCGGGCAGCTTGGCCTCGTAGCGGGAGGTCGGCAGGCCCGCCGCCAGCGTGACCACCAACTGCTCACGGTCGCCGTCCAGATCGACCGACGCCAGCTCGGCCATCACGGAATCGACGTCGTTCGGCTTGACCGCGATGACCACGACATCGGCACCCTCGGCGGCATCCGAGATCGTGGTCGCCCTGATCCCGAACAGGGCCGTCAGCTCGGCCGCCCGCGCGGCGAAGGACTCCGCGACCACCAGGTCCTTCGGCGCACGACCCGACTGAAGCAGACCCGCGATCAGCGCCTCGCCGATCCTGCCGCCACCGATCACTGCAATTCTCGTCATGCCCGCAAGCCTGCCATGCAGCCGTCGGGGGGCACCTGGGAGGTCGGCCCCGGTCAGCCCTTCGGGATCATGGCCAGCTGGCGGCTCTGCACCACGGCCTGCCCGGCCTCGTCGAGAACGAGATGGTCCTCCTCGAACCAGGTGTCGCCCAGCACGGTGGCGCTGGCCATCACCCGCAGCCACCCCGGCGAGGGGAGCCGGCGCAGATAGGTGGTCAGCTGGACGGTCGGCGCCCACCCGAACATGCCGCGGTTCATCGTCACGGGGGCGCTGATGTCCCCGGTCATCAACGCGAAGAGCACCGCGACGTCGGTGTCGACCTCGTCCTCGGCGAACGGGCGCACCCACATCCGGTTCACCGGGTCACCCTGCTGCCCGGACAGGAACAGCGCGGCGGACGGATCGACACGCAGGTCGCAGCCCTTCGCGACGTGCACGATCTGCCCCATCGGATGATCGGGGGTGATGTGGACGGCATCGGCAGGCGGCACGGCGGGCAGATCGGCGAGCGCGAGGGGCTCCTGGTGCCGCGGGTCGCCGACGTCCGGCACGCCGAGCGTCACGACCGCGGACACCGCGACCTTCTCGCCCTGCATCAGGTCCACGTCGACCAGGCACACCTGGCGGCCGCGCTTGCGCACGGTGGTGATCAGCCGCACCTCCCCCGGGTCGGGTGCGTTGAGGTAGCTGGCGCTCACCGCGATCGGCTGCATGGCGCGCGTGTCGACGGGACGGGCCGTGCCCGACTCCTCTTGCGGCGCCCGGATCACCTCGCGGGCGGCGGCGGCACACAGGGCCATCATGCAGCCACCATGCACCTTCGGGCCGATGGTCCAGATCGGGTCGATCAGCGCGGCGTACGCGCCGCCGCCCAGGTCCGTCAGCGTGGTCAGGTCCGCGAACGGGCGGATCGAGGTGAGGGTGGCGGGCTGGGTCATCGGGATTCCTCTCGGGGGTCCTGCATACTCGCTGAAATGTCTCGAGCCGGCAGAGCGATTCCGGCCGGCTGGAAGCTTCTGGACGCGATGTCCTGGTGGGCGAGCCTGCGCATCGCGGCGATCACGGGCTCGTAGATGGCGGTGCCGAGCACGGCGTACTCGACGGCCGCCTGGGTGGACCCGGTCGGCATCAGCGCGAGGTCCACCTCCGCGATCCCCATGATGTGCCTGCCATAGGCGTCGATGCGTTCGTCGGTCATCGGGATGCCCGCGTCCTCGACCGCCTTCAGCGCCCGCTCGAGCTGACCGACCGCGGGGAAGGCCGGGTCGTATACCTGCCCCAGCCGTTCGAGCAGGCGACGGGCGCGGGGATGCTCGCGCGCCTCGGTGTCCGCGGCGTCGTCCGGATAGGGCGGCAGCATGGCAACCGCCCGACCCAGGGTGTCGTACAGCCCGTCGACGGGCTTGTCGGTCAGGCGGATGATCTCGCGGATCTTGTGGATCGGCAGCCCCGCCCCCGCCAGCGCCTTGATCAGCGCGAGGCGCCGCAGGTGCGGCGGGCCATAGCTGGACTGGGTCGCGCTGGTCGGTTCACCTGGCATCAGGACACCCTCGCGCAGGTAGTACTTGATCGTCGCAAGCGGGAGACCCGACCGCTCGACGAGCTCGGAGACGCGCATCGGTCCTCCCGGTTGACGGACACATTGGATACTTCTACTATCCAATACATTGGATAGTAACGCTATCCAGACCATTCGAGAGTACCCCCCGACCCAGGAGAGCCGCTATGGACCCCATCCTCACGATCGTCGTCGGCGTCACCCTCCTCACCGTCGTCGGTATCGCCTTCGGAGGCACGTTCATGCTCCGGATCGTCAGCGGGAAACAGGGTGCCAACGCCCTGCAGAAGACGATGTTCCGTGCCGGGCACGCACATGCCGGGGTCCTGGTGACCCTCGGACTCGTCGTCGCACTGCTCACCCAGGCCGCGGGCGTCTCGCCGGGGTGGTCGGCCTCGGGTTCGATCCTCGTGCTCTCGTCGGCGATCTTCGTTCCCGCCGGGTTCTTCTTCTCCGTGATCGGCGCGGATCCCGTCCGCCCGAACGCCTGGATGCGATCGGTGTGGATCGGGTTCGGGGTACTCGTCGCCGGGCTGATCGTCGCCGGGATCGCGGTGATCACCGCAGGCGTCGGCGCGCTCTGACGGCCTAGGGCCGCGCACCCACCGCCAGGTGCTCGCGGGCAAAGGCGAGCGACTGCGCGAGCATCGACGACCGCTCCGCCGTGGTGCGCGCGTTCTGGGTGTTGATCTCCAGCACCGCCTGCCCGTCGAAGCCGCTGTCGACGAGGTGCCTGCACAACTGCGCACACGGCTGATTGCCGTGCCCGGGGATCAGGTGCTCGTCGACCGAGGCCCCCCGCCCGTCCGCCAGGTGCAGGTGGGTCAGGCCCGAACCCATCCGCCGAGCCAGTGCGATGGCATCCATGCCCGCCGTCGCGGTATGTGAGAGGTCGAGCGTGTAGTGCGCGTGACCGCTGTCGGTTGGGTCGTAGGACGGCGCAAAGGCGGACACCCCAGGACCGGGCCCGCCCCGCTTCTCGAGCCGTTCGGCCGACTTCCCGCGCTTGCCCCAGAAGCGATCCGCGCGCATCGGGAACATGTTCTCCACCGCGACCGCGACGTCACTGCGTTGCTCGAGCTCGCGCACCTGGTCGGCGAACCCCTCGGAGTACTTGCGCTGCCAGCGGAACGGCGGGTGCACCACCACGGTGCGCGCGCCGAGCGCCTCGGCGGCGCGGACCGACTTCTCCAGTTTGGCGGCCGGGTCGGCCCCCCACACCCGCTGCGAGATCAACAGGCACGGTGCGTGCACGGCCTGCACGGGGACGGCGTACTTGCGGACCAGAGCCTTGACGGCGTCCAGGTCCTGGCTCACCGATTCCGCCCAGACCATCAACTCGATGCCGTCATACCCCAGGTCGGCGGCGTACTCGAACGCCGCCTCGGTGTTCTGCGGATAGACCGACGCCGTCGAGAGTCCGACGAGGATCTTGCGTGTCCCGGTTCGAGTGCCGTCCATCGCCACCCTCGGTCAGGTCGTGAGCAGGAAGGCGAGTGGACCGATCGTCACGAACACACCGACGATGATCGCGATCAGCAGGCTCACCAGGTCGTCGGTCTGCCGCAGGATCCGGACCACCGCCACCAGGCCGGCGATCACCAGCACCGCGAGGATCAGCGCCACCCACGGCAGCACGTCCCACAGCTTCTCGAAGCCCTTGAACAGCAGCCCACCGACCAGCAGGGCGACGATGCCCTGACCGATCAGGACCGCCCACTCCCGGGCCGCGTGCTTGTCGTCTCGATCGGAGGGCGCGTCGTCGACCGCTACCTCCGGCTCCCGATCCTCCAGGTCCTCCGGCTCCGCGGACCCGGGAATCGCGCTCTCGCGCACCGACTGCTCGGGCGCCGGTTCCCTGAGTGCCTGTTCCTTGAACGTGGACGTCTTCGGCACCACGATCCGCGGGATCTCGCCGGTGACGTGCACCAGCGCCCTGGCCTCCTCCAGCGTCTCCCGGCGGGAGGTGCCTGCGGCCCTGGCCTGCCGCATGAGGTCGCCCTCGACCGTCGACCCGGACAGCAGTCCCGGCTCACGGATGGGGGTGTACGGGACGAAGGCGGGCCGTGGGGCGGGCGGAACCTCGGCGACCGGCATGGCCGCGGTCTTCGGCTGCTCCGCGATCGGCGCGCGCATGGAGGTCTCGGGCCTGGCCTTCGGCTTCTCTGCCTGCGTGGGCTGGGCGTCGACCCGATCGAAGGCGCCGGACCGGTACTGCGGCGGAAGGGCGGCAGCGGTGGCCGCGGGCGTGACATCGGGCGCGGCGCTCGCGCGGTACTGCGGCGGCGTCACGGCGGTCGGCGGCGCGGGGACCGGTGTGACGGGGGTGGATGGGGGTGAGACTCGTTCGAAACTCGGCGTCTCGACCTTCGGCAGCTCGAACTTCGGCGCCTCGACCTTCGGCAGCTCGAACTTCGGTACCTCGGTCCTCGGCGCCTCGACCTTCGGCGGCTCGGGGATCGGCGGGATGGTGGGGCGCTCCCGCTCGGGGACGGTGTACCGCGCGACGACCGATGGCACCGGCGTCCGGTCGGCCCGCCGGGACCGGGGCTGTGCGGGCGGGGACGCGGTGGCGGCCGGCGCGGGCGGGGTGACCGGTTCGGGCGCGGGGGGTGCGACGGGTTCTGGCGGTGCGACGGGCGCGGGCGGCGCGAGGGATACCTCGGGCACCTCGGGGATGTGCCGCGAATCCTCGGGCGCCCTGACGACGGGGATCTCGCCGGTCAGTTCGGCGACGCTGATCCCGCCACCTGCCACTCCCCGACGCCGGCGTCCACCGCGGGACTCGACCTGCTGGCCGTTCCTGGCGAGCAGCTCGGCAACTGAGACCTGTCCGGTGTCCTCGGATCCTTCGCTCATCGCGTACTCACCACCAGTTCTCCACCCATCTCGGTATCCAGCTTCCGCAGGATCAGCCCCTCACGCAGAGCCCAGGGGCAGATCTCCAGCGAGTCCACCGACATTGCCCGCATGCTTGCCTCCGCAATCAGTGCGCCCGCCACGATCTGCTGCGACCGATCCGAGCTCACACCCTCCAATTCTGCGCGGTCCGACATCGTCATCCTAGAAATGAACGCGATCAGTTGGCGCAGACCGCTGGCAGTCAGTGTCCTCTGCACCCGGGGTCCTGCGGCGGAGGGCGCGGCCCCGGTGAGTCGCGCCAGCGACCGGAACGTCTTGGACGTCCCGACCACCCGGTCGGGCGCTCCGGCGGCACGCAGGGCCTTGGCCGGCTCGACCAGCTCGGCGTCCAGCCAATCGCGCAACACCGCCACCCTGCGCTTGCCGGGCGGGTCGGCCTGCAACCAGTCCCGGGTCAACCGTCCGGCACCGAGCTGGAGGGAGAACGCGACGTCCGGGTCCTCGTCGCCGCCCGCGGTCAGTTCCAGCGAGCCGCCGCCGATGTCGAAGTTCAGGATCCGGCCCGCGCTCCAGCCGTACCAGCGGCGCACCGCGAGAAAGGTCAGCCGGGCCTCGTCGACGCCGGACAGCACCTCGAGCGCGACCCCCGTCTCGTCGCGGACGCGGGCGAGCACCGCCTCGGAATTGTTGGCGTCGCGGACCGCCGAGGTGGCGAAGGCCATCAGCTCGCCGCAACCGGAAGTGGTGGCGATGCTCGCGAAGTCCCGCACCGCCGCGACCAGCTTGTCGGCCCCCGACACCGTGATGTCCCCGCGGTCATCGGTGTTCTCGGCGAGCCGCAGCGTCGACTTGGTGGAGCTCATCGGCGTCGGGTGAGCGCCCCTGTGGGCATCCACCACGAGTAGATGAACCGTGTTGCTTCCGACGTCGAGTACCCCTAACCGCACGTGACCACGGTACTGGGTCTACCGTCGAGACTTGTGACAGCAGGCAACACCACGCCCGATTCGAAGATGGAACCCACGCCGGAAGTCGACCCCGACTTCCCCCGCGAGTGGATCGAATTCGTGGACCCAGCCAACGCGGAACATCTCGTGGTGGCGGACCTGACCTGGCTGCTTTCGCGCTGGACCTGCGTGTTCGGCACCCCCGCATGCCAGGGCACCGTGCCGGGTCGTCCCGACGACGGCTGCTGCTCGCACGGCGCCTTCCTCTCCGACGCCGACGACAAGGCCAAGCTCGACCGGTCAGTGAAGCTGCTCACAAAGAGCGACTGGCAGTTCATGGAGAAGGGTCTCGGCAAGAAGGGCTACGTCGAGGAGGACGACCTCGACGACGAGCCCGCGCTGCGCACCAGGCGCTACCAGGGTGCCTGCATCTTCCTCAACCGCCCCGGCTTCGAGGGCGGGATCGGTTGCGCGCTGCATTCGATGGCGCTGCGCAAGGGCATCGAGCCGCTCGAGGTCAAGCCCGACGTCTGCTGGCAGCTGCCCGTCCGCCGCACCCAGGACTGGGTGGAGCGGCCGGACGGCGTGCAGATCCTCAAGACCGTGATCACCGAGTACGACCGGCGCGGCTGGGGTGAGGGCGGCGAGGACCTGCACTGGTACTGCTCCGGCTCGCCCGACGCACACGTGGGCTCGAAGCCGGTGTGGCAGAGCTACGCCCCCGAGCTGACGGAGCTGCTCGGCAAGTCCGCCTACGAGGAACTGGCCAAGCATTGCCGTCGCCGCGCCGGGCTCGGCCTGATCGCCGTGCACCCGGCGACCACGGCCGCGCAGGCGAAGGCGGCCGGCCAGCAGTAACGGCAGGCCGCCGCCACTCGATCCACCACACAGGTACCGATGACGGGACCGATGAGGGGAGCGATCATGAACCGACTGCTTGGTGCGGCCGCGGTGGCCGTTGGAACGATGTTGGCGCTGGCACCGATGGCGTCCGCCGATTCCCCGGATGATCCGTACGGCTTCAACGCGGTGCGCGACCGCACGGACTACTTCGTCGCGCCCCTCGATGCAGGCGCGCTGATCGGTCCGAACACCTACAAGCCCATCATCCTCAGCCCGTACGGCGCCACCCGCAAGATCGAGTGCCGCGGCGACGGCCACTACTCACAGATCCACGAGTGCAAGCAGTACGACACGAACAACGTCGCGCACGACCTCCAGCTGCTCGCCAACCCGATCCGCCCGATCTACGTCTACAACCCGTTCTAGCCGTCGGGTCCGGGCGCACGGACCGGCACCGTGCGCCCCGACTCGGCCGCACGGCCTGGCGTCAGCCCTCGAGCTTGTACCCCAGCCCGCGCACGGTGACCAGATGTTCCGGCTTGGCCGGATCGGCCTCGATCTTCGACCGCAGACGCTTGACGTGCACGTCGAGGGTCTTGGTGTCGCCGACGTAGTCCGCGCCCCACACCCGGTCGATGAGCTGGCCGCGGGTGAGCACCCGGCCGGAGTTGCGGAGCAGGTACTCGAGCAGGTCGAACTCCTTGAGCGGGAGCATGACCGTGTCGCCGTTGACCTGGACGATGTGGCGCTCGACGTCCATCCGCACCGGGCCCGCCTCGAGCACGCCGTCGTCGGCCGAGTCGTCGGAGTCGTTGTCGGCGCCGCGCCGCAGCACCGCACGGATCCTGGCGATCAGTTCCCTGGCCGAGTAGGGCTTGGTGACGTAGTCGTCGGCGCCCAGTTCCAGGCCGACGACCTTGTCGATCTCGCTGTCGCGGGCGGTGACCATGATCACCGGGACGCCGGAGCGCGCCCGGAGTTGCTTGCACACGTCGGTGCCGCTCATCCCGGGGAGCATCAGGTCGAGCAGGACGATGTCCGCGCCGGACCGGTCGAACTCGGCGAGGGCGGACGGTCCGTCCCCCACCACCGTCGCCTCGAACCCCTCCTTGCGGAGCAGGAACGCGAGCGGGTCGGCCAACGACTCCTCGTCCTCCACGATCAACACATTCGTCACCGGTTTGCCTCCAGACTCGGCGCAGCCTCGTGCTGCGTCATTTCGTGATCGATCGATGCGGTCTTGTGGGCTGCGGACGTCTCGTCCGCAGCGGGGCGTGCGTCCGTGATCGGCGCGGACCTGAGCTGGGCAACCGGACCCGAGATCGCGCTCCTCACCGGTGCGTCATCGGAGAGTTCCTCGTGCGCCGGGATGTGCAGCGTGAAGGTGGACCCGGTGCCGACCTTGCTCCACAGCGTGATGGAGCCGTTGTGGTTCGCCGCCACGTGCTTGGCGATCGCGAGACCGAGCCCGGTGCCACCGGTCGACCGGGACCGCGCCTTGTCGACCCGGAAGAAGCGCTCGAACACCCGCTCCTGGTCCTCGGTCGCGATACCGATCCCCCTGTCGGTGACGGCGATGGCGACCTTGTCCCCGCGCCTGGACCGGCTCACCGACACCGGCGACCCCTGCGGCGAGTACGCGATCGCGTTCTCCACCAGGTTCGACAGCGCGGTGATGAGCAGGGTCCGGTCGCCGAGCACCTCGAGTCCGCTCGGCCGGTCGGCGGTGACCGTGATGCCCGCCGCCTCGGCGGTGAGCCGCGAACGGCGCATGGCCTCCTCGACCACCTCGTCCACGTCGACCACCTCGAGGTCGGGCAGCTTCTCCGCGCCCTGCAGGCGGGAGAGCGCGATGAGTTCGCTGACCATGTTCCCCAGCCGCTTCGACTCGCTGAGTACCCGCTCGCCGAAGTGCCGCACGGATTCCGGGTCATCGGCGGACTCGAGGAGCGCCTCGGCCAGCAGTCCCATCGCGCCGACCGGGGTCTTGAGTTCGTGGCTGACGTTGGCGACGAAGTCGCGGCGGGTGGCCTCCATGCGGACCTGCTCGGAGTCGTCGTCCGCGAACAGCACGACGAATCGGCGGTCCTGCTCGCTGAGCAGCCGGGCCACCCCGCGCACCGCGATCTTGTTCCTGCCGCGGGCCGGGTTCTTGATGCTGAGGTCCATCTCCACCGGCACCCCGGTCGTCAGCACCTGATTCGCTGCCTGCCAGGCCCGTTCCTCGACGGTGCGGTTACGCACCAGGCCCAGCTCCTCGGCGCGCGGATTGAAGAGCACCACGTCGTGGAACCGGTCGACCACCGCGATGCCGCTGTGGGAGGCGAGCACGATGAGGTCGAGGACCTGGGACATGGTCAGGCCGGCCTGTTCGGCCTCGCGCCTGGAGAATCGGTTCCTCAGGAACGGGACCAGTACCCCGCCGACCAGGTACCCACCGAACGCGGCAACCACGGCCAGGAGCACGGCCTGAACAACACTCACAGCGCAATCGTACGGTCGCGTAAAGCCTGGCGGCCGCAGGGTGGAGGCATTTCACCGCACGTCATGGCCCCGCGGCGCCCCGTTTTCCGGCTGTTCACCCGGCGTTGGCCCGGGATCCCCGTCGTGATCGCGACGAGGTCCCGGGCCGACATCGGAACCGCTACTTCGCGCCCTGGCTGGCGACCGCGGCTGCGCCTGCTGCAGCGGCCTCCGGGTCGAGGTAGGTGCCACCCCTGTTGAGCGGGGTGAGGCTGCCGTCCGCACCGACCTCGAGGTCGTAGCGCAGCGGGATGCCGGTCGGGATGTTCAGCCCGGCGATGTCCTCGTCAGAGATGCCGTCCAGGTGCTTGACCAGGGCGCGCAGCGAGTTGCCGTGCGCGGTGATCAGAACGGTCTTGCCCGCCTTGAGGTCCGCGGAGATCGTCTCCTCCCAGTACGGGATGAGGCGCTTGACCACGTCGAGCAGGCACTCGGTCAGCGGGACCTCGTCGAGGCCCGCGTAGCGCGGGTCGGCGTCCTGGCTGTACGCGGTGCCGGCCTCGATCGGCGGCGGCGGGGTGTCGTAGCTGCGACGCCACAGCATGAACTGGTCGTCGCCGTACTCGGCCTTGGTCTGGGCCTTGTTCTTGCCCTGCAGCGCGCCGTAGTGCCGCTCGTTCAGACGCCAGTCCCGCACGACCGGGATCCAGTGCCGGTCGGCGGCGTCGAGGGCGATGTTCGCCGTGCTGATCGCCCGGCGGAGCAGGGACGTGTACAGCACGTCGGGCAGCACGTCGTGCTCCTTGAGGAGCTGGCCGGCCCGCTTGCCCTCCCCGATGCCCTTGTCGGTGAGCGGCACGTCCACCCAGCCGGTGAACAGATTCATGGCGTTCCATTCGCTCTCGCCGTGGCGGAGCAGCACAAGGGTTCCGGTACTCATGCCCACAATCCTGACATGCGCCCCACACGGGGAAAGCTCCGGACGCAGACTGAGTGAATGGGCACACGCACGCGGTGGGTGCTACACGTCGACCTCGACCAGTTCGTCGCTGCCGTCGAGGTCCTGCGACGGCCGGAACTGCGGGGCCTGCCGGTGATCGTCGGCGGGCGCGGCGACCCCACCGAGCGCGGTGTGGTGTCGACGGCCTCGTACGAGGCCCGCGAGTTCGGGATCGGTTCGGGCATGCCGCTGCGCGTCGCCGCCCGCAGGCTCGCCTCGCGCGGCGTCACCGACGCGGTGTTCCTCCCCGTCGACGGCGCGGCGTACACCGCCTCCTCACAGCGGGTGATGGACACCCTGCGCAGCCTGGACGCGGTCGTCGAGGTGCTGGGCTGGGACGAGGCGTTCCTCGGCATCGACACCGACGATCCGGTGGGCTTCGCCCGCGCCGCCCAGTCCGCGGTGCTCGCGGCGACCGAGCTGCACTGCTCCGTCGGCATCGGCGACAACAAACTGCGCGCCAAGATCGCGACCGGCTTCGGCAAGCCGCGGGGCGTGTACCTGCTGACCGCGGACAACTGGTTCGAGGTGATGGGCGATCGTGGCACGGACGCGCTGTGGGGTATCGGCAACAAGACCGCGAAAAAGCTTGCCGCCCTCGGCATCCACACCGTCCGCGGGCTGGCCGACGCCACCGACGGCGAGCTCGCCGCCGCCCTCGGCCCGACCACAGGACCGTGGCTGCACCGGCTCGGCCTCGGCCTCGGCGGCGAGACGGTCACCGCCGAGCCCTACGTGGCCCGCGGCCACGGCCGGGAGACGACATTCCAGCACGACCTCACCGACCCCGCGCGGGTGGCGGCCGAGGTGCGCCTGCTCGCCGAGCGGGTCACCGAGGACCTCCGGGCGGAGGGGCGGGCGGCGGTGCGGATCACCCTGAAGGTTCGGTACGCACCGTTCGACACCCACACCACCGGGGCGCCGCTGGCCGAGCCGACGCTGGACCCGGTGGTGATCGCGGACGCCGCCGCGGCACTGACCGAGCGACTCGATCCGGGCCGCAAGGTCCGGCTCCTCGGCGTCCGGCTCGAGATGACCCCACCGTCGACCGATAGCTGACCGGCGCCGAGAACACGACATGCGCGCGGCGGCAACGAGTGCCACCGCGCGCATGTCGCGACAATCCTGCGTCTAACCCCGCGTACCTTCGCTCGCACGCAGGTCCTTGCGGAGGATCTTGCCCGCCGCCGACTTCGGCACGGCGTCGATGAACTCCACGATGCGGACCTTCTTGTGGGGCGAGACCCGCTCCGCGACGAACGCGATGACCTCGTCCCCGGAGAGCTCGACATCGGGCTGTCGGACGACGAACGCCTTCGGGACCTCCTCGCCCTCCTCGTCGAGCACCCCGATCACGGCAGCATCGGCGACCTGCGGGTGGGTGAGCAGCAACGCCTCCAACTCGGCTGGCGGCACCTGGTAGCCCTTGTACTTGATCAGCTCCTTGAGCCGATCGACGATGTACACCACGCCCTCCGCGTCGACGGTGGCGATGTCACCGGTGTGCAGAAAGCCGTCCGCATCGAGGGTCTCGGCAGTGGCCGCGTCGTTGCCGAGGTAGCCGACCATCACGTTAGGACCCTTGACCCACAACTCGCCGGGCGCGCTGACACCCGCGGACGGGAGCTCGACCTCCTCACCGGTGGCCGGGTCGACCAGCTTGTTCTCGGTGTTCGCGATCGGCTTGCCGACCGAGCTCAGCGGGACGTGGTCGTCCTCGAGCGCGATCGCGTGGCTGACCGGGCTCAGCTCGCTCATGCCGTAGCCCTGGCGGACGCGGCAGTTCAGCCGGTTCGCTACCGCCTTGCCCAGCTCCTCGTCGAGCGGCGCCGCACCGGAGAAGATGGTGTGCACGGTGGAGAGGTCGTACTGGTCGACGAGCGGATGCTTGGCCAGCGCGACCGCCACCGGCGGTGCAACGAAGATGTAGGTGCACTTGCGCTCGGAGGCGTTGCGGAGGAACTCGACGAGGTCGAACTTCGGCATCGTGACCAGGGTGGCGCGCTCGTACAACGCCGCATTGAGCAGCACGGTGAGTCCGTAGATGTGGAAGAAGGGCAGCACGGCCAGGATCCGGTCGTCGGCGCTGATGCCCATCCGCGGGTGGATCTGGCAGACGTTCGCCACCAGGTTCCTGTGCGTCAGCATCACGCCCTTCGGGCGGCCGGTGGTGCCCGACGAGTACGGCAGCACCGCGAGGTGGGTGGCCGGGTCGAAGCTGACCTCGGGGGCGGGGGCACCCTGGGCGAGCAGGTCCCGCAGCGACGGATGCCCCTCGGCGCCGTCGAGCACGATGACCCGGTCGGCGGGGATGCCGACCTGCTCGGCGGCCGCCCGCGCCTGCGGCAGCAGCGGCGACACGGTGAAGAGGAAGCTCGCCCTGGAGTCGGTGAGCTGCTTGGCGATGTCCTCGGCGTTGTAGAGGGCGTTGACGGTGGTGGCCGTGCCGCCCGCACGCAGGATGCCGTGCAGCACGGACGCGAACGCCGGGACGTTCGGCGAATGCAGCGCGGCGACCTCGCCGACGGCCAGTCCGCGCGCCGCCAACGCGCCCGCGACGGCGTCGATCTGACCGATGAGCGCGCGGTAGGTGGTCTCCGCGCCCGAGCCGCCGTCGATGAGCGCGGGTCGGTCCAGGTCGGCGTCGGAGACCTGACCGAACAGGAAGTCGTAGACGCTCAGGTTCGGGATCTCGACGTCGGGATAGGGGCTCTTGAAGCTCACGGGGGCCTCTCCTCGATTGGTACGGCGACAGGACTGGCGAACCAGATAACTGTGACAGATAGAAACAGTTACCACACCTGTGACAGCCGTCACAGGATCGGCGAAACCCTACCCCGAACCGGGGAGCCCCGCCTCAGTCCGCGTCGGCCGCCCGGACCTGGTCAGCGGACATCAGGTGCACGAACGGCTGGAGATTCGCGAGCGACTCACCGCGCGAGACCCGCCAATCCCATTCCCGCCGAATCGAAGTGGCGAACCCGAGCTCGAGCAGGGTGTTGAAGTCGCCGTCCGCGGCCTCGAGCACCTGCCCGAGCACCCGGTCCAGTTCCGAGCCGGTGACGGCGTGGGTGGAGACCTGGCCGAGCAGGTAGATGTCGCCGATCTTGTCGATCGTGTAGCTCACCCCGTACAGCCGCCGGTTGCGACGGAGCAGGTACCGGTAGACCCCCTCGAAGTTCTCGTCGGGCTTGCGACAGACGAACGCCTCGACACGGACGCCGTGCGCCCCGACGGTGAGCAGGCAGGTGGTCTTGAGCTTGCGCTCGCCCGGCAGCTCGACGATGAACTGGTCCTCGCCCTTGCGGGTGTACTCGAGTTCCCGCTCGGTCAATTCGGCGTCGATCAGCTTCGCGATGTCGTTCACGTCCGCACTCCCCCCATTCGGCGCAGCTTCCACAATCCCCTGCCGCGGCGCGGCGTGTGCTCGGGCAGCCTGCGGAAACTGGCGTTCGCCCGCTTGTAGCTCTCGAGCAGCCCGTCGGCGGTGTGCTCCCAGGAGAAGTTCTCCGCGTGCCGCGGCGCGCGGAGCGCCATCTCGGCCAGCCTGCCGGGATCCGCGAGCAGCGAGTGCAGGGCATCGGCCCAGTCGTCGGTGCGATGACCCGGCACCAGCAGCCCGGTCTCGCCGGACCGCACGGCGACCCCCAGTCCCCCGACGTCGGCCGCGACGACCGGGGTCCCGCAGGCCTGCGCCTCGATCGCGACCAGCCCGAAGGACTCCGAATAGCTCGGCACCGCAACCAGATCCGCCGCGCGGTACACCTGTGCGAGCCGCTCGGGCGGCTGCGGCGGCAGGAACGTCACCCTGGCGGTGATGCCGAGCGAGGCGGCCAGGTCGATCAGCGAATCGGGCCGGTCCAGCCCGGTGCCCGATGGCCCGCCGACGACCACGATCCGCAGCGGCAGCGCGGGCTCGCGCTCGACAAGGGCGGCCGCGGCGCGCAGCAGCACGTCCGGCGCCTTGAGCGGCTGGATCCGGCCGACGAAGGTCACGATCAGCTCGTTCGGGTTCAGCCCCAGCTCGGCCCGGGCTGCGGCCTTGTCGCCGGGCCGGTACCTGGTCAGGTCCGCGCCGGGGGCCACCACGTCGATCCGTCGGGGGTCGGCGCCGTAGATGTCGACCAGCTGCCCGGACTCGTCGGCGGTGTTGGTGATCAGCCGGTCGGCCTCGGCCACCACCTGCTGCTCGCCGATCTGGCGGGCCGCCGGCTCCGGGACGTCCCCGTCCGCAAGGGCGGCGTTCTTGACCGCGGCGAGGGTGTGCGCGGTGTGCACCAGCGGGACGCCCCAGCGGTCGCGGGCCAGCCAGCCCACCTGGCCGGAGAGCCAGTAGTGCGAGTGCACCAGGTCGTAGTACCCGGGCTCGTGGTGCGCCTCCTCGCGGAGCACGCCCGCGGTGAACGCGCACAGCTGGGTGGGCAGGTCGTGCTTGTCGAGGCCCTCGAAGGGGCCCGCGACGACGTTGCGGACCAGCACCCCCGGCGCGGCCTCGACCACCGGCGCGTCCGCGGAGGAGGTGGCCCTGGTGAAGATCTCCACCTCCACACCCCGGCGGGCGAGCTGTAGCGCGCTCTGGAGCACGTACACGTTCATGCCACCGGCGTCACCGGTCCCCGGCTGCGCCAATGGAGAGGTGTGGACCGAGAGAACGGCCACCCTCCGCAACCGATGGTTCTGCGCTGGGGTCACGGGTCCATCTTGCCCTGTGGCGACCACGCGCGACGAAGCCGACCTGAGCACGTCGGCGGCGACCCGGCCGTCATCGGCCCCGGGCCCGTGCCCTGGCCGCGTCACAGCCCGTCGACGAATTCGCTGACCTCGGCGACGAATCGTTTCGGGTCCTCGACGAACGGCCCGTGGTCACAGCCGTCCCAGTACGACGCGGTGGCGGCCGGGATCAGCTCGGCTGCGTGCCGGGCGGCAGAGACGTCGACGACGGTGTCCGCGGTGCCGTGCAGGATCAGCGCAGGGACGGTCAGGCCCGTGAGCAGGTCGTCGTGCCCGACCGCGCGGCTGAACAGCGCCGCACGCACCCGCGGCGGCGTCGAGAGGCTGGCCCCGAACAGCGCCTGCGAGGCGACGCCCTTGCCCTCGGCCGGGCCGGTGAGGGCGGTGCCGAAGCTGCCGAGCGCGCGGATCGACTCGCGTGGGTCCTCGGACATCGCGGCCGGGATGGCCGCGCGCATCGCCGATCCGACGCGGCCGCCCTTCTGCCCGGGACCGATGCTGGTGATGGCGCCGACCAGCACGATCGCGTCCACCGCGGCCTCGCCGAACTCGGCGAGGTAGTCGCAGATCACCAGGCCGCCGTAGGACCAGCCCAGCAGCACCGCTCCGGACTCGATGCGCTCCGCGGCGAGCACCGCCTCGACATCCGACGCCCACACCTTCGGGTCGTCGTACCCGTCGGCGGGTGCGCCGGAGTAGCCGTGCCCGCGCAGGTCGACGGCGATCACGCGGTACTTGGCGGACAGCGCGTCGAGCACGCCGTCGCCCCAGCACCGCAGCGACTGCGCCCAGCCGTGCAGCAGCACGAGCGGACGGGCGGCGGCGTCACCCTCGACGCGATAGACGATGGACGTGCCGTCCACACTGACGGTTTCCCGGATAGCCATGCCGGCCATTCTGCGCCTCCCGAGCGAAGTGCGACCGTCCGCCCTTGGGCGCGCCTCGCGACCACGGGAGACCGCCCTGCGTCGCAACCTATTCGGGGTAGTAGGAGTCGGAGTGCGGGTCGGCGTAGTAGGGATCGTCGAAATAGGGGTCGTCCGGCGATGCGGACGTGGGCAGGCCGCCGGGCGCGGGAACCGGGTCGGATTGCCTGGTCGGATTCGTGGGGCGCGGGCTGGCCGGTGCGCTCGGCGGAGCGGGTGTGTGCGTGGCCGACCAGGTCGGGGGTCGAACCGGTTCGAGGGCGTCCGCCGGCCGTGCGTTGGCAGGCGTGGTCGGCGGCGGGGCGTCGACGGGCGCGTAGCCGACGGCGACCGCACCCGCGGCAGCGACGGCCACCGCCGCCGCGAGCAGGCAGGCTTTCCGTTTCGTGCTCGCCCGCCGAACCCGGGTCGGCGCCGAGGCCTCAGCATCACCGCCCGGTTGTGCAGACGTGTCCATCCCCTGGTGCAGCATCGCCGTCGGCAACGAGCGCGGTTGTCGTTGGCTGCCGATGAGCTCGGTCCGGGCAGTCCCTGCGCCGATGACCACGGTGGTCGCGGCATTCGGGCGCGGCTCTGTGGTGAGGGCGCGTTCGGCGGCGGCAGCGAGACCCCCGGGGGTGAAGTAGCGGTCGTCGGGGCTCTTCGCCATGCCCTGGGCGATGACCTGGTCGAACCCGGCGGGCACCCCGGGCCGGACCTGGCTGGGTCGCGGCGGGGCCGCGGTCAGATGCCCGGAGATCTGTTGTTCGAGACTGTCCCCCGGGTAGGGGTATGAGCCGGTCAGGCATTCGTGGAGCACGCACGCCAACGCATAGACGTCGGACCGTGCATCCCCCTGCCCGGTGGTGAATCGTTCGGGGGCCATGTAATGAAAGGTGCCGATCGTCGCCCCCGTGCTGGTCAGACCCTTGTCCTGGGCGGAGCGAGCGATACCGAAGTCGATGAGGTAGACGAAATCGCGGGCACTGACCAGCACGTTGGAGGGTTTGACGTCGCGGTGCACCAGGCCGGCGGCATGCGCGGCGTCCAGTGCGGCCGCCACCTGTTCGACGACGGAGACGGCCACGGCCGGGGGCATCGGCCCGTGCAGGGCAAGGAGGGTCTTCAGGTCGGCGCCCTCGATCAGGCGCATGTCGAGATACAGCCGGCCCTCGATCTCCCCGTAGTGGTGGATGGGAACGACATGAGGCTCGCTCAGACGGGCAGCCGCGTGTGCTTCGCGGCGGAACCGCTCCCGGAACTCGGGGTCCGCGGCGGTGTGCTCGTGGAGCACCTTCAACGCCACGATCCGATCGGTGAGGGTGTCGTAGGCCTTGTGGACCTTCCCCATGCCGCCCTCGCCGATCAGTTCCTGCAGGCGGTACCGCCCAAACGAGGTTCCATCCACGTACTTTTCTCCCTCTCGATGAACGCCCCCCAGCGGCGCCCTTCAGACCCCCGCATTCTTGACTGAATTTTCAGTCTAGATCAGAGGGTAGCAGCGAGCCGGGTCATCGCCCCTCGACACCGTGCGAGGATGAGGGGCACGACAACTGTCGCCGGAGCATCAAATGCGGAGAACCTGGCCATGCGGACGAAGCAACCGCCCTCGGGTCGCAGAAGCCTGTTCCTGCCTGCAGTGGCCGCCGCGGCGATGGCCGCCGTAGCCGCCGGAGTCTGGCTCCAGATCGGCGAACGCCAAGACCTGGACACCGTCCACGACTCCGGAACATCCGAACCCGCCGACAGGGTCGACATCGAGGCCTCGATACAGCGGGTGGACGCGGCCGCACGAGAACTCACACTGCGAGTCCTCGTCACTCCACGTGGCACACTCAGCGACGACGGCGGACTCAGCCCGAACGAGGACCTCACCCTCCTGACCTCACCAGATATCCAGCAAGACTTGATATTTCGGGCAGACACACGAATCGCTACCGTCGAGGTCCCGGTCGCACTGTCAGGCGGCTCCATCACCGACTACCCCTTCGACAGCTACCGGGCCGACATCGAGTTCGCCGCCAGGCAGGGCGATCACCCGGTCCCGGTCGCCGCGACACTGTCGAACCGAGATGCCCTGTTCCATCCCACCGTCGAGATCGCCGACACAGCCGATACCGCCGCCTTCGAGGTCAGCGTCAGCCGCTCGAACGGCGTCTTGATCTACGCGATCTTCATGATGGCCGCCATGTGGGCGCTCGCGATAGCCGTCGTGATCGGCACCCGGTTCCTGACCTCCCGGCGACTTGGCCTGGTCTGGCCCGCCCTGGGTTGGATGGCTGCGACCCTGTTCGCCCTCGCCGCCTTCCGTAACACCGCGCCCGGAGCCCCGCCCATCGGGTCATTGCTGGACTACACCGCCTTTCTGTGGACCGAGGCGATCATCGCGCTCTGCGTTATCACCACCGTCATCGCGGGCGCACGAGCAGAACCACCCGCCGCGCCGCCCGGCGCTGATCCGACCTCGCCGCCACCCGGCCCGGCCGAGGTCCGCCCCGGCGGGTGACCCCATCGACGACGGCCACCCACAGCGCGACCCCGCCTCACCGACCCGCGACTCCGGTGGTGGTCACGAGGCGGCTGGGCCGAGTTCCACGACGATCGCGCCGGCGAGCAGATGTCGCGCCCGTTCAAGGGTCATCGAGCCGCTCAGCCAGCGTTCGCTCAGGCCCTCGACGAGTGCGGTGAGGCGCTCGCCCGCGTCGGCCGGGTCGACCGTCGGGCTCGCCTGACCCACGGCCTGCGCCTGCCGGATGAGGGTTTCGGCATCGCGTGCCCACGCCTCCGTCGTGGTCCGTAGCGGGTCCCGCAGGTCATCGGAGAAGACGGCGCTCGCCCGGAGCTCACCCCAGGCGATGCTGTTCTCCCGGACCTCAGGGATGCCCCGGATCTCGAGCAGGAGCATCTGCTCGAGTTGCGTTCGGGGGTCGGAGGATTCGAATGCCTCGTCGGAATAGCGCTCGGCCCTGTCATTGATGTGGTCGAGGGCGCTGCGCAGTACCCCGGACCGGTCCTGGAAGTGGTAATAGATCAGGGCGGTCGAGACACCCGCCTCGGCAGCGAGCTTCTCCACCCGCAGGCCGCGCAC
>NZ_JMLO01000006.1:0-234888 GCF_000686785.1 Rhodococcus sp. UNC363MFTsu5.1
CCGTTGGCGGCCAGCGACGGGGAGATCAGGGCGCTCTCGCCGGTGCGGGAGACGACCGCTCCCGGTCCGGCCTTCTGCCCGTCGGGCAGCGGCACGAGGGTGTCGGCACTCGCCGCACCGGTCGACATCAGGCCGATCGCCACCGCCGCAGCGGCGCCTGCGCCTGCGATGCGGGCGCCACGGCGCAGGCCGGACTTGCGGTTCTCGCTCATTCGTTCCCCTCAAAGGTTCTGCTACTTCTCAACCTCGACCGCCGAGGCTGATGAGTGGTCCATACGGCCCGGCGAAGTATTGCCAACAATGGTGACCACGAGGTGAACTCGAGGTGATCAATGCGGGGCTGAGATTCGCCGGAGATATTTCCCCCGAATTCGAGGGAAAAGGTCCCGGCAGACGCGCATTTCTGAGCTCCGCCGACACTGTTCCTGTACTGACTCGCGGAGGAGACTAACCACGCCTGACCAGCATGGCAACGTATTGGGAACCGGAAAACCGGGTGAGCCGCATCACTTCATCAAGATTGCGTTTCGCAATTCGGAGACACCTGCGCGGAAGGGTTGACAATTCCGCGGGGGCAGCTGTTCACCCAGCGTTTCATCACCGTCAATGTCGCGGCTTCCTTCGCCGATTTTTCGAAATCGGACAAAGGGGATCAACCGTGGTGCGGGGGAACCTGTCGCCGCAGCCAATCGTCGGCCGACGAGGACTCCTCGGCCGAACCGTGGGAACGTTCGTCCCTGGTGGTCTCGGGCAGGACATCGCCGAAGATACGCGCCAGCCGGGCCCGATCGATCGGGTCCCGGCTGGGTGCGTTCTCGGCGCGGTCGGCGATGACTAGTCCTCTATCCCGGAGAGCTCCCCGATCACGTGACCGGCGAGCGGGCTGAGCGTGGCCATCCCGTCGCGAATGGCCGCTCGGGACGATGCCAGGTTCACCACGAGGGTACTGCCGGAGACCCCGACGAGTCCCCTGGACAGCCCGGCGTCGAGCGCGCCTGCCGCCAGGCCCGACGAGCGCAGCGCCTCGCTGATCCCCGGGATCTCGCGGTCGAGTACCGCCGCGGTGGCATCGGGGGTGACGTCGCGGGGCGAGACCCCGGTTCCACCAACGGAGATGACCAGGTCCACGCCGCCGATCACCGCGGTGTTGAGCGCATTGCGGATCTCCACCTCGTCCGCGGACACCGCGACGGTCGCGTCGACGAGGAAGCCCGCCTCTCCGAGCAGTTCCGTGACCAGCGGTCCGATCGCGTCGACCTCTGCACCGTGGGCGGCGCGGTCGTCGACGATCACGACGAGGGCCCGCCCGGCAAGTGTGGCTTCGATGTCCATGACTCCTACGGTAGTGCCCGGCACCACGGTCGGCCCCGACCGCCCGTGAATCCGACGGACCACGACGGACGAACGGCCGTGCCTGTCGGCACGGCCGTTCGTCGGGTACATCAGCGACCGCCCTGCGTCGGCGCGGTGCCGAGGGTGACCTCGACGGTCTTCTCGCCGAGCCCCTTGGCGTCGGTGTAGGTGATCTTCACCTTGTCCCCCGGTGCGTGCGAACGGATCGCCGCGATCAGGGCGTCACCGCTGTCGATGACGCGATCGTCGACCCTGGTGATCACCGCGCCCCCTGGGATCCCGGCCTTCTCGGCAGGCCCGCCCGGCGAGACGTCCTTGACGCCGGCCCCGTGCGAATCGTCCTTGGAGGCGACCGTGACACCGATGATCGCCTGCGAGGCCTTGCCGGTCTTGCTCAGCTCATCGGCGATGCGCCGGGCCTGGTCGACCGGGATCGCGAACCCGAGGCCGATCGAGCCGCTCTGCTGGCCGCCTGCCTGGGCGCCGCCGAGGGTGGCGATCGCCGTGTTGATGCCGATCAGCCTGCCCTCCATGTCGACGAGCGCACCGCCGGAGTTGCCGGGGTTGATCGCCGCGTCGGTCTGGATGGCGTCGATGACCGTGCTCTGGTTGGCCGCTTCCCCGCTGGTGGACACCGGCCGGTTCAGCGAGGAGATGATGCCGCTGGTGACGGTGCCCGCCAGCCCGAGCGGCGATCCGATCGCCACGACGCCCTGACCGACCTGGAGGTCGGCGGAGTTGCCCAGTTCGATCGGGGTCAGGTCGTTCTTGCCCTCGACCTTGATCACCGCGAGGTCCGACATCGGGTCCGTGCCGATCAGCTTGGCCGCGGCGGTCGATCCGTCGGAGAACGCGACCATGATCTTGCCGTCCGGGCCCGCGCCCGACGCGACGTGGTTGTTGGTCAGGATCAGCCCGTCCGAGGACAGGATGACGCCCGAGCCCTCGCCCTCGGCCTGCCTGCCCGCGACCTGGATCTGCACCACGCTCGGCAGCACCTTCTGAGCCACCGCCTGCACGGAGCCAGCGGGCGCGTTGGCCGCCGGCTTGGCGCTGGCCTTCGGAGCGTTCAGCGAGTTCGTGACCGGCCCGGCGTTGTCGCCCGCGGCCCAGGCACCGGCGATCCCGCCGATACCGCCGCTGACCAGGGCGAGCGCGATAGCGCCCGTGGCGAGGGCGACGCGGGAGGGCCGCGGCTTGACGGCCGTGGCCGCACCAGGCGCGGTGGCCGGGTCCGCGATCGGAGCGGCGGCGCCAGCCCCGGCCGTCGGGTACTGCTCGGTCGGCCGGTATGCGCCGTACGGAGCCTGCGCGTACCCCTGCTGCTGGTAGGGCTGCTGGTACTGCGGGTACGCCGCGGTCGCCTCGGCCGACGCCTGCTCGTGGCCTGCCTGCGGCATTCCGACGGTCGGGGCGGTCGACTGGTGACTGGGCTGCGACGGTGCCGGCTCATGGCCCGGCTGCGGCTGATTCGGCTGACTGCTGTGGTCGTCGGTCATCGCGGTTGGTATCCGTTTCTCCCCTGCGCGCCCTCGGCGCACTGTGTTCGATCTCGTTACTGACGACTGTGCACGAGCGGTCTGAGAGGGTGCTGAGATCAGGCTGTCAGTTTGCCGAGACCCTTCCGGTCGCCTGTCCTCCCGGCACGAACTCGCCCTCTCCCGGCAGCACGATCGTGATGAGCGCACCCCCGAGCTCGGACCGGCCCGCCTCGACCGTGCCACCGTGTTTGACCACGACCTGCCGGACGATGGCCAGGCCAAGCCCGGATCCGGGCATCGAACGGGCGGCGGTCGACCGGTGGAACCGCTCGAACACCAGCTGCCGGTCCTCCTCCGGGATGCCGGGGCCCGCGTCGGCGACGGTCAGCGCGAGACGGCCGCTGTCGAGCTGCTTCATCCGGACCTGGACCGCCTGGCCGGGCGGACTCCACTTGGCCGCGTTGTCGAGTACGTTCAGCACCGCCCGCGCGAGGCCTGCACCGTCGCCGTAGACGAACCACGGGATCGTCTGCGCCTCGAAGTCGACCTCGTTGCGCCGCCTGCGGACCCGCTCGAGCGAGCGTTCCACGGTGTCGCTGAGGTCGATCCGCTCGTGCACGGTCTCGGGTGCGTCCTCGCGGGCGAGATCGACGAGGTCGCCCACCAGGGTGGAGAGCTCCTCGATCTGTGCGACCACGTCGGCGCGCAGCTCCGCCATGTCCTCGTCCGGGATCTGCGGCGCCCCTGGCCGCCCCGCGGCGATGAGCAATTCCATGTTGGTGCGGAGCGAGGTCAGCGGCGTGCGCAGCTCGTGGCCTGCGTCCGCGACCAGCCGGCTCTGCCGGTCTCGCGACTCGGCGAGGGCCCGCAGCATCGTGTTGAACGACACGGTCAACCGGGCCAACTCGTCGTTGCCGGTGACCGGGATCGGGGTGAGGTCATCGGTTTTGGCGACCCGTTCGGCGGCCGCGGTCAGACGCGCGATCGGCCGTAATCCGGTTCGGCCCACTGCCATTCCGGCGAGGGCGGCGAGTCCGACCCCACACCCGCCGACGACGAAGAGCACCCACGCGAGCCGGTCGAGCACCTCCCCGGTCGTGGCGAGGCGTTGCGCGATCACCAGGGTGCTGCCGAGATTGGTCTTCTGGGTCAGCACCCGCTGGCCGTCGACGGTGCGCAGGGCGGTGTCGTGTTCGCCCCTGGCCACCGACATCTCGGCATCGCCGATCGGCGCGTTGGAGCCGGGCGGCATGTAGACGTTCTGGTCCGGGAAGATCAGCGCGACGCTGATGTCGTTGGAGTAGAAGGTCGCCAGCGAGATGTACCGGAAGTCCATCGCGTCGAGGTTGTTGTCGATGAGGGTGGCCGAGCGGGTGCGCAGCTGCGAGTCGACCTCGGCGTAGAGCGCGCGCGAGACCACCGCGTACGCGGCGATGGCCATGACCGCCACCGCGATTGCCACCACCGAGGCCGCGAGCAGCGTGACGCGCCACCGCAGCGACACCGACCGGGTCAGCGGCATCGGTGGTCGCATCTCGGGCATCGGCGTCGGCTCACCATTGGCGCCGGTGCCGTTCGTGGCGGCGCCGTTCCGACCGAAGGGGGCAACCATCACGGAGGCGTCTCCCGGAGCACGTAGCCGACACCGCGAACGGTGTGGATGAGGCGGGATTCCCCCTCCGCCTCGGTCTTTCGCCGCAGATAGCCCACATACACCTCCAGTGCGTTGCCCGAGGTCGGGAAGTCGTAGCCCCATACCTCCTCGAGGATGCGGCTGCGGGTGAGCACGCGGCGCGGATTCGCCATCAACATCTCGAGCAGCGAGAACTCGGTGCGGGTGAGGCTGATCGAGCGACCGGCCCTGGTGACCTCGCGGGTGACCGGGTCCAGCGTGAGGTCCTCGAACGCCATCGCCTCCGATTCGGCGCCCACATCAGGCGCGGCGCGGCGCAGCAGGGCCCGCAGCCTGGCGAGCAACTCCTCGAGCGCGAACGGCTTGGGCAGGTAGTCGTCGGCCCCCGCATCGAGGCCCGCGACCCGCTCCGACACCGAGTCCCGTGCGGTCAGCACGAGGATCGGCAGGTCGTCACCGGTGCTGCGCAGTCGGCGGCACACCTCGAGCCCGTCGAGGCGCGGCATCATCACGTCCAGCACCAGCGCGTCGGGCCGCGCCGCCGCGACCTTCTCGAGCGCGTCGACGCCGTCGACGGCGAGGTCGACGGTGTAGCTGTTGAAGGTCAGGGAGCGGCGGAGGGATTCCCGCACGGCACGGTCGTCGTCGACCACCAGGATGCGCATGGTCACAGTTTGACCCCACGAACTGAGATCACGCTGAGAGGGGTCTGAGCGGCGACGGTCAATCGTGACCTCTCAGCTCTCGGATATCCGGGGGCCGGGCAGGTTCCAGTGCCGCCACAGGGCGAGCAGCCGCACCGTCGAGGCCGACACCGTGCCCACCACGAGCCCGAGGTCGGACGAGAGCCCGAGCTCCAGGCACGCCACCGTCACGGTGGACCCGATCAGCGCGGGCACCGCGTACAGGTCGCGGTGCAGCAACAGCGGCAGCTCGTTGACGAGCATGTCGCGCAGCACGCCGCCGCCGATCGCGGTGGTCGCCCCGATCAGGCACGCGGCCTGATCGCTTGCACCCGCGGCGAACGCGATGACCGCCCCGCTGCTCGCGAACAGCCCCATGCCGAGCGCGTCGAGCACCAGGATCTCGCGGCGCAGCTTGGAAACGGCCGGGTGCAGGAAGAACACGATCACCGAGGTGACGAGCGCGGTGGTGAACGTCGGCCAGGTGTTCAGCGCGGTCGGCGGGTGGATGCCGAGGAGCACGTCGCGGATGACACCGCCGCCGATGGCGGTGAACACCCCGAGCAGACAGACCCCGAAGATGTCGAGGCGCTTGCTGACGCCGACGAGGGCGCCGGAGGCCGCGAACGCCACGACGCCGATCAACTCCAGCACCTTGAGCAGCACCGGTCCAGGGTGCCACGGCGGAAGGCGGTCAGCCGTCAGCCGGTCCCGGACCGGCCGACGGCCATCGGGTCAGCGCCCGCCGGGTTCGTAGAGCCCGAGCCGGACCGCGCGGACCAGTCGCCGCGGTACCCGGTGGGTCACCCCGCCGACGGTCACCTCGACCAGATCCGGCGCTGTGGCCTTCCACTGGGCTCGGCGGCTGCGGGTGTTCGAGCGCGACATGCGTCGCTTCGGGACTGCCATTTCCTGCTCCTCCTGTTGGGTCGGGGTGTGGTGGTCAGCGCGCGCGCTTGCCGTACCGGCGCTCGAACTTCTCGACGCGGCCCGCGGTGTCCATCAGCCGGGCGGCCCCGGTCCAGAAGGGGTGCGACTCGTTGGTCACGTCGACGACGACGAGGGGGTAGCGGTTGCCGTCCTCCCAGTCGATGCTGCGGTCGCTGACGATGGTGGACCTGGTCAGGAACGTCGACCCCGTGGCCGAGTCCTGGAAGACCACCGGGTGGTAGTCGGGGTGGATACCGTTCTTCATGCGCGATCCTCTCTGTTGGTCTCGCCGGGTAGCGAGTCGATTGCCTGCTGTCCTGGCCCGACGTCGGTGCCCGCGTCCTCGCAGGGGTCGAGGTGCCACTGCCCGAACGGGTCCGGCCAGCTCGCCCAGTCGGGCTCATGCCCCAGCTCCTCGTCGGTGACCAGGGCCCACCGCAGGGCCCGGTCGATGTCGTCCGGGTCCGCCGCGTGCACGAGCACCACCAGCGAGGTGTCGCGGTCGCCGAACCGCTCGTCCCAGCGCAGCGCGGCAAGGGCGCGGCGCGCGGTCGGTACCGTCTCCTGCTCCTGCGGGGTCATGGCCGCGAGCCAGCGACCGGCGGACGCGACCCGCAACCCGCCGCCTGCGGATTCGAGCCAGCACACGTGCTCGGGCTGGGTGGCCAGCCACAGCCGGCCGCGCGCGGTGACCACGCCGTCGAGCAGCACGTCGACGGCCTCGTGCAGGCGCTCCGGGTGGAACGGGCGATTCGCGGTGAACTCGACCATCGCGACGCCACAATCCGGGGCGAGCGGCGGTTGCCCACGCAGCAGGGCCGAGTGCGCGTCGCCGACCTCACCGCGCCTGGCGCCCGCGGGAATCCGCGCCAGCAGCCGCTCGGCCTCGACCGCGCCGCCATCGGCCACCCAGTCGATCGGCGCCGACGGCGCGAGCCGGGCCAGCACGGCGTGCAGCTTCGCCTGCGCCCAGCCGTCCGCCGCGCTGCCGGAGACGACGAGGGCGTCCGCGTAGTCCACCTGCCCGACGACCAGCTGCGCGACGGTGCGCTCGTCGTCGCCGCCCGCCGTCAATCCCCTCTCCTCCAGTCCGTCGTCGCCGGTCGCGTCGTCGAGCCAGGTGGCGGCGTCGACGCAGGTGATCACGGCCTCGACCCGCACGTCGCGCGATGCCGCGCCGTCGATCTGCCCGACCACGCCCGCGACCGCGACGTGCTCGATCGCCCAGCACAGCGCCTCGGGTTCGAGCGCCCGGTCGAGGTGCAGCACGATCCGCCGGACCGAGCTGCGGGCGTGCAGGCGGCGCAGCAGCGGCAGCAGGTCCTCGCGGAGCGTGCAGGAGACGCAGCCGTGGGCGAGCTCGAGGATGTGGGTCCTGGCGATGCCGTCTGTCCCGGTGACCGTGCGGCGCAGGACGCCCTCGCGCAGGTGCCCGAGGTCGTGATGGACCAGCACCGTCCCTTCGCCCAGCAGGGCACGCGTGGTGGCGTCGACGGCGTCCGACCACCCCGACACCAGAACGAGCGGCGTCCGCCGATCACTCACCTCAACACCTCTTTCGATAACGATTGTCATTAGCTGCTGGCAACGCTACAGTGAACTCACGCTGTTGTCGAAAATGATTGTCATCTCTATGCGAGAGGGCTCAGGAGGAACGCCATGTCGGCGCACTGCCAGGTGACCGGACGCAAACCGGGTTTCGGTAAGTCCGTGTCCCACTCCCACACGCGGACCAACCGCCGGTGGGACCCGAACATCCAGAAGAAGACGTATTACCTGGCCGGCGAGGGCAGGCGCATCACGCTGACCGTCTCCGCAAAGGGCATCAAGACCATCGACAGGGACGGCATCGAGGCCGTCGTGGCCCGGATCCGCGCACGGGGAGGAAAGGTCTGATGGCACGCAATGAGATCCGTCCGATCGTGAAGCTCAAGTCCACCGCAGGCACCGGATACACCTACGTGACCCGCAAGAACCGCCGCAACGACCCGGACCGGATGGTGCTCCGCAAGTACGACCCGGTGGTCCGCAGGCACGTCGATTTCAGGGAAGAGCGCTAGGCATGGCCAAGAAGTCCAAGATCGCAAGGAACGAGCAGCGCAAGCTCGTGGTCGCCCGGTTCGCGGAGCGCAGGGCCGAGCTGAAGGAGATCATCCGGCGACCGTCGAACAGCGCCGAGGAGCGTGCGAGCGCCCGCGCCGCCCTGCAGCGTCTGCCACGCGATGCGAGTCCGGTACGATTGCGAAATCGTGACGCTGCGGACGGACGTCCGCGAGGTCACCTACGGAAGTTCGGCCTGTCTCGTGTGCGTGTGCGCGAAATGGCCCATCGTGGGGAACTGCCAGGCGTCCGCAAGTCCAGCTGGTAATTCGAGCCGTAAGGGAAGCAATGGCAGTCAAGAGAGCCCCGTCCAAGAAGCCGCGCGGCGCTGACGCGGGTCGCAAGCCCAAGAAGAACCCGCTCTTCGCGGCGAAGATCACGCACGTCGACTACAAGGACGTGAACCTGCTCCGCACGTTCATCTCCGACCGCGGCAAGATCCGCAGCCGTCGCGTCACGGGCCTGACCCCGCAGCAGCAGCGCCAGGTGGCCGTCGCGGTGAAGAACGCCCGCGAGATGGCCCTGCTGCCGTTCACCAGCACCAGCCGGTAGTCAGCGCAGAAGCCGAGGCCGCGCAGTCCGCAAGGACTGCGCGGCCTTCTGCGTTCCCGGGCGCCTCGCCGAGTGTGCAGCTACCCACGCTCCCTCTCGGCGTTTGCCCCGACAACCGCACACTCGACGGTCAGCTGCGGACCACCTCGAGTTGCTCCGGCGCGATGACATCGGCCAGCCGGTCCCACGGCACCGTGATCACCACGAGCCCGATCGCGTGCGGGCCCACCTGGTAGTCCGAGAAATGGATCTCCATGCCTGCGGGCGTCGGCAGCCAGTTCGCGAAGTTGAGCTCGGTCGGCTCGATCCCCTCGCGCTCGAATTCGGCTCCGGCCGCGGTGGCCGGCAGCAGCCGCGCGGACTCCTCGGAGAGCCGGCTCAGCCCGGCCTGCAGGTCGGGGAACAGCGCCGACAGCGTGATCGGCTCGGCATCGTCCGCGCCGACGACCACCGTGGCGACCAGCGGGGTGGGGTGCGCCCCAGGCGGGTTGGCATTCCACGAGGTCACCAGCAGGCCGCTGACCACCCGTCCCCCGACCCGGGCGAACGCCTCCCTGCCCGTCAGCGTGAACCGTTCGTCGCCGGGACCGTCGATCTGGTCCTGCAACGCCGCCGCGACGGATTCGTTGAACTCGGCGGCCACCGCGGGATTCCCGCCCTCGATCCGCGGGAGCGTGACGTCGTACTGGACGCGCCCGGTGTCGCCGGTCGACCTGCTCGTGGTCGCGGTGTACGAGTCGGCGGGCTGCGGGCCGGGGGCCGCGGAGGGGGTCGCCTCGGACGTCGCCGCGGGGGACGACCGCGCCGCCGACGGCTCGGGCACCGCGGTCCCGCCGCCGTCCGAGGAGCAGGCGACCAGGCCGGCCAGGATCACCACCGCCACGGCTCCTCTGCGCGCGACACGGAAGGCTCGCATGGTCGGCACTCCTCTCGACGGGTGGATCAATGATGCACTCCCTGGCCGGGCCCTCGAGGCGCACCGGAGTTCTTCGCCTGGCTAGCGACTAGACTCTTGCGGGTTCTACGAGGAGGTCCGCGGGGTGTCAGGTGTGTTCGCGGGCTTCACGGTCATCTTGGCGATGACCCGGCGCACGCTGCCGCCCGACCGTATCCGCAGTTCAACGTATGTTTGATGGCTTGCATGGTTCGCCCCAGTTGGAGCGCTACCGCCGCTGAGTCGGGACCAGACCGGGACCGGCTCGATCGTTCCCGCTTCACCGGGTCTCGTCTGGTAGGGATACGGGCATGAAGCGAACCCTCGCAGCTCTTGCCCTTCCGGCCGCGCTCCTGCTTGCCGGCTGCTCGTCGAGCACCAGCGACGCCACCGCACCGCCCTCCGCGTGCCCGACGGCGAAGCCAATCGAGAACGCAGACCTCGCAGCCGCCGTCACGCCCGTTTCGTTGCCGAACGGGGCGACGATCGTCGCGGGCAGGGTCACGACGATGGACGGCGGCGTCGGCGTCGCGGTCGACGTCTGCGCACCGGACGTCACGACAGCCGACCAGCTTCGCCCGCTCGCCACCGACTTCGCGAAGGCCGTGAAGGCCTCGCCCCTCGGAGCCACCACAGAAGCGATGTGGGTCGAGAGCTATCAGATCGAGGGCGGTGAGGCCGTCAATGACGTCAAGGTGAAGGACGGCACGTTCAAGATGCACCTCTGGAACGGGCTCCCGTCCGCGGAAGCCGAGCAGGCGCGCTGGGAAGTCATTTCCGGCTAGCCGGACAGTGACGACGACCCGGCCACCGGCCGGGGCATTTCTCATTGCAGCACATCACATCTCGCGCCGAACTTTACACTCTCAAAGTGTTGAACCTTGATTCTTCATGATGTAAAGTCATGGGTACAACAACAGAGAGGAGGTGCGGATGAAAGAAAGCCACTGGGGCCTGATCATCGCGACGGCGTCGCTGATCGCGAACATCGTGACCGTGATCCAGAATCGCAAGGTCAAGCCCAAGCGGCAGCCGAAACACCGCCAGCGGAAACGCTGACCTGAGACGGGACCGGGGCGTAAGAGGCGCCCCGGTCCCCCTCAAGAGTCCACCATAGAGAACAACCGGGCAAGGAGAAACCAATGCTCAGAAGGAACTACGACGTCGTGGCCACGATCGGCACGGCGGGCGTGCTGCTCATCGTGTCGGCCCCGTGGCCGCTCTGGCTCGTGTGGACTGGGATCGTCGGCTACATGGCCACGAACCGGCTGCGCCACCGCCATGCGTAAGCCGCGCGTCTACCTGTCCCGAGCCCAGTTCGCCGAGCGGATCGGCGTGGAGCCTGGCGCACTGAGCCGGTACAAGCTGCCCGAACCGGACGTCATCGTCGGGCCGGTCAACGAAGACGGGAGCCTGCCGCGCGGCACCACGCGCGGCTGGCTGCCCGAGACGATCGACGAATGGAACGCGCACCGGCCGGGCCGCGGCGCACGGACGGATCTGCTCGAGGCCTAGTCAGCCTGAAGCTGCTTCTGACCAGACGAATTCGGGCGTTCGATTATTGGAACTGCCATGTACACCTTGGGCGGCTTGTGGAAGTACTTTCGCACCGCGCCGGTGAACTCTCGATGAGCATCATAGATCCCGCGGCGAGCATCTTTCGGGTCAACGCCATAGACCTCAGGCTCCAATACGAGCGGCACATAGCCGATCAGTCGTTCGGCTGCGCGTTCAATCTCGGGAGTGCCGATGATGTCGATACTGTCCGATGCATCTTCGAGCATGTCTAGGGCGCCAAAGTCCCAGTCTTCGCGAGGCTTGGTCGAGATGTCTCGTTTGAACCTGCCTGCGGCTGAGCTGAACTTCGCGCACTGCTTGAGCAGTTCCGGATCGGATCGTCGACGGTCAGTCCTCCGGGCCAGGAGGAGCACGATGCACTGAGCAATCAGCACACCAGTCAACGCAAAGGCTCCGGAGAGTAGGGCAATCTGCATAGGCGCGACGCTACCCAAGCCAAGTGTTCCACCGCGCACCTTGCGGCCGCGCTCCGGCGCACGGCGGTAACGTGATGCCCTGGATCCTCGACTTCCTGAATGTGCCACTCCCATCCCCCTGTGTGTGGCACACGAGCCCCGCCGGATGCGTGAAATCCGGCGGGGCTCGTTTCATGGGCGAGGCCGTCGACGCCCGTGACGTACGCCGGCGGCCTCTCGAAAGGCGCGCACGACCGAAGGGTTAGCGCCGCGCACGCGTGGCCCGGGAACCAGGCTGCACCTGCGCTCGCGGCGGTCGCAAGAGCGGCGGGAGCGGCGTTCGCCGCCCGCGACGCGCTTTCTGAGAATTCACTGAGTATCGTCGCGCGCCGTGAGGTAGGTCGCCTACCCTTCTGCCTCGCCGCACCGGTCCCAGCCAGCGGCGCGGAGGCCTCGCCACACATCGCAAGGGGTGGGTGGCGAGGCCTTTTCTCTCACCGCGCCACCGATACGATCAAGCACGTGCTCGGCCTCCCTCTGGCGATGGCCCGATTCAACTACCGGCTCGCACGCCTCCCGCCGCAGCTGATCGAGGATGTCGCCATCGTGCGACTCCCCGAAGAGTCCGCGCTGCGTCTGGGATACGAGCGAATCCTCATCGACTGCGATCGCGCGGCCGCCCACCTACTCCATGACGAGTCGGCCACCACTCGAGCCTGCCGACTGCGCGACCAGACCGCCCCGGCGCGCGTCACACGCGCACTCGAACTACGCCGAGTCGAGCAACACGAGGAAGCCATCGATGCAGCCGAGGCGGAGCTGCTCCGCGGACATCGCGAGAGGTTCCTGCACCGCCTACGGGAACACATCTCCCAGAGCCATACCGAGCGGTAACGGAAGGCGAACCCGTCGACGGGGCCGCCAGCTCCCAACCCCTGCCGTCCGCCGCGGGGTGCTTCCTGAGAACTTGCTGAGTATCGCGGCGGCTCAGCGCGGGGGCCGCCTACCGTTCTACCTCGCCGCACCGGCTCTCATCCAGCGGCGGGGCCTCGCCGCCCCCCCACCCGCGGGCGGCGAGGCCCATTCTCATATCGACGTGACGCGAGCCGCACCCACGCCAGCACGGCCGTCTCCTACTCCACGTTCCACCGCGCGCCCTGCGGCCGCGGCCCGGCGCACGGCGGCGTCCGGATGGTGACCCCGCACGTGCGGCAGAAGTGGGTTCGGTGCCCACCGCGGCGGGCATCGGCGCACCCGCATTGCTCCCAGCCGACCAGGCACCGCCGCGGGCCGAGACGGTGCCCGTTCGGGCAGTGGGTCGGCGCGGGCTCGACGTGCACAGCCATGCCTTCAGACTAGATCTATTCGCACAGCCGTTCGATAGTTGCTAGGGTCGGTTGCGCGGGCCGGCGAGGGAAGCGCCGGCCCGCGCCACGGCCTCTCAGCCCACGTTGACCCGGTCAACCGTCATGCCCTGCTCGTTCTTAAGTTCCCGAATGAGCGTGCTGCGGCGGTCCTTAAGTGCCTTGATGTCCGCCTCGAGGGCCACGTATTCCTCTGCGGTGAGGGTATTGCGATCCGAGTCGGCCTGTCGACGAAGGCTATGGATTTCGAAATTCAAGCGATCAATATCCGTTTCGAGGAACCGAGCCGACTCATTGCGAAGGCGCAGAGGCGGCCTGGACGGAGCAGAACTCGCGGCGAGCATCTGACCTTGATCACGCTGGTTACGCTCGATTTGGGCGAGCCTCCCGCCGAAATTCTCGAGAATGTCGGCCAACGCAGACGGGTCGCCATCTGCCGCCTTCTGTGAGATCGCCTGGACCGCCTCGTACTGTGTCAGGGGCGTCACCAGAGCCTCGGGCTTGTCCAACGCTGCAATCGCAGACCTCAACAGGTTCTTCTGGGCCGCATCTACGGAAGCGGGATCCGAAAGTGTGTAGCGAATCGCTCGTTGGTCCGTAATGTCGAATGGAATCTGCTTCCCATCACCATTGAGCAACACCACCGGCTTCTTGAAGCAATGCGCAACTGCGAGCTCGTAGAACACGTTCGGGTTGTGACCAGTCAGGTCGGCGACAATCAGATCAGACGTAATCACGCGGTCAATGACCTTCTGACCAATCGAATCCGGCGAGGCCTCCTCATCGGCCCTGACGACGTCCCATTCAGGCTTCGGAAGCGCCTTCCTGATCACGTAGTTCAGGGTCAATAGCGCCTCCGCGTGAACCTCGGTACCCGGACTACCAATCTGCGAGATCACGAACACGGACTTAGGCTCAGACTTCTCGGTCGACATGAGCACGATGATCGCACGTCCGAGTGATCGTGAAGGCCTACCTGGTGCGCTGCAACAGTTGTAGCGCAGCAGTAACCATATCGAGTGCGGTAAGCACCCGAGCACACTCAGGGTCACGCCGGGCCGCGGTGAGCACGACGGGGTCACCGTCGGCGTGCAGCTCCGCGAGCAGGACGAGCTCGACTGGACTCATGCAGGGTTGGACGCACCGGGCCGCGGCGCGGTTCCCTACACCGGCGTGGCGGTCAGGTAGGTATTCGTGCCGCCAGCGACTGCGTCGGTGCCGCCGTCGTTCATGACCTCCACCGTCAGGAGATCACCTTCCCCGCACGCCACCGAGCTCAGCCCGGCGCCCGTGATGGGGATGCTGGTCACGAATGTGCCGCCGATGCTCACCTCCCACAGGAGAGTCGAGTTCTGATAGACCCGGACCCACCGGCGACGGTCGTTGCTCACGTACGTGATCAATCCATCGATGTCGTAGGTACCTGCCTTGACCTGCAGTCCGTTCGACGCGATAACCGTGTCGGGGCGCCCCGCTCGGACTCCCCAGCCTGTGACCAGGGTCCAGACGGACCGAGCGATCCCTGACTGGTTGCCGGACTTGTCCATGCCCATCGGGACCGTGTCGGCCCAGACCTGGATGGCGGCCGAGCCGGTGCCAACCATGATCTTCCGCACTGCGACCGCAGCAGACCCGGTGCCGACCATGACCTTCTTCAGCGTGTCCGCCGCACTGCCTGTGCCGATCTGGATGCCCATCAGCGGATGTGCCCGATGAAGCCGACGGCGTTCTTCGTTGCCGAGGGCAGCGCGTCGTAGGCGGCCTGGGTGCCCTCCCAGATGGTGATGGTCTTGCCTGCTGCGTTGGCGACCTTGCCCGCGAGGGCGGTCGCCTGGGCTGTGCTCACGGGCTTGTTCGCGTCGGACGTGTTGTCGGCGTTGCCGAGCCCTACGTCGCCCTTGCCGAGCACCACGACGCCGCTCTGCCCGTTCACCGATTGCACGACGTCGGTAGGCGCGACCGCGAGCGTCCACGACGATTCCTGGGTCCGGTCGGTGCCGGTCAGGAAGTAGGTGCCCCGGCCAGGGTTGTTCGTCTGCACGACACGGTCGTCGGATTGCACCTGCGCGGCGGTCAGCGCGAGCCGCGCGGCCGCGGTCGCCACGACGATGGTCGCGGTGGTGGCGATGGCCGGGATCTGCGAGGTCGGGATCTTGCCGTCGATGAGGTCGGCCTTGGCCATCAACGCTGAGCCCAGTTCCTCAGCCAGGCCGACAACGTCCGTCACCGCGTGCGTGTGACCGGGCTGCGATGACGTGCCGCCCTTCTCGAGCTTCACCTTCGCCGCGGAGGTCAGATCGAGCGTGCGGTCCGCGGACAGGTCGCCACCGCCGACGAGGTCGCCCGTGCCCTCGACCTTGCGAGTCGTCGCGACGCCGCCAGCGCTCTGGGCATCCGCGGCGGCCTGCTGGGCGAGCACCCGGGCCGCGTCGGCGTCGACAGCCGACTGCGCCGCGGCGTTCGCCTTCACGGTCGCAGTGTTGGCGCTGGTCTCCGCGGCGACCTTGTGATCGAGGGCGTCATCGCGCGCCCCCTGCGCGGCAGCGAGGGCCGTGTCGACCTGACTCTTGGCAGTGTCCACCGCGCCTTGCGATGCGGCCGCCGCCGTCGCTGAGCCCGCCGCCGCCGTCGCCGACCCGGCCGCGGCGGTCTTCGACGAGTCCGCCGCCGTCGCCGACCCGGCTGCCGCACTGGCGGAACCGGCGGCCGCGGTCTTCGACGACTCGGCCGCGATCCGATCTGCATCCGCGTTCGCGGCCGCGGTCTCCGCTGCCGCCTGCGCGCCCTGAGCGGCGGTCTTCGCTGCGTTCGCGGCCGTCGCATCCGTCGCGGCCTGCGCCAGCGCCGGGACAGTGACTGAGCCGAGCGCTGTCGAGTCATCGAGGCCGAACAGCAGCTTGTTCCCCTGGATCGCGACCGACGCGAGGGACTTGCCTCGGAGCCCTCGGAATGGGGCGCCAGCGCCGTTGGCCGGCCACGCGCTGCCCGACCAGACGTAGAGCAGGCCGTCGTCGTTGTTGACGTACGCGGTGCCCGCGTCGGCCGGGCCGAGGGAGATGGCCGCCAGTTCGACGTAGTTCGCCACGGTGCCAGCGAGATTCACTCCCGCGCCGACGTCGCCCTTGTCGCCCTTCACGATCACCTTGTGCTCGGCGATGATGATCTCTTCGAGCTCGAAGAGTCGATGCGTGCCCGTCTCGGGGATCATCACGTCGTAGACCTGGTACCAGCCCTCGGCGTCGATCTCGACGCGCATCGGGCCGGGGTCCAGCTGGGGCGAGGTGATCGTTCCGCCGACGGAGTAGACGACGACAGGCGTCGGAGTGATCACCCCCGTCCCGTCAGATTGGACGCGGAGCGGCACGCCGTAGAACGACGCTCGCACCTCGTCTGCGGCGAGTGCCGCGTCGGCGAAGTCCTCGGTGATGATGGTCATGGCGCCTCCCAGGTGTCTTCGCGGTGCTCGGCCGCGGCTTTGTTCGTCAGGTCCCGCCAGTAGGGGTCCTCGAGTGCTTGCGCGCGGGCCGAGGCGTTGCGTAGTGCGGCGATCAGCGGTGCCGGATCGGCGTCGGGCACGCGCGCTTCTGCGATGAGTTCGTGTGCGTGAGCGACGATCTCGTCGTCGGTCATGGTCGAGACGTCGATGCTCCTCATCGGGGATTCTTTGGTCACGATGTCTCCGTGCTTCGCTTCTCGACTGACATGCCGTTCCAGACGCTTCCGCCGCGGCTGCCGCGACCGAACGCTGCATTGCCCCACAGTTCGACGTAGTAGCCCGCGGACGGGACCACAAACGGCACATGGACGACCAGGGACTCTCGGCTGCTCGTGTCGGCCTCCGCGATCCGCTGCGCGTGCAGCGTCCCGTTCGGGGCGTAGACGCGGATCTGAATGTTCATGTACGTCGAACCGAGGGATGTGTATCCCTCGGCCGACAGCTGCGCATCGGCGACCCAGAGACCTTTGCTGCTCAGGTAGATCGCGCCGTTCGCGATCGTGGCGCCAACGATCGGGCCGATCTGTCTGTCGATCGGAATGCGGATGTCGCCCGCGATCGCGTTCGATGAGCCGCCGAGCGAATACGTGTGGCAGTAGCCGACGACGCCCTCGAGCTTCTGCGTCTTGTCCTGCAGGGTGGCAATGTCCTCCTGCTTCGCCTGCGCCCACTGTCCGATTCCGGCGAAGTGACCGTTCGGATTGAAGATGCCGAGCAGCGCGTTCGTGATGCTGCCGACGAACGCGGCGATCGGGTTGGCCTTCACCTCGATGCGTCCGCGCTGCTCGGACCGATACTGCGCTTCGGTCTTCTGTGACCACGCCGCGATGCCGCCGAGGCCGTTGAGCGTGCCCGCCGGTGTGCGTTCGGGGAGAGAGTCAGCCATCGGATCGCACCTCATCTCGCAACTCGGGAGGAATCTCAGGCGCCAGTACGCCGGGTACATGCCGTTCGATCCACGTCATCAATGTGCGAATGAAGCCGACCGCCGAGTCGAGTAGCGATCGGGTGTGCTCGCCCTCGCGGATCGAGTTCGCCAACGACGCGGCCGTCGCGGCGTTCTCCGTTTCGAGTGCTGCGACTTGCCGCTCGAGCACCCCGACGCGCTCACCGAGAGGTGCGACGAGCCCGGCCGCGGCGTTGGCGATGATCTGTGCCGCCTCGGCCCCGAGCTTGCCCGCCTCGGAGTCCAACTTTCCCGCCTCGGAGTTGTTCCGGCGGCGCACGAAGAGTCCTCCCACGAGCGCGCCGAGGCCAGCGCCGAGAATGACGCCGAGCGCGGCGAGCAGCGCGGGGAGCCACGCCACCCGCTACCCCTCGCTGCGAGAAGGAAGCAGGGATGGCGAGTTGGGATCGCCGAAGCCTGCCGACACGATGGACGTCAGGATCGACACCATCGCCGCCGTGCCGGATACCGACAGCGCGGAACCCCAGTCGAGGTCCAGGACGGTCGTGCCGACGGTCAGCAGCGCGAGAAGCACCTGCGCGCCGGTCTTCATTGCGCGCTCGGACGCGTCCTGCCAGAACCCCTTGGTCCACATCACTTGGTACCGCCCGCGGTGTGCTTTGCGAGCGCATCGACGAGGGTCAGCGGCTCCCCCTCGTCGTTGGTGCCGAGCTGACCCCATGGGCCGAGCTGCCGGAGGATCGCGTCGAGCTTGCCGTTGAGGGTGTCGAACTGCTGCTGGGTCATGTCGTCCTCCTGGTTGGGTGCGGGGTCTACGTCGGCGTACGCGTAGCCCTTCGGTGGGATCAGGGTGGTGAGCTGGTCGAAGCTCATCCAGTAGCCGAATGGGCGGAAGCCGGAATCGGCGATCCAGACGGCACGGGTGGCGTCGTCGTAGCCCATGACGGTCATGTAGTGGTAGACGGTGCCGCCGCCGTATGCGGGCGACACGGATCCGTTTACGCCTCGCGGGTAGTTCGACGGCGGCGCAACGATGTTCACGATGACGCCATATCCGCCGTCGATCGACCGGAGGATGTCTCGCCACAGGCGATTGCACTGCGCGCCGGTCGGCGGGTCGTTCGGCATCTGCACCGACGTGTACCGGGCCTCGGGCACGCGCTCGTCGAGCACCCGCTCGATCAGGCCGACGAAGTCGGTTCCGTTCCACGTGGTGCCGATCTCGCGGGCCAGCTGCGTCTCGTCGACGCGGATGCCGCGGGAGTTGAGGACGATCTGCGCCGACGCCGGACCGCAGTTGTAGCCCGTCTCCTGCGGCACGATGTTGCGGTCATAGGGCAACTGCTTCTGAGTCATCGGTTCTCCTCGTTTGTGTTGTGCTGCATGGCTTCCTCGGCGCGGACTCTGTCGAGCGCAGCATCGAGTCGAGACCGCAGTTCCGGCGGCATCTTCCGAACGAGCTCGTCCTCGGTGAGCTCCCCGGGGTCCGGCTCGTCGATCGGCACCCATTTGCCTGCGCCGGTCATCCAGTGCGCCTCGGTCTGCGGCAGCCGCAGCTTGATCGTCGGCTCGGCCATGTGGCCGCAGTTGTCGCACTTGAGCCGGGCGCCGCAGTCGTGCATGCGTTTCGATGCGAGCCGGTAGTACGCGAACGGCAGCATCGCGAGCGCGCCCTTGAGCTCGGGCAGGCTGACGAACATCCACCAGAACATCTCTTCCGGGTCGTCGAGGTCGCAGTTCGCGCGCTGCGGAATATCGTCGGGCTGCATCAGAACACCCCCGCTTCCTTGAGGTCAGATCGAGCTTTGTCGATATGGCGCATCAGCCGCGCGAGCGGATCCTCTTGCAGCCGTTCGCCGCCGAGCACGATCTCGTACTCGGGGAACTTGTCGGGATCCCACTCGAGGACGGTCTTCGAGACGCGCTCGACGTGAATGCGCCGGGTCAGGTCGCCCGGGATCCGCGTCGCGACGCGGTCGCCCTTGTCGAAGTGCCCGACGCCGGACGCGCCAATCGCGTACGGCGCGGCGTTGGTGATCTCCATCGAGCCAGAGAAGATCGTTCGCGTCTCGAACGCGCCCGCGCGCAGCACCATCAGCGAATCGAGGGTGTACGCCTTCCCGGCGCTGGCGATGAAGTACTCGAAGTAGCGGAAGTCGCCCGAGACCTGGGCGCGCTGGAACAGCTTTACCGCGATCCACGCGAGGATCGTGTTGTGGTTCCAGAAACCGTTGGCCGAGTAGTTCTCCCATCCTGGGACATGCATGTCGTAGAAGTCGTCAATGCCGACCGACTGCACTGACACGACCTTGCGGAAGGTGAGCGCGGACGTCTCGCGGAGGTTCTCGTACTGGGCATCCTCGACCTTGACCGCTGCGACCTCGATCGCCCGCCGGGGCAGGTCATCGTGATCGACCGTCGCGATCTCCGTTCCGACGACGACCGCTGACCCCCGCATGAACCCTTCGCGGGTCAGAAAGCGGTGCTGGTGCGTGGCCTTGATCGCTCGGCCGTCGTCGAGGACGTACTCGAACAGCTCGGTCCGGCCCTTCTTGAAGGCAAGGATCGCCGTCGCAGGCACCCTGTGCCCGTCGGGCGTCAGCGACCAGACGCGGAACGGTCGCCCGCGTGCCGCGAGGACGTCGATACGCTCGTCGCCGTCCGGCCCGTGGATGATCGTGTCTCCGGCTACGCAGTCCTCGTAGAACGGTTTCAGCATCGCGTCAATCGAGCCGCCGATCGAGCCGATCTGCAGAGCGTTGCCGACGATGTCGAAGATTCCCTGCGTGAGCGCGCTCATGGTCTCGTTGACGCCGGGCATCGAGTGGCCGCCGGTGACCAGCTGCACCGCGCGCGCCGGTCGCTGCTTGAAGCTCGACCTGCGCACGCCCGGGCTGTCCGGCGGGTAATAGACGTACGGAACCCGCGCGTCGGTCAGTCGCTTGCCGGGGATCCGGTAGTCGGCGACCACCGGCATGTCGGTGATCTGCTCCTCGAGGTTCTCGACGAAGTCCTCGGTGTACTGGCGGATCGTGCGGAACAGGCCGTCGAACAGCGTGCCGCCGTTGGCAGTGCCCGCCTCGACGCCGGACTTGTCCTCGATCCACACGACGAGAGCGCCGTGGCGGACCTTCGCGCCGGGCCACGGCGGCGGGTCGCCGGTAAACCACCGGCGCCACCGCAGCGAGAGCTCGGCATCCGCGAGGATGCTCTGCGCGGCCTCGTGCCAGTACTTGAACCGTGACGTCAGGATCGCCCAGGGGACGCCCCTGGACATCCACTCCATGAAGCTGGTCGGCTTCACGACGACGGTCCAATTCGCCATGTCGTAGCCGGTCCACCACGACGAGGGATTCATCGGGTCATCGGGGAACGTCAGCAGCGAGGAGTTCTCGCGAACGAGGTTGATGTGGAGCGCGGCCTCGCAGACCCATGGAGCCGGGCCCGCAAGCCCAAAGACCTTGATCGGCTGGAAGATTGCGGGCATGGTCGGCGTGGCCCACAGCAGTTTTGTCTTCAGCTGCTCGAAATCAGAGAGGAACGTCGCGGTCAGTTCCGAGTAGCCGAGCTCGTCGGTGTCGACCGAGACCTCTTCGAGCAGGCCTGACCATCGGTTGCCCATGTAGTCCATCGAGACGAGCACGTTGCGCTTCTCGCCGCGCTTGATGCGGCCATACATGTCGTTGAGCCACTGAGCCTGCGGAAGCGAGAAGTCCATCTTCAGGACGCCCGGCCCGGTGTCGTTGTCCGGGTCTTCCCATCGCGCCTTGTTCTCGCACTCGACGAGGTGCGCGAGGTCGGCGTTGCCGCCGGTCCAGAGCCGGACCAGCGGCGGCACGCGGCGCATGCGCTCAAGGTCGTCGTGCGCCCGGTCGGTGGCCTCCCAAATCGCCGCGCATTGCTCGGCGAGACTCAGGCTGAAGTCGACGGTTGCGGTCAAATCAGTTCACCTCCCCACGGTTTCGGCCAGAGACGCGGTTGGCGTAGCTCGGCACGCGCACCGACGCCGGACGGTGCGCCGGTGTACGAGATCGGCAGCAGGGTCTTCGGCGTGTACGGCGGAATTTTGTGCATGAAGAAATCTCGGCCGCCGTTCTCGCCGAGAAGGTTGGTCCCGGACCAGGATTCGAGCATCAGCCGCATCGGGTCGTAGTTGATGCGGGCACCGGCGTGCGCGGAGTCGATCGGCAGGAGCTCGACGACGCGGTTGCCGAACTCGCCGCCCGGCACGCGCCTGCCCTTCGGTCCGATCCACGACGGATCCGGGATGTTCCACTGCGCCCGGGTCAGCGACCATGCCTGAAACATCACCAGCGGCGACGGATTCGAGACCTCGATGAACCCAGACCCCGAGGTGCCGGAGCCCTCGAAGAACGTGAGCTTCTCGCGGCCCTCCCAGAAGGGCATCCCGGCCCGGACCTTGTAGATCGGGTTCTCGTACTGCTCGTCCTCCATGGTCGGGTCGAACTCGGGATCAAAATCCGTGTCGTCGTGCCGCTGGATGAACAGCCGCCGCGTGTCCCGCTTCGACTTGATGACGAGCCGCGCGAGCTGCTCGTTCGGATCCCACTCGTCCGGGGTGTCGGTGATCATCTGGTCGAGCAGGCTGTCGAGCCACTCGATCCCGTTCGGGTTGTCGTCGCCGAACAGGTGCATTCCGAGCGCGAGGTCGCGCCATGCGTAGTTGCGGCCCTTGAACGTGCCGCCACGCTGCCGCGCGGCTCGCCGCCAGTCACCCAGGATCGGGGCACCGTAGATGCCCTTGAGCTGGCCGGCCGCCAGGATGACACCCTGGCGACCGGCGTTGCGCCCAACGAGGTCGAGCCTCTTCTCGTTGGCTCCGATGAGCGCGATGTCAAGCATTGCCACCCCCGTACCGCAGAATGGCGATGCTCTGCCGCTCTGCCTGATCTCGTTGCCACGACGCCTGATCGGCGATCGTCTGGTGGTTGTTGTTGATGATCTGGACGCGCGGACCGCCACCGCCGACACCGGCACCGGCGCCGACGAGCTCGTCGACCTTGTTGATGTTCGCCTCGGCGATTCGCCACTGCGAGCCCTCGAGGATCGGCTCAGGCTCGGTCAGGCCGTTGAAACCCAGCTGCCCGGGCATCAGCCACCCGCCGTTGTCGAACAGCCCCGTCTCGTCGACCAGAGCCTGACCGCGGCCGAGCATCTGGCCGTACTTCGCCGGGAACGCGGAGCGCTGCACAGACTGCGCCACGGCGCCCGGGTCCATCGACTGCCAGTCGGCCGGGAACTGCTCGAAGAACATCAGCGCCGAGTCGAACGCAGACATCCGTTGCGCGACCGTCCCCCATGCGCCGTTGTTGCGCTGCTGGAACAGCCCGACCGAGTCATAGTCCGAGCCGACCGCGTCATGCGGGAAGCTCAGCGACTCGGGCACCGCGTTGTTCGCCCACATCTTCAGCGGGTCACCCGCCTCGACGAGAGCGGTCGCCTCGCCGATCACAGCGGCCGCTTCGCCGAGGCCCTTCTCGCTGGCGGCTCGGGCGATCTCGTAGGCGTACAGGTCCGCACCGGCCCGCCCGCCCGGCCCCGCCTGGGGCGCTGCGTTCGGGTCGATCGCCGACTCCATCGCGGATGTGGGGAGGTCGACGCCGGGCATCTGGCCCGCGGTGCCTGGCAGTGCCGGGTTGGCCGTGGTGCTGGTGCTCGTCGTGCTGCCCGCCTTGATCGTGTAGCGGTCGGCCAGGTCGAGCCAGTCGCCGAGCCCGAAGATCTCGGTCGACGCGTCCGCCCAGACGCCCGCGACATCGGTGAACATCGACTTCCATCGGTCGCGAGCCGAGAAGGTCTTTTCGACCTCCGTCGTCGGCGTCGTGGTCGTCGTGGTCGACGTCCCCGGCCCCAACGCGCCCGGCCCCGTCGGGCCCCACCCTGGCGCCGGTCCGGTCTGGCCCGGGGCGACGGTGATGACCTCCGGCGTCAGCGGCTTCGGTTCGGCCAGTGGCTCATCCGCCGCCGCGTGCACGTGGTTGGTATGGTCACCGGCCGCCGCGTAGAACGAGTCCGGCACGATCTGGCCGTCCTTGATCTGGCGGTTGAACCGCGGGTCGTCGTAGATCAGCTCTCGCAACTGACTCTGATAGTGGTCGGCGAGGAAGTTCGCGAACCCGAGCTCCTCGTCGGTGTTGCCTGAGCCGTTCGAGAAGTCGACCGCCTTCCCGGCTCCGTGGAAGTCGTTCGCCCCGGGTCGCAAGGTGTCGGTCACCTGCAGCGCCGGGAACCGCTCGGCTGCGAGCGACGTCAGGCTCCCGATTACGCCGCCGTCCTTGAGGCCGGTGAGCTGCCCAGCGTTCAGCGCCGCAACGATCGCGGCGCCGCCGTTGCTCATCACGTCTTCGCGAACGATCCCTTCGCCGTCGGCGACCCGGACGACCGGGATGCCCGCGGCGTTGACGCCAACGATGCTGTCCGAGCGTCCATCGCCCGGACCCCATAGCTGCCCGTCTGCGGTGCGGCCCGCGATGGTGCCGCCGTCACGGAGTAGCGGCAGATCCGGCGTGTCGAGGGACAGCTGAATCCGCTTGTTGATGACCGGAATCGTGAAGTCGAAACTGAGCCGAAAACTGTTCCAGCGCTGGATGACCCAGTTCAGCGCGGACTTGAAAGCGTTCGTGATGCCGTCCCACATGCCCGACGCGGCCGAGCCGATCCGGCCCGGCAGTCCGGTGACGAACCCGACGAGCTCGTCGAACTTGCCGACGACCCAGTCCTTCGCCTCGCCCGCCTTCGTTCCGATCCAGCCGAGCCCGGCGCCGAAGGCATCGATGCCCACGGATACCGCATTCCACATCCAATCCCATCCGGCCTTGATCGCGTTCCACGCGCCGGTGACGATCTGCTGCCCGAGCTCGGTCTGGGTGAAGAACCACACGAGACCAGCGACGAGCGCTGTCACGGCGACGATGATCGCGCCGATCGGGTTGGCGGTCATAGCAGCGTTGAGCGCCCACTGTGACGCGGTGGCGATGACGGTCGCCGCCTGCTGCCCGATGAGCACAGCCTTGTACGTGACGAACCCGGCCGCCAGCAGGCCGAGCGCGATGGCCATTGCCTGCGTCGGCCCCTGGTTGTCCATCATCCAAGTCGCGATAGAACCGAGCGCGTCGGTCAGTCCGCCTTGAATGGTGTTCTTCAACTGGGTCATCGCGTGATTCGGGCCAGAGTTGAGGGTGTCGCTCATCTGCTGCGACGATCCCGCGAAGCCAGCCATTCGGTCTTCGGCGCCAGTCAGGCCCTCGAGGAACATCGGGATCTGATCGACGGACAGGTCTTCCAGCGGTGTGCCGAACAGCGCGATCGCAGCGTTTGCCCGATCCGCTGGCATCTCGATGTTCAGAAGCCCTTTCGCGGTCTCCTGCAAGGCATTCTGCGCATCCTTGCCGCCCATCGCGACCATGTTCGACATGTCTTCGGCATCGAGGCCGATCGCCTTGTACGCCTCGGCGGATGCCTTGGACATGTCGGAGCCACGGATCGTGAATTCCTTGAGCGCGTCGCCGGTCTTGTCGAGGGCGAACTTGCCCTTGTCGGCGGCGCTTACGAGGACGTCGAACGCCTCTTCGCCGTCGAACCCGAGCGCCCGGAAGTTGGTGCCGTACTCGTTGAGGATCTCTGGCAGCTCGTCGCGCATCGCCGGGGAGACGCGCTGGAACGCGGTCGTCATGAGGTCGAACGCCTCGGTGCTGTCCTTCGCCAGCCCGTTCGTCACGAGCTGCGAGGTAGCCTGGACAGCCTCGTTGACGTCGGTGCCGAAGACCTTCGAGAAGTTCAGCGCGGAAGCCGCGATCTGATCGGTCGCCTTCTCACCCTCGGCGCCAGCCCAAGTGAACGTGGTCGCAACGGCGCCGATGGCCGCGGCAGCTTCATCCATCGAACCGGCGACGCCCTGCTTCCACAGGTTCCCGGTCTGGTCGCCGTACTTGGCCGCAAGGTCGCCGGTGGCGCCGAGCTGCGCGGCGAGCTTGGACTCGACGTCCATGTTGTCGAACGCCTGCATGCCGAGGGCCACCGCGCCGCCGATACCTGCGGCGGCGATCGCGAACTTGCCCAGGTCGTCGGCGCCCGACTTGACCTTCCCGCCGAATCCATCGAACGCGCCGCCGAAGCGGGAGACCTTGCCCGCCCCGTCATCAGCAGCGTCGGTCGCACGCTTCTGGGCGTCGGCCAGCTTTCCGGCCGCCGCCTCGGCGTCGCGGGTCGTTGCGGCTTCCTTACGACGCGCGGACTCGAGCGCCTCAGTCGCCCTGGTGAGCCGGGCGCCGTCGGTGATGCCCTTCTCGCGCAGCTCGAGCAGCGCGGCCTCGGCGACGCGGACCTTGCCCGCTGCGTCGGCGACCTTGTCCTGCGACTTCGCGAGGTCGGTCGCGGCCTTGTCGACCGCGCCCTTCGCCGCCGCGAGCCCGGCCGCGATCGCGTCGCCTGCGTCCTTACCTGCCCGCTGGCCGGCCGACTTCATCGGCCCGGCGAGCTGCCCGGTCATCTGCCCTTCGACACCGCGCATCGCGGGGATGATCTGCAGTGCTGCCCAGCCGATTGTTTCCACGGGCCAGCCCTCCTATTCGGTTGTGCCGAGTTCCCGCGCCCGTCGCGCTTTCGAGCGCTCGAACGCGCCCCGCTTGGCCTCGCGGCTACGGGCGTTTTGACGCTTGGCCATCTCCATGCGCCGGGGGTTGTGGATGCGCGGCTTATTGCGGCCACGCCCTGCGTTCGCCTTCTGCTCCCAGAGGTCGGCGAGAAGGTGGTCGGTGATCGACCAGGGATGCCGTCCGCCGTTGTCGTCGATCGCGAGAGCGGAGTCGGCTGGCAGATGCCGGATCAGGACGTACAGCAGGCGCAGAGTCAGCTGCGATGGCCCGCCGTCGGGGCGCCACAGATCACGAAGGTCGACCCGATGGAAGCGACGCAGGTCCGCCTCGATCGGGTCGCCCTTCGTCTGCAGCAGCTCGAGCAGGCCGACTATTTTCCCGCGGAGCCGAGCCCCGTCGCCTTGCTGAAGAGCTCCATCACCTCGGATGCCGCCTCGATCGGCGTCTTGCCGTCGGCCTGCGCGCGGGTCGTGAACCACAGGAACCGGCGGTCGCCGAGTAGGCCCTTGACCATCATCAGAAGGTTCTTCTGAATCGCGCCGACTTGCCAGTCCCACGAGTTGAGGAGCTCCGATTGCTCGATCCGGATCTCCTCGCCCCACAGGGTCAGGACGATGGTCGCGGTGCCGGGCGCCTCGGCGACCCGCGCCGCCTGCTTCGCGAGATGATCCTGCGGCTCAGGGGCATTCGCGGGGATCGTCGCGCCCTTACCCTTGCCGCGGTTCTTCTTGCGGCGCGCGGCCCGGTTCGGCTCGATCTCGGAACCGGCGTCGGCCGCCTCGGTCTCGTTGTCCTGCTCTGCGAAGGTCTCGAAGTCGTCAACGGGCATGTGCAGCTCCTTGGGTCGTGCGCCAGACGTCGGGCGCGATTGCTGCCGCCACGAGCGCGGCGGCGTGTTCGGGGAGGCCTGCGTCGCGCAGGCTGGTGTGCGCGGCAGCGATCGACTCGGCGAAGTCGGCCGCCGACACTTCGGCGGCCCGGTCTTCGGCATCGATCTGCGGCGCGAGCTGGATCGTCTTCGCGACCTTCGCGCGGTCGCGCGGCGTGACTGCGGGGAGACCGAGACGCTCTGCGGTCGCGGCAATCTCAGCGTCGCTGGGAACTCGGGGCATGGGATGCCTCCTGTGCAGCTGGGTGCAGCGGTGGAACCGGCCGCCCGCGGGCTGCACGTCCGCGGGCGGCCGGAGATCAGGCGGTCACCGTGACGGTGATCGACTTGCTGGCGGTGTCCGCCGTTGGGGTGGCCGAGTCGGTGACCGTGAAGGTGATGCTCGGCGTGCCCGCCGCGGTCGGCGTGCCGGAGAGGACACCAGCAGTGGAGAGCGCCAGGCCGGTGGGCAGGGTGCCCGTCTTGGTCCACGTCTTCGCTCCGGTGCCACCGGTCGCGGTCAGCGTCTGCGAGTACGGAGTGCCGATGACACCCGCCGGAAGGGACGTCGTGGTGATGACGAGGTCATCCACGGGCGCCGTGGCCGCGGTCTCGACGCGGATGAACACGTCGCCGTTCGCGTCGTTGGCGTGGTGGCAGGTCATCTCGTACGACTCCTGCCCGGCCTCGGTCTTGCCGCTGTGCGAGGACAGCTCGAAGAGCGCGGGGCGCGGCGTGACGAGAATGTCAACGTAGCCCTCGTCCTCGAACCGGTACAGCACGAAGAACCGCGTGCCCTTCGGCGCGCCGATGCGGTTCCCTGCCGAGCCGGGCAGTACGAACTTGCGCGTGACCGCGTTGTCTTCGAACGCGGTGAACCCGGTCGTGACCGAGCCGCGGCGCGCCTTGGACCGGTACCGCGGGTGCCCGAACCCGTCGAAGTGGACGATCTCGAGCTCAGGCGTGATCGGCACACCGGCGTCGGCGTCCTGCAGGCCGACGAAGAGCCACTTCGGGTCGATCGTGGCGTTGACGGAGGCCGGGACGTAGGGCGCGATGTCGCCGTTCGGGACATCGGCCACGGGGATGACGTAGGTCTCGGCCCCGTCCCAGATCCGCGTGGCGTCAGCATTGACTGTAGCCATGAAAATGCACCCCTCTCACAGGGTTTGGGGTCACGATGTGACCGCTCAGAAGTTGGTTGTTCGGACGGTGGCGTTGACGGTGAAGCTCGCCATGACGCCGCCGTTCTTCGGGTCTCTCGCGTCGATCAGCGCCGACCCGGGAGAGACCTTCACGCCGGGCACTCGCAGCGCGAGCAGCCAGCCCATACACATGCCCGCGAGGTCCCGCGCCCGCGTGCGGCCGTCGGCCCACACAGTGACGCGGATCTGCGGCTTCGTCGCCACCGGCCATATCTGCGGCCCGCCGTCGTCGAACACGACCACCGCGGGCCGACTCGTCGGCGTCCAGTCCGGCGGCAGACTGAGACCGACCGCCGCGCCGGGCGCTGGCAGCGTGGCGATGCGCCCGATCAGAAAGTCCTTGATCGGTACCGTTGCGTCCCTTGGCTTCCGGAGCGCCTTCACTTCGACGTCACCGTGAGCCCGACCGCGGCCGCAGCCTTCGACAGCGCGCCGTCGCTGGCCTGCATCGCGGCGCCGTGCTGATCCGCGATGACCACCGCGGCGGCGCCTCGGTCGGTCGTGTACGGATCGACCCGGACCAGGACATCCGGGCCAACCTGAGTCCGGACCGCGGCGCCGACCTGCTCGGCGACTCCGGTCGCCATGCTGGTGACCTCGTCCGACTTGAGGATCTTGCCGACCCCCGCGCGGTTGAGGCGAAATGGCTTCGCCATGGCTACCCCCTTCCGAGGGATGCGAGTGCGACCAGACCGCCTCGGCGGGTCCTTGGTGATCGCCAGTCGACGACGCGCACCGCGAATCGGTCACCACGAACGATGAGCTCGTCGCCGTTCGTGATGTCCGCGCCGCGGCGCAGGTAGATCGTGAACTCGATCCGTTCGCCGTCACGGCCGAACTCGGCCAGCTCTTCCGATAGGCCCGGCTCGATGCCGAGTGCGCGGATCGGCAATGACGATTCGGTCGACGGCACCGGGTCTAGGTTCGAGTCCCAGCCGCCGGGTGTTGTGCGGATCCGCGTCACCTTCTCGGCGGCCATCACGCGCCCCAGCCGAGCCGGTAGCGATTGAGGATCGCGAGTTGATGCGGCTGCAGCTGCGCGACGGAGAACTCGAACGGGCCGACCTTCTCGGCCGACCCGGCTGCGCCGTCGTCGATCTGCGCGGTCGCGGCGGCGAGGATGAGCCGGATCAGCTCGGCCGGTGCCTTGGCGTAGCCGTGCGTCAGCGTGACCTCGATGCTGCGCCAGCGGTCAGTCCAGCCAGACCGCTTCCGCAGCATGCCCTTCGCTGACCACTCGAACGCGCCCGCCGCGAGCTCGACTCCGTTCTCGACGACCTTGTCGAGTTCGGCGACCTGCATCGTCGGCAGCAGCAGCAGCGAGAGACCCGGCCCGTCGAGGGTCAGGGCCTCGGTTCGCTGCGGCGCGATGTGCCATCCGCAGTAGCCGCGGACCTCCGAGATTGCCGCCGCGAGGCTGAGCTCGTCGATTCCGTCCTCAGCCTGGAACGCGGCCAGCTCCTCGGGGGTGACGATCTCAGGCTCGGGCGGCGCGGTCACTCCGGTGCCGCCTTGTTCGCGGGCGTCTTGGCCTTGTTCGCGGCCGCGGCAGCCTTCTCTGTGTCGGCCTGCTCGGCTGCCGCCTTCGCTGCTTCAGCCTCGGCCGCCGCCGCTCGCTCGGCCTCGGCCTGCTCGGCTGCTGCTGCCTCGCGAGCTTCGACCGTGTCCGCTTCGGTGAGCCCGCGCCGCTCCGCGTCCTCGTCGCTGAGCTGGATGGTGGTCGCGTGGCCGTGGATCTCGGTTGCGTAGATCTTCAGCATTGGTGATCTCCTCCGTGAACGACCGCGACCCGGTGCGCGGTGCACCGGGTCGCGGTCAATCGGTCAGCTCGGGTCAGGCGGTGACGTCGACCTTGACGAACGCGGTCGGGCGGGTGACGGCGAAGGCGAGCCGCTCCTCGGCGAGGATCGCGACCATGTTGCGGATGAAGAAATCCGCGTGCGAGTCGGTCACGGTCACCGAGGTCTGCTCCCGATCCCAGATGACCGCCTTCGAGAAGTCGCCGAGCAGCACCTCGCCCGCGGCCTGGGTCTCGGACTCGACGACAGGCAGGCTCCACACGGAGCGCTGTCCGAGGGTCTGCGGCCCGCCGTAGCGGTAGGCGCCGTTCAGGTCCTTCGCGAGGTCGATCGCCTCGGCGTCGAGGGGGTTCACCACGATCGCGGTCGGGTTCACACGGCCCACGGTGCGGGCCTTGGTGATGCCCTTGCGGATCGACTCGAACAGGTCGGTCGAGAACGCCTGGGTCTGCACGCCGGACCACTGGTTGATGCCGGTGAAGTTCTCGCCGGTGCCGTTGCCGTTGAGGATCTGCGCCTCCTCGGCCTCGGCGATGTCGAGGCGCAGCTCGTCGTTGATCAGGCCCTCGAGCGCGGCGACGTCGGCGAGGGCGCGCTTGGTCGCGGGCACCCACTCGGCGATCGTCTTGACGTTGGCGACCTTGCGCTCGTACGCCCACGAGCCCTCGGGCTTGTAGCCGCCGTTCGCGTTCAGCACCAGGGCGCCCGCGGAGCCGGGGGCGGTCGGCGCGGCCGAGCTGGTGGCCTCGGCGACCACCGCGGCGGCGTTGGTGTGCGACGTCTGCGCCACGTACTCGACGGCGTCGGAGCCGGTGCGGCGCACCGAGACGAGATCGCGGATCGTCAGCGGCTTGCGGCCGAGCGACTCCACGATGCCGGACTGCTCGTTGACGACGAACGCGCCCGCGCTGGTGTCGGTGCCGCCGACGAACAGGCCCTTCACGTCGATCGGCGCGGAGTGGACGCGCGACCCCTCAGGGATCCGACCGTCCTTGAACGGCGCCATCGCGTTCTTGAACGCGAGCGAGTCGACGACCTGCAGGCCGAGGGACTTCACGCGCTCGCGGACCGGCTGATTGCCCTGCGCGTCGAGGTCGGCGGCGGCGGGGGTGCCGATCTCGGCGGCGAGGCCCTTTGCCTCGTCGAGGATCTCGAGGTCCCGCTTGCCGACCTTGATCTGCTCGAGCAGGTCGCGGGCCTTCTGCATCTCGGCGTTGTAGTCGGTGAGCACCTGCTCGGCCCACTCGCTCGGGCTGCCGTCCTGCTTCTCGGCGATCGTGCGAGCGTTGTCGGTGGCCTTCAGTGCAGCGGTCTGCAGGTCGGCCAGCTTCGTCTTCGTCATCATGGTGATGAGTTCCTTTCTCGGAGGGGTGGTTTACGCGCTCAGCTCGATCTCGAGGGCGAGCGCATCCAGCACTGCCGAGGGATCGACGGACGGATTGAGGCTGGCCTCGTCGGCGGCAGGATCAGTGCCGCCCTTCCGAGACGGACCCGTACCGCTGGCCTTCTCCTCGTCGCTGTCGAGGACGGACAGCACGCGACCGAGCGCTTCATGCGCGGTGCGGAGCTCGCCCTCGTTCTTGGCCGAGATCACTCGGCCGGCCTTTAGGTCAGTGGCGACTCGTTCCGCCACGCTGGGAATCGACTTCACGTCGAGGATCGAGGTCTCCTGATTGGCGCCGATCGGCACCACGGACACTTCGTACAGCTTGAGCTCGCGGAGTGCGTAGAACTCCTCGGACTCTTCGCTGTCGTCCTTCTTGCGCTTCTCGTACCCGCCAGCAATGACGTCGTACGCGAAGGACATTTGGTTGACCCGCCGACCCTTGAGGAGCCGGTAGACCTGGGCGGCCTTCGGGGCCTCGAGGTCGAGGCGGACGTGGACCTTGAGCCCGATCTCGTCCTCCTCGGCCGCGAGCACCTCGCCGATGTTGTAGTCGGGGTCGCTCATGTTGTGGCCGAACAGTGCGGGAATCGGGTCACCCTTCGCCGCCCAGCGCTCGAGGTCGGCGGCGAAGGCGCCCGGCATGACGACGTCGCCGTAGCTGTCGACGTTGCCGAACACGCTGGCGTAGCCGATGAACTCGCCCTCGGCGAGCCCGTCATCCGGGCCAGCCTTGATGTTGGCGAAGGCGTTCTTGGTGAGCATCAGCCCTCCTCGGGAGCGGGGTCGTCTCCCGGTGCGGCCGGGATCGGTTTGTCGTCACCGTTTTGCGTGACGTTCAGGGGCCGGACGAGGACGTCGCCGCCGTCGATCGGCGGTCGGTTGTCCATGGCCCGGATTTCGTTGACCGTCAGCCACGGCGCGCCAGCGGCCCGGAACATCGAGTCGGACCGGGTCTCGAACGAGCCGGTCAGCTTCTCTGCGAGGTTGAACTCGACGTACACGCGACCGCTGTCCGGCAGGTCCGGGATCAGCTGCAGCGCGAGCTCGTCGGCGATCATCGTCAGCCAGGGGCCGAGCGTGTCCTGATAGAGCATCTTGTGTTGCTCGGTGATGTTCGAGAACGTCGCATTGTCGAGTAGGCCGACCATGGGCGGCGGGATGAAGTACGCCGCCGCGACCTCCTCGCGAGTGAGCTTGCGCGCCTCGACGTACTGCAGCTGCTCCGATGTCTGCGAGACGGGATTGAACGTCATCCCGTCTTCGAGGATCGGCGTCCCACCGGCCGCCGGGCCGTCGCCGGTGTACTGCGCCCTCCACGACTCACGGAACCGATCGCGGGTCTCGGACTCCCACCGCGGGGCGCCCGTCGGCCGCTGCAGGTATCCGGAGAGCCGGGCGCCGTTGCGCAGCGTCTGCTCGCGGGAGCGGCTCGAATGCCACTCCTCGGCGAGGATCTGACGAAGGGCCTCGATCGGCGACGTGCCGAAGTCGTCGTTCGGCGCGTACCCGCGGAAGTAGATGAGCTGGTCGGCGGACATCTCTCGAGTGCCCTTGCTGCCCTTGACCTCGAACGTCTGCGGGGTCAGCCAGTCGTCGCCCTTCGGTGTGACCGCCGACGGCGGCAGCCGGATCAGGCCGAGGCCTCCGTCGGACGTCTTGACCTTCTGCCAGAACGCCCGGTCGTAGATCCCGAGATCGTGCACGAGACCGCTCATCAGCCGGTATCTCGTGGTCCACATGTTCGGCTTGCCGATGAGCAGCGGAAGGGGGTGATCAGTGAGCCGCTTGCGATCCGTGTCACCCTCGCGGCGGAATGAGTGGAGCCCGAGTTGCGCGATGTTCCGGGCCAGGAATGTGACCGCGGTGCGCACCGCTGGCTGCTTGCGCCAGATCTCCTCGTACGCCATCGACAGCGAGTCGGAGATCTGCAGCCGCGGCATGCCGGGCAGGTCGGGGCGCGAGAGGCCGCGAACGGCGCCCTCGGAGACGACGAAGCTCATCGGTCACCCCCGATTGCCTGGACGTAGTCGACGTTTGCCCGCTCGATCCAGATCTCGCCGTCGGCGGGCGTCGGCGCGCTCGCGTCGCGGTCGTGCACCATGGCATCGGCGACGACGACCCAGCGGCCGGAGCCGCGGATGATCACGCCCGAGACTGCGTTGCCCGTCTTCAGCGAGACCAGCGCGCGGCGCCGGATACGCAGTCGGCGGCCGTAGAGCACCGCGCCACTGGCCGTGGCCACGAGGGCGAGAACGGCGACAGAAATCGCGACAGCGATCATGGGATCCCCTCCGTCAGACGACCATCAGGTCGTGGTCGTCGTATGCGCTTTCGGTCTGGCCTTCGCCGCCGGTGGCGCGGCCGAGCGCGTTGATCAGTGCAGCGACGCCGTCGATCTTGTCGGCGGCGTTCGCCTTGTCCGGCTTCACGTTCTCGGCCGCGTCCATCGCGACCGCGAGGTTGTCGACCATCCACCGCAGCACCGGGTGACCGCCGTGCCGCAGCATCGGTTTCTCCTCGGTGCCGAGCAGCACGAGCCGCTGCAGCTCTTTCGTCGGAGCCGACAGCGACGCGAACCCCTGGCCCATTTGGACCATTGGGATTTCCTCGGCGACGAGGTTGTTCACGAGCTGCGAGGCGTTCCAGCGGTCGTAGGCGACTTCCTGGACGGCGAACCTCTTCGCGTCTGCCTTCACGACGGATTCGATGTAGTCGTAGTCCATGACGTTGCCGGGCGTCGCGGTCAGGAATCCCTTCCGCACCCAAACGCTGGCCTCGCCCGCGGTCCGCTTGTCGAGCGCCTCGACGTTTTCCTCCGGCGTCCATAGCCGCCATAGCGCGTCATACCCGCCGCGCTCGGCGTCAGGGAACAGCCAGCACAGTGCCGTGATGTCCGAGACCGACGCGAGGTCGAGGCCGCCGAAGCATGCCCGACCCTCGAGCCGCGCCTCGTCGATCATCGACGCGTTGCGATCCCACGCGGTGAGGTCGATGTACTTCTCAGACTGCTTCGTCCGCTGGCCCAGGTGCAGGCGCAGGTACGAGGCGAGATCCGCGGGGGAGTTCCGCGCCTTCGTGGCCGCGTCGCGCAGGTATGAGCGCGTCGGTGAGACGCCGTAGCCCGGGTTCGCCGCGCGCTGCGCCTCTTCGCTGAATGGGTCCATGTCGGCCGGGGCGGCGAACACGACGCCGTAGGTCGAAGGATCGGCCAGCGCGCCGCGCGCCAGCTGCTCGACCATCGTGCGTTTGCGGTCATACGGCGTGTGCCGCTTTCCGGCGTCGGCCGTGGTGATGAACACGAGCAGCGGCTGAGACCGCGAGCCGGTGCCGGTCTCGATCGCCTCGACGAGGTCGTAGGTCTTGTGCAGGTGCAGCTCGTCGACGATCCCGCCATGCAGGTCGGCACCGTGCTGCGCGTCGCCCGCGGACGCGACGGCCTGGAAGTAGCTGCCGGACTTCGGGTGCACGATCTTCGACGCGAGCGTCTTCACGTACGGCCGAAGCGCGGGCGACTTCTCGCAAATGAGCTTGATCGGATCGAAGACGAACCCGGCCTGTTCCTTCCGCGTCGCCGCGGCGATCACTTGTGCGCCGGCCTCTCCGTCGGCGCAGGTGAGGTACACGCCGATGCCACCGGCGAGCGTGCTCTTGCCGTTCTTGCGCGGCAGGTCAACGTACGCGGTGCGGATGATCCGCACGTACGCCTGCACGTCCTCGTCGAACCGGACCCACCCGAACACCGGCGCGAGGATGTACGCGATCTGCCACGGATCCGGATTCAGCGGCTGGCCTGCGAGACGGCCCTTCGTGTGCCGCAGCAGCTTGAACACCTTGAGCACCGCGTCAACTCGGCTCGGGTCGAACCGGGCGCCGGGCTCTTCGCGCGGCTCGGGCGTCTTGATCAGCGGCGGGCAGTCTGGCAGCGGGATCCCGCGCGTCGCGAGGTAGTAGCCGACCTCGGGCGAGATCTTCAGCCGCTCGAGTTCCTCGGCGTCGTACAGCTCGAGCTCAGGCGAACGGGTTGCCTTCGTCATCGGGTGTCCCCTCGACGGCGCCGAACGCCGCCGACAGCTTGCCCTCGGAGGATGGCGTCAGGCCGAACTCGGACGCCCACGCGCGGAGCTGCTGAGATGCGCGCTCGGCGACCGCCATCGCGGGATTCTTTGTCTTCCATATCGACTCGGTCCCGTCCTTCCGAATCGAGCGGTTCTCGACGACGATCCCGTCGCGCCGGACCTGCCGGATCGCGTCGACGTAGGTCGCCCAGGTCTCGCAGTACGCGGTCAGCGAGCCGCGGTCCTCTTCCTTCGTCAGGTCGAGCCGAGACAGGCCGGGGACGATGCGCTTCCACTCGGCCTTCGCTTCGCGCGAGAGCCAGGTCGGCGGCTTCGGCGGGATGCGGCGGAAGTCCGGCGGCGGCGTGACGACGCGGCCGCCGGAGTCGCGGCCCTCGGAGCGCCCGCCGAGCAGCTTGAGTGCGGGCGGAGCCGCAGCGGGACCGGGCATGATGACCCCCCTTCGTGGGGATACCCCCCATGAGCGCGAACCTGAGCGCGAAAAAGTCGAGTTACCGCGCCGGGCTTCGCCCCTCATGCTGCAGAGATTTCGACCCCCTACCCCCTAGAACGGGGCGGGATCGTCGCGGCGGCGCGCGGCCTGCGCCTCGGCCTGCGTCTTGGCGTCGTGGTGGGCCTTGCAGAGGCTCTGCAGGTTGGCCGGGTCGTACTTCTCGCCGCCAGCCGCGAGGTTGACGATGTGGTCAGCGGTCACGGCGAGGCGCCGGCACCCGGGCCACTGGCAGAACGGGTGCGCGGCGAGCTGCTCGGCGCGCATGCGCTGCTGGCGCCGGCTCGTGCCGCTCGTGCCGTAGCTCGAGCCTTGCCAGGCCGGACGGCACCGCGGGCATCCTCGCGGGTTGCTGTGCGCGCGCATGCACTTCGGGCAGGCACGGGGCGGTGCGGTCGGCATCAGTGCGACAAGCCGAGGAACATCCGGATGATCGTGACGAACAGCCAAGCGACGCCGATCATCGGACGCGCCGATCTCGCGCGGTGATCTGGTCGAGGATGTAGTCGATCTGCTCGGTCAACACGATCACGTTGGCTTGCGCCCGGTGGCGCTGCAAGTGGAGGTCTTCGAGCTGCTCCTCGGGGGTCATCATCCGAAACCACCTCCGAGCCGGTGAACCTGGACGCTAACTAGGTCGGCGTGCTAATCGTCGGAGTCTGTCCGCCGACACTCCCACGCATGTTGATGAGCTTCTCGCTCTTCTTCATACCGCGCCCCTTGCGAGTCCTCAGGTTGCCCTTTATCTCGGTGAAAAATTCGTCGTAGGCATCCCGTAAGTCCTTGTACACCTGACTGTTCCACCGCTTGTCATCCAACGGTTCGACCATGAACGCGAATGCTGCATAGCTGAGGTTAGAGGCGCGGTCGTAGAGCATTCTTGGTGCAACTATGCGCAGGTGTCGTAGATGGTCTTCCGCCTGCTTCATGGCTTCAGCCCCGTCGAAGGTGGTACGTCGAACCGCTTCGAGGTCGTTCGGGTGATACCGCGAGTGCGGCGCCATCAACTCCATGACATCAAGGAACTTTAGTGACACTTGCAGCGTCTGATCTTCCCAACGGCGATGGTGCTCCCGACGGCCCTTGCGCCACTCGATGATCGACTGAACCGAGACAGTTATCAGACCGCCAGCCAAAGTGGCTATCCCGGCAATGATGGCCGTTCCCCACCAGGGGCCTGCAGCAACAGTTGCGACTTGAGCGACTTGAGCGAGAATCACCGCCCGGATGTTAACAAGTACACAGCTCCGAAACGGGCGTGAGCATGAAGATCGATGATGGAATCAGGAAGTAGACACACTGGCTCCCACTGCAGAACAGTGTTGCATGCAGGTCAGGACGTTTTCAAGTCAGGCGGATCTTCTGGCGAGTTGGGCATGATGTCTCTGTGATTCATGCAGAAGCAGCCGCCGCGGCTACCCAATTCTCATGGCCGACAATTGCCGCCCCGATCGCCGTCGTCATTGCTGCAGGCATCGCCGGACTGGTGGCAACTCGAAATGGCCGCAAGTCGCCCCACGAGAACCTAAAGATGCTGGTCGACATCCGGGCGGAACTGGATTCGAGCACCGCCGACGGCGAGCCCTCACTGGATGCCGAGCGCGTAGTCGATAGCTCGATTCGGACGGAGCTGGCGAAGCTGAAGAAGCTCAACACCGCACACGGTCGAGGGCGATTCGCGTACTTTCGCGAGTGGTTGTCGCAGGCCAGCCCTGGCGACATTGGGTATGTGGCTCTCCAGGCCTTCTTTGCCCTGGTGGGCGTACTGACCGTTGTGAATCTGTTCCATCCGTTCTGACACTCACCCCGCACGAAGTCCTCGCACATCGCTGAGCCGGAACAACGGCGGGTCGGACCGCCGAACCCAGAACTCCGACTCACTCCCATCCACCTGCCGCCACGCCCGAGGTCGTAGCTGCCCGCGACTGAGCCATGAGCGCATCGTCCCGGCCGGCACCGGCTCGCCGAGCTCGCGCAGCACGCGCTCGAGCTCGGCGATGGTGAAGAGCCGGTTCTCGATGGCGCCGAGCGCATCCCGCGTCAGCGTCCGCACGTCATGGCTCGCGCCGCATAAGTGGCACGTGAGGTACCCGTCGCCATCTTCGACGTATAGGTCGGCGCCGCACAGGCCGCGCGTGCTGTCGGGCTGGGCGACGATCGCACTGCACTGCCCGCGGTAGGCAAGCTCAGGCCGTCGGTCGACGACGCGGCGCGCGGAGGCGAGCGCGTCGGCAATCTCGTCGTGCATGGCGCGGGCATCCGGGACGGCACGCAAGTCGCCTCCGCAGCACGCGAGCCAGAGGGCCGCCAACTCGACGTCGTACGCGCCCTCGGTCGCCAGGGCGGCCCGGTCGAACCTGCCGTCGCGACGGTTGTGCACGAGCTGCCGCAGGCCGCGGCTGTCGAGCGCGGCGTCGAGGTCGTCGGCCTGGCCGGTGTGGTCGGCGGCGAGGCGGGCCCAGGTGCCGACGATGAGCGTCAGGTGGTTGAGGGATCGCTGCGTCGGCAGCCCGTCGAACCGGTCGAGGCGCACAGGCAGCGCGGTCTCGGAGCTCTTGCCGCCGACCCGCCCGCGGCTCATGCGGTCGAGGCGGGCCCGGGTGACGGTCAGGTCCGCAACGAGACCCGGCACGGTGAGCAGCTCTCGATGGAGCGCGTCGGCGCACAGCGTGCACAGCTCGTAGCCGTCGGCGACGACGCGGCCGCAGTTGTGGCAGTCGATCGCGCTCATCGGCGCACCCCCGCAGGCCAATTCACGCGCGGTTCGATGTGGTGCGGCAGCTCGGGCTCGTACCACCCGAGCCGCTGCGCGCCGATTGTGGCGAGCGCGAGCGCGTCGGATTTGTTGTCGTTGTCGCCGATCGCGGCGTGCGGCCAGAGCGCCTGCATCGACTCGAGCACCGCGGTCTTCGATGCGTGCCCGTCACCAGTGGCCCAGAGCTTGACCGTGGTCACGCTGACGTCGACGACCGGGATTCGGCGCTTCGCGAGGTACTCAACGACGCGGTGCACCAGCGCGGCCCGCTCCTGGAACAGCTTCGTGTGCTTCGGCGGCATGAGCGGCAGTGCCTCGATCATCACGAGGCAGACCGTCGCGGGCATGGCCCGCAGGATGTTCTCAGCCTGGCGCCCGACGCGGATGCTGCGCTCGGCCAGAGTGTCGCCGTTCTGGCCGCTGGTGCCCACGGTGACGAGCCGGGGGCGGTTCGGGGTATCCGCGTGCTGGGGTTGCTTGATCACGGCGATCCCAGCGGCCGTGAGGCTCGGATCGAGTCCGACGATGGTGCTCACTAGTCGACTCCTTCGGTCGCGTTCTGGGTACTCGACTGCGCCAGCGCGGCCCGGACGAGCGCGCTCCCCCGGCGGTTGCGCTCAGCGACGTCCGGGTCGTGGTCGCAGACAGTGGTTCCGGCGTAACCCTCGTCGTCGCACAGCGCGCATGCGGCAATCGCCTGCTTGGCCGCCTCGACGCGCTTCTCGCGTTCGGCGCGCTGGACCTCGATGCGGCGGCGGGACTCGGTGAGGTCCCACGCCTCTCGCGCCTGCCGGGCGGCGCCGCAGGCGCGGCACGGGGCGTCGGTGCCCTGGGGGTGCTTCGGGCAGTGGGGGGTGGGTGGTTGCGCCTCGCGCGTGTGCGTGTGTACGCGCGCGCGACCCCCCAACTCTTCATCTGCAGTACGTAAGAGAACCTCTTCCCCTTCCCCTACCCCGCGGGGTTCGCGAGGGGTTCGCGAAGGGTTCAAGGGTTCGGGAAGGGTTTCCGAAGGGTTCGGGAACGGTTCGGAAACCCTTCCCGAAGGGTCGGGTTCGATCATGTCCGCGACGGCGTCCGCGTCCTTCCGGCGGAGCTTCCTGAGCTCTGCCGCGAGCACCTGGCGCAGCAGCGGAGAGTCGATCAACTCGGCGCACTTGAGCGCGTTCTTGAGCACGTTCGGCTGCTTCTCGATGCCGTCGCCGCGGATGAACGATCGGATCAGCAGCTCGTCAGAATCGGTGTCGAAGTAGATGAACCGGGCAGCCTGCAGCTCGGCGAGATCGGCCCAGACGTCCGCCTCGGTGAGGCCCTCGCAGTAGCGAGCCCACCGCGAGGGCATCAGCGGCAGGACGCCCGCGTTGTTGACGTCCTTCTGCCCGAACAGGACCATGTACGTGCGCTGAGCGCCCGGCGACAGCGCCCGGAACTCGCGATTGTTGAACAGACCGAACTGAATCCGGCCGTGACTACGCGCCATCGTGTGCCTCCTTCCTTCGGTTTGGTTCGCGGGCCTGCGCCTGCAGGCAGTCGCAGCACACGCGGCCGTGCGCGTTGATCGGGCGGCCGCAGCGGATGCAGGTCGGGAGCGGCATCAGGACACCACCTCGGTGAACGGGCCGTATGGCGCCGACGGCCCGGCGACGGGCCTTCCCTGGTCGGACCCATCCATCCATGCCCAGCCGCCGGGCTGCTCGTCGCTTCGGTCACACGCGGACCCGAACCGATCCCTGACCTGGATCACACCACCAGGCACCAGGTCGAGGCTGGGCCAGTCACGGCCCCAACGGCGACACAGGCGGCCACCGGTCGTCAGCGCCTCGTGCGCACAGTTGTGCCCGGCGGGGAGCGTGCACGCCCACGGGCGAGCCGGGTCGTCGGTAGAGTTCGCGCCGCAGGTTCCCGGCGGGTGCGGCTCGTCGAGTGCGATGCTCACCCGGTACCCGTCGGCGCCGAGCTGCTCATTCAATCGGCCCCCGATCGCCGCGATCATCGACCGCACTGGGCCGACGGCGATGCCGAGGGGGACGATGGACCACGGCGAATCGTCGCCAGGGAAGATGTCGACCGGGCGAACCAGGCGGGTTGCCTCCCAGACCTTCTCGGCGGCCAGCCATTTGGCGATCGGCTGTACGTGCTCGAGAACCGCGTGAAGGCCATCCCGCGTCGCGGTCGCCGGGTCCATCTCGTGGCCGGCTACCTCATTGCGGTACACGGCGAACAGTTCATCGACGAGGGCGCCCCGGGCCTGGACGGCATCGACTTCGTCAGCCAGCCGCTCGCACCAGGTCACAATCTCGACGCGGCGGCCCAATTCCCGTGATCCATGCGTCCGAAGCACCTTCGCGGCGGTGCGGTACTCATCAGCGGTGATCTCGATGGTCTCGCTCATCGGACGCTCCTCATGATGTTGTCGGCCAGCTGGTCGAGGTAGGTCAGGTGCGACCCGGGCGCGCGCCGTACGCCGTAGCCGGTGTGGTCGCCGCGGAACAGGTACCCCTCGGCGTCACGCACGGCCTGGGCCGCGCGCCGGAACGGGGCGAGCGGGTCCTGCCAGACGAACCCGCCAGAGGGCTGCCAGCGTGTGCGCCGAGCGCGGTCGAGCAGGTCCATGCCCCACGCGCCGGGGTCGACGAGCGAGAACGCCGCGGTCTGGTCTGCGAAGGTGCGCAGCGGCGAGTCGGGCGGACAGCAGCAGATGACGTCAGCCGGGTCGGCGACCTGCCAGACCGGGAACCGCGCGAGGACAGGCCGCGCACCGGCGACGCCCATGCTGTCGGCCGGGCCGCCGTTGAGCGGTGAGCGGAACGGATCGGAGACGAGGCCCACGCCGCGGACGTCGAGACCCGGGTGCAGGCCGCGCCCGATCTCGGCACCGACGTGGCCGGCCAGTGCCGCCCCACCGGAGTAGCCGAGCAGCACAACCGGGTACGGGTCGTCGTTGATCATATTGAGCAGCAGCGCCTTACCGCGCGAGAGCGATGCCTCGAACGCGGCGCCGCCGGGGCGGGGTGCCGGGCCATACTCGGCGAGCCAGGGCACCTCACGCGCCCGGAACCGGGCGGGGTCGAGCCGCCGCGTGACGCCCGAGAGCATGGTGTTCTGCAGTGGCTCGCCGATGCCGCGGCAGCAGAGGACGGTGATCATCGGGCCTCGCTCTTCAGCACTCGATAGAGGTCGCGGGCGCAGCGGGTGCGCACCTTGTGTCCGGTTCGGGTCCATTCGTCAGCCAGCTCGACCGCGCGGGCGAGTTTCGACTTGAGCGCCTGCAGTTCCTTGAGCGGGTCGGGTCCGTTCACGATCGGGCCTCCATTCGGGATGCGTGCTTTTCGAGGGCCTCGACGACCCAGCTGGTGAACACGAAGTTCGCGAACGCCACCCCCGCGCTGGCCGTAGCCAGCGCGGGGGCGAGCGTTGCGATTGCCGAGCGACTCACTCGTCGCCAGCGGAAAAGGTCGGGCCCTGGAACGCCTCGGCCCCGCCGATGATGTCGCCGATCGATTCGGGCTCGTCGTCGACCGAGCTGCCGCCGTCCGAGCCGAACAGGCTCGGCTCCTCCTCCGGCTCGTCGTCGATCGTGTGGTCGACACCGGACAGCACGCGGACGACCTTCATGTTCACGGACTTTCGCGTGCCCTCGTTCGCCATCGCGCGCTCGTTGTGCGACTGGCAGGTCGCGAGGATGGTGTACGTGCGCTGCTCGCCGATCGCGGGCACGTCCTCGAAGTCCTCGGCGGACAGGCCGGAGAACTGCAGGCGAGCGGAGTCGATCATGGGCTGGGTCACGTTGAATCTCCTTCTGTTGGTTGGGGTTTGCTGGCTGTCAGTTCAGGCCTGGAAGGGATCGCCCTCGAACACGTGCCAGACAAGGCCGGACGGCGTGACGACCGTGCCGACGAATCGGCCAGGCGGTCGGTGGTGGCCGGTCCCGGCGATGTGGATCCAGCGCTGGTCGCCGCGGTCCTCGGCCGGGTACGTGGTGAACCACAGGTCGACGTGGTCGCTGCCGCCATCGCGGGTGGGCGCGACGGACAGCACCTGCCCACCCGCATGGATCGCGACGAGCTGCCGATCGGCGACGGGGATCGTGACGCGGTGAATCACCGGGCCGAGGTCAGCCCCGCTCACTGCTGCGCCTGCGCGTCGGCGGCCTGGGCGTCCGCGAGGAACGCGATCAGCTGATCGGCCTCGGCGGCGGTGAGGTTCGCTGCGGAGGTGAATTTCCGCCCGAACTGCCCCTCGAGGTAGTCGAGCTTCTGCTTGCGGGTGTCGAGCTTCTCCGCGGTCAGCAGCTCGCCGACGCGCTTCTGCTGCTCCGGGGTGGCCATCGCGACCTCGGGCTCCGGCTCGCTGGCCTGCGCGATGTCCACTTTTGCGCCTGAATCCGAGGCAGGCTCCGGATCGGCGGCCGGGGCCGCGATGCCGAGCGCCGCGTCGAGCGCCGCGACGCCGCGCTTCGTCGGGGTGACCCGCTCGACGGTCGCGCGGATAGGTTCGAGCTCGAGCTCCTCGCGGGTGTGCGCGATGCCGAGCAGCACGTCGGGCGCAATCTTTCGGCAGACCTCGGTCGCGGCCTTCGCGTAGAGCATCGCCTGCGGGTCGGTGTCGTACTTCTTGTTCGTGGTGTATCCGGCCTTGCGTGCCCGCTCGTACGTCCACGTGGATTCCTCGACCTGGCCGGTACTCGGGTCAGTGCCGCGTACGGTGACCGAGTCGTCTGCGGTCGCGACGGTCTCGAGGAGGAATCCACGGGTCTTGAGCAGCGCCACCATGGTGCGGGCGTAGATCGCGGGCGAGCCGTGCACAACGAAGATCTGCTGCAGTGACTGGATGGGGTTCAGGCCGAGCTCGGCGCCGTAGAGGATCGCGGCCGTGCCGTCCTCCGGCTTTCCGCGGTAGATCGCCGGGACGAGGGCTGTCTTGCACATGCTCTCGGCGAGCTTGTACGCGATGTCCATCGCCTGTGCGTGCTGCATCAGCTGGCCAATGGCGCCCGCGGCATCCGGCGTCACAGCGAGGCTGGCGCCAGCGGGCAGAATGTCACCCTCGGTCAGGGGTGCGATTTCGTTGCTGGTCATGCGGGGATCCCTTCCAGGAAGTCGGTTTTCGTGTTGGCGTAGAGGGCGACGGTGCCGCCCTTGGCGTTTCGGCGGTCCGCGATGCGGTAGCCCTGACAGGTCGCGTACTGGGCCTGGCCCATCTCGGAGAGCACCTCGGTCTTCGTGCCGCGCTCCTCGACGTCGATGACCTTGCGATCGGCGTTGGCGGTCAGGTACCGGGCCGCGAGGTCCGGGGAGATCTCGACCTCGCGATCTCGCTCGATGTCGGGGTGCAGGCGGCGCACGGTCTCGTAGCAGCTGATCGTGGTGTCGAGCGGCGGCGGCGTACCGGCCGCGAGGCTGGCCGTCCAGGCCGAGGCCTTCGCGACGATCGCCTCAGCGCGGACCTCGGAGAACTCGACGGTGTAGATCCGAGGTCGGCCAAAGGTCGGCCACAGCACCAGGTCGGCCGGATCAGTGAACCCGCTCAGGTACTGCTGCCAGATGACCTGCGCGGCATAGTCGGCCGGCATCTCGCCGGATCCGTCGTCGCCCCATTCCTCGAGCGACTCGGCAGTCTTGACCTCGACCGCCTTCCGCGAGCGGCCGCGGCTGGCCCGGCGGTCGAGCGTGGCCGCGTTCGGGAACGGGAGGTCGTCGCGGCTGTACTGGACCTCGCGCTGACTCAGGCGCCATCCGGGGTTGCGCCACTTCCAGAACTCGGCGGCCGCGACCTCGGCGGCATGGCCGTAGTCGAACAGCTCCTGCGTCTGCTGGCTGATCGGCTCCGGCTCGAGCAGGCCGGCCATCTCGTGCCAGAGGGTGTACTGGCTCTTGTAGCGCGAGACGCCGAGGATGACGGGGATCTTCGACGCGGTGACCGTGCGAAGCCACTCGGGCGATCCGGGCTTGAGGTCGACATCAGGCATTCGTGTCTCCGATCAGTTCGAGGTTGTCGGGGTGGGTCAGGATCGGGTCAGGGCTGGACCTGTAGCGCACGAGCACCATTCGGCCCGCGACCCCCGCGATGCGGCCGTGCTCGGTGATCTCGCGGGTCGCAGGGCTGCGGTAGGCGACCAGTTCGCCGCGGTTGTCGCGGGCCTGAGCGAGGGTGATGGGCATCAGGCCACCGCCTCGAACAGACCGAGTTGTTCGCTGGGCGCCGGGGCCGCGCTCGGCGGCGCCAGGATGAGCGCGGCGACACGGGCCCCGGTGCCGGGATCTGACTTGCGGTGCCGCCGCGCCTCGGCCCGCAGCTCCGTGGGGAGGGACTCGACCCAACCCGCGATCTGCGCCCAGGTGAGCGTCGCGGCGTGCGCCGGATCGCTTCTCTTGCGGGCGCGGACGTAGTCGCCATCGGCGGTGACGGCAATGCCCCACGTGTAGGTCTGGCGGCACGATCCGTCCGGCCATTCGCCGCGAACGGTGCCGCCGCCCTGGCTGTCGCGGATCTCGCGGCACCAGTAGTCGGGAGCGTCGGCGAGGGCAAGAACCTGCCACGGGGCCAGCTCGCCCAGGAGTCGGCGCTGCGCATCGGTGATCACGCGAATCCCCTCCTCTCGTAGGTCTGACGGACCGCGGTGTCGCGCTCCTCGATCTGCTCGTCGGTCAGCTCCTCGCCGCCGGGGCGCAGGTACTCGCCGAACGCGGTCTTGCACTGGCCGCATGGCTCGTTCGACCGGGACACCGGGTTGCTGCATCCGGGGATGACGCAGCTCGGGAACAAGGTGTCGCGCATCAGGCCACCCCCGTCAGCACGCCGTCGCGGGGCACCCGGGCCGTCAGGCGGCGGGCTCGCAGCTCTGAGAGCACGACCACCCGGGTGTCCGCGTCGGTCTCGATGACCTGCACGGCCAGGCCGGTGGCGAAGGTGCCCCACTGCGTCGGCACGTCGGCCGTCAACAGGCCCCACATCAGAGCGCCCCCAGTTCGTCAGCCACCGCGGCGTCGTGCGCCCGGTCGGCAGCGGCGCCGTCGTCGAACACCGGCGGCCCGGTCGGCTTCCGCCTGGCGTAGAGGTAGACCTGCCCGGTCTCGCCGGTCTCACGGTCGACGACCTCGATGTACGCATTCGAGATGCCGCGCTGGTGCGCGACTGCGTGCTGATCGGCAGCGACCGGCCGCCAGCCCTCGTGCCCGTCGAGCTGACCCAGGTTCTCGGCCGCGGTGAGTGCAATGTCCTCGGCGTCCATCAGGCAGCCACCCCCCGGCGCTTCGCGCTGTAGCAGCCCACACAGAGGCCATGGCCGTGGTAGCGGGCGTGCGCCTTCGGCAGCTTCGTGGCCCTGTACGCAACGAGCGGGCGCTCACAGTCGGCGCAGTGATTTGGCATCTCCGCTCGCGGCTCAGTGGCCGGCAGTCCGAGCCGGACGCGCAGAACCTTCCGCGCGTGCCGGATCTTGTTGGTGCCCTCGGGGAATGCGACGCCTGCAACAACCATCCCGTTGAAGTCGGTCATCTCGAGGGCCGCGAACCCGCACTCACGCCACACCGCGCAGCCGTCGCACTGCATGAGCGCGGCCATGGCCCGGCGCGAGGCGCTCGGGAGGTTCGCCGTCGCCCAGCGCTCGGGGTCCTGGCCGCGGCACTTCGCGCGCTCCTGCCACTCGGCGGCCATCACCGACCACCCGCCGCGAAGTAGAGCGGGGCGCCGAACATCCCGCCGCCGATGGCGTAGCTCAGCAGCATCGGCGTGCTGATCACGTAGGCGCGCAGCCACGCCCAGTACGCGCGGGCGTTCACTGGCCACCGCCCAGGATGTCGAGGATGACCCGTCCGGCGTGGCGACCGAACTGGTCGCCGCACTCGGAGAGGGCGTTCGCGTAATCCCGGACCTGGCCGAGCGTGCCGTCGGCCGCCGGTGGTGCCTCCTGCTCGTCGATCTGCGCCTGCCGGTCGGCCAGCGCCAGCGCGGTCTCGGCGGACAGCTTCGCGAGGGCGAGCGACTCGCTCCGAAACATGTAGTCCTCGCTGCCATCGACGCCCGCCTCGCCGAGGCTGGCGGCCTGCTCGTCGAGCGCGGCGGCGAACCCGGCGAGGGAGATCGCGGGGGCGCTCATGCCGCCGCCGCCTCGGTCGTCGCGGCGAGCAGGAAGATGCGGACCGGGACGCCCGCGCGGTGCTGAACGGGACGCTTCACGGGCAGCTCGAGTCCCTCACGCTCGTAGAGCTTCTGGACGGTGGTCCCGCCCTGCAGAGTGGTGGTGATCATGGATTTCTCCTGGTTTTGGGTACGACGGGGCGCACGGACAGCGGCCCGCGTTCGATGTGGGTGTGGGTGGTGGATGACCGGTGGCGGCGATTCCGGCATCGGGCCGGGCAGGATTCCACTTCTGCTCGCCGCCACCGGCGGATTAGGTGGCCCCGCGCGCCGTGGCTTCCGTGCCGTCGCGCGGGGCCGGCGACCCTGCGCTCTGCGGGGCGAGGCCGCGAGCAGCAGGGAGGTTGCGGGCACTCACGACGCCGCCAACTGGATCAGCCAGGCGGCGCCGGTCAAGCCGAGGATCAGCATCGACAGCGCGGTGAGGAACACCCGGGGCGCGCTCATCCCTGCACCGCCAGCTGCGCGAGGAGAGCACGGACCAGAGTGGCGACGGCCTGCTGCGCTAGACAGAGCAGCGCGTCGACGGCGGACAGCACGACCAGCGTCGGGCCGCCGACGATCAGGCGGGCGTTCATGAGTGCCGTAGGATTCGACATCAGATTCCTTTCGTGGGGATTCGATGGCCGTCAGCTGTTGCCGCAGCTGGCGGCTTTTTCATGCGCGTCGACGAGTCGACGACTCGGCCTGGCCAGTGGTGTTGGCGCGTTCGAAGTCCGCGACTGCAGTGAGAGGGATCCGGATCGTCTGGCCGATCCGGAGGGCTGCAAGTCGGCCACCATCCACCTGCTTGTAGATGGCCGCGGGATGGCACCCCCACTTCTCGGCCAGCTCCTTCACGGAGACGTACGCCGCGCTCATGCCGTTGCGCCTAGCGATTGCGCGTCCTTCTCGGCCTTGCGCGAAAGCGCGCCGCTGATCTCCGTCATGACCACTGCGACCCACCGATCGGACGGCCTCGACTTCCCGTTCTCGACTCGCGAGAGATACGCGGGACTGACCTCCGCGGAGGCGGCAAGCTGTTCGATGGTGAGACCCGCAGCGGAGCGGAAGTGCCGGATCGATTGCCCGGTGCTCGGTGTGTAGGTCATGCGCAAGACAGTAGGCACTCTTACTCATAACTAGCAACTGCATACCCGGTGTTGCGGGCAGATCTTTGCTCAAGTCGGTAAGACTGGTACGTTCTTACCCATGTCGAACCATGGAGATGAGCAAGAATCCATTTTCGGAATCCGCATGGATGAGAAGGCTCGCGCCGCATGGGCCGCGAAAATCAAGCCCGCACGAGTCGCCCGGGGCCTCACTCAGCGAGACGTCGCGGACATGTCTGGCGTTTCACTCAAGACGGTCGGCAACATCGAGTCGGGGAGGCTGATTCCGCAAGCCGCGAATCTGCGCAAGCTGATGGTCGCCCTGGACCTCGGCCCCAACCCGATGGACAACTTCCCGGACTGGGTTGCGGAGTGGATCGCCGTGATAGCCCCCCTGATCCAAGCGATCCCCCAGCCGCCAAGGAATCAGGTGATGACCGAGGTCGTGATGATTCTCGGCAACGCGGCGGCCGGCAGGTATCCCGATAACGTCACGTCCTTGACACGAAATAACAACGTTCGAAGCCTTGACGTTGCCGACGATTCCAAGCTTGGCCCGGATGGAATGCCGCCATTCGACGAGCGGGAACTCCTTGCGGCGCGGCGAGTTTCGGATGATCAGGCAAGCCTGCGACCGAAGGCGCCAAACCCCGAGGACTACCCAGACGACGAAGGGCCTGAGTCAGGGGCCTAACGGTGAGGGGATCAGGGGTGGTAGAGCCGGGAGAGAATGACACCGATTCAGCTGTCGGTGGCCATGATCAGGGTGTCGAGTTGACCAGATGGCACCCATGGCGACGCCTCAGAGATCACTACCCCGAGGTATCTGTGACATGCAGATACCCCTTGCCCGGCACCCTTAAGGGAGCGTGGACGCAGCACGGGATCTACCTCCACCGAGACCTTGACCAGGCAGGCAGGCGATCAACACTGACGCACGAGCTGGTCCATCAAGAGCGGGGCTCCGTGTGCTCGGCCGACACAGACGACGCTCGCGAAGAACGCGCTGTTGACGAGATCGCCGCGCGCCGGCTCATCCCGATCGAGGACCTAGTCGATGCGCTGGCCTGGACCCGCTGGCGCGTCGGCAGCGAAGCGGCCGGCGAACTGTGGTGTGACGTCGCGATGCTCACAGTTCGGATTCAGTCCCTCACCCCTTTGGAGCGGAAGTACCTGAACGACGAGATGGTGCGCAGGCAGCCGTAGTGGCCGCCTCGAGACCCGAACCAGGCAGCCCTTCCGCCCGAGGGGCTCGACGGACCGCTGATTCATGACAGGAATGGCAGAAGATGAAGCCGCAGAAGCGCATTCGAAACGGGAAAGTCCGCTGGGTCGCGCGGTATGTCGGGACCGACGGCTCCGAGCGGAGCAAGACCTTCGAGCGCGAGAAGGACGCGAAGGCCTGGACTGCCGAGCGCGAGCGCGAGGTGCGGGTCGGCGACTGGATCGACCCGAAGGCGGGGGAGGTCACGGTCGGCCAGCTCTGGGCACATTGGGAGGCTGCCGCCCAATCAGACGGAACCCGCCGAATCCGGGCCCGCGTCGGGAAGAACCTCGGACGCCTCGAGCGCGCGCAGATCTCAGCATTGCGGCCCTCCGATGTACGCGAGTGGCATCACGCGCTGCGGAACGGTCGGCCATGGGTGCGAGGATGCGAAGGGCTGGCCGATACCACTGTCGCCACCTGGGCCGGGCAGTTCGCGGGCTGCATGGCGATGGCTGTCGCGGATGGCCTCCTCCACAAGTCGCCCTGCGAGAACGTGAGGGCGACCCGCCGAGAGAAGGCGCGGGCAGTTACGGCCGACGAGCTGGTCACGGCGAGCCAGGTGCACGCGATGGCCGAGGCGGCGCGAGTCGGACGGCTGGGGGGCAAGGACTGGGTTCCGGCGCACCCGACCCTCGCGCGCATGATCATCGTGGGCGCTGCCACGGGCCTTCGTGCTGGCGAGATCGCGGGGCTGCGAATTCGGTCGATCGACTTCCTGCGCAAGGAGGCGTCAATCACCGAACAGTCGACGGCGCGGACGGCGTCGTTCGAATGGGGCCGGTTGAAGACCCCCGCGTCGAAGCGCGTGCTTCCGCTCCCGCAGATCGCGATCGACGTGCTCGCCGAGGAGCTGGCCGACCGCCCAAGCGCGGATCGATCGGCGCCGATCTTCCGGACCTCTCGCGGTGGCATGTGGACCGCGTCGACGGTCGCCTACTCGGTCCGGTCCCTTCGCGACCGGTGCGGACTCGATGAAGCGGTGACCTGGCACAGCCTCCGCCACTTCTACGCGTCGACCCTCATCTACTCGGGCGCGAGCGTGAAGACCGTCCAGGCACGACTCGGCCACGCGTCTGCCTCGACGACCCTCGAGATCTACGCACACATGTGGCCAGGGGAGGATGAACGCACACGGACCGCCATCGATGCGGTGCTGAGTCGGGACCACGTCGGGACCGGCGACCAGACGCCCGCCGTTGCCGAAGCGCGGACCACCTCCACCGCTCAATAGAAAGACCAGGTAGTGCAGTATTTTCCCCGACGGGGTCACAGCTAGTGTCGGGCGTGTTCGCGGGCTTCACGGTCATCTTCGTCGTCATCGCCATCGGCTACATCCTGGGCCGGACGCGGGTGCTCGGCGAGCACGGCGAGTTCGTGCTCGGTCGGTTGGTGTTCTTCGTCGCCACCCCCGCGCTGCTCTTCGACACCCTCGCCACCGCCGATCTGGCGACGGTCTTCTCCCCCACCCTCGCGGTGGCCGCGGCCACGGCCTTCGTGGTCGGCGGCGTGTACCTGGCGATCGCGCTCGGCTGGCTGCGCAGGCCACTGCCCGAATCCACGATCGGCGCGCTGGCCGCCTCCTACGTGAACTCCGCCAACCTGGGCATCCCGATCTCGGTGTTCGTGCTCGGCGACGCGTCGTTCGTGGCACCGCTGCTGCTGTTCCAGATCGTGGTGTACTCCCCGATCGCGCTGACCGCGCTCGACCTGGCGACCACCCGCAAGGGCACCTCGATCCGCGACACGCTCATCACCCCATTCCTCAACCCCATCGTGGTCGCCGGGATCGCCGGACTCGTGGTCGCCATCGCCGGCTGGACGCTACCGGAATCGCTGATCCAGCCGTTCCGGATCATCGGCGGGGCCTCCGTGCCTGGGGCGCTGCTGGCCTTCGGGTTGTCGCTGTACGGAGTCCGGGTGCTCCAGCGCGGCGTCAGTCCCCGCCGCGAGATCGCCCTCGCCTCGGTGCTCAAGATCCTGGTGCAACCGGTGTTGGCGTACCTGATGGCCCGCTTCCTGCTCGGCCTCGACGGCCACGACCTGTTCGCCGTCGTGGTCGTCTCCGCGCTGCCGACCGCGCAGAACGTGTTCGTGTACGCGAGCCGCTACCAGCGTGGCACGGTGCTCGCGCGGGACACCGCCCTCGTCACCACCCTGGCCTCGATCCCCGCCATCGCGCTCGTCGCCTGGGCACTGGCCTGACGCTCACCCGGCCGATCTGGGGCTACGGTGAGCCCATGCGCATCCTCGCCGTCGCGGCCCTGCTCAGCCTGGCCCTGGCCGGTTGCTCCGACGGCGACGCGTCGGGTCCGGCCACCGCCCCGAGTTCGCCCGCGGTGACCACCCAGGCGCCGATCGTCGCGGTGACGAGCCCGGCACCGCCGCCGGTGAACGACCCCGACGCCGAGCCCGGCATGGTGTTCACGGCCGACCCGACCATCGTCGAGGCGCACCCGACCCCCTTCGAGTCCTACACCGTCGTTGGCGAGACCGGCGACCGCGTGGCCGTGCACTTCACCGCCGGGGCGCCCGAGTGCTACGGCGCCGACGCCACGGTCACCGAGTCCGCCTCCTCCGTCACCATCGCGCTGCGCACGGGCACGAGGGCGGACGTGGTCGACAGGGTCTGCGTCATGATCGCGGTGCAGGCCACCCTCGAGGTCCAGCTCGCCGCGCCCCTCGGGAACCGACAGGTGATCAGCGGGTAGCGGCCCGGACTGTGCGCGATCTTCACCCCGACCCGGGTACGAATCGCGCACGGGCCGCGGAGCGGCGCCGCATGTAGTCGCTGACCACCGCCGCACCGAGCCCGTCCAGGTCAGGGGCCACGACCCTGCCGCCGACCCGCTGCGCCATCCGGTCGACAACCCTGGCCAGCCCCGGATCGTCGCCGAGCCGGAATATCGTCACCTGAGCGCCGAGCCGCGCGAGGTTGTCGAGCTCACGGACGGTGAGCCCCAACGTCTTCGGATGCGGCGGATAGTCGAAGAAGGCGTGCCCGTCCGGTTCCAGGTGTGCCGTCGGCTCCCCGTCGGTGACGATGAGCACGACCGGCTGGGCGTTCGGGTTACGCCTCAGGTGCCTGCCCGCCAGCAGCAACGCGTGATGGAGGTTGGTGCCCTGGTCCCATGCGCCGTCGAGCCCGGCCAGCTCGGCCGGGCTGAGCTGCTGGGCCACGCGGCCGAACGCGATCAGCTGCAGGTCGTCGCCGCGAAATCGCGTGGTGATCAGGTGGTTCAGCGCCAGGGCCGTGCGCTTCATCGGCACCCACCTGCCGTCCATCACCATCGAGAACGAGGTGTCGACGAGCAGGGCGACCGCGGCGTGCACGCGCTGCTCGGTCTCGGCGACCTCCACATCCGAGACCCGCAGCCGCACGGGAAGGGAGGGCGCGGAGCCACCCGTCGCGGCCCGGAGCACCGCGTTCGTCACCGTGCGGGTCACGTCCCACGGCTCGGTGTCACCGAACTCCCAGCCCCTGCTGGCCCCCGTCGGCTCCCCCGTCGCACCTGCCCGCTGGGTGTCGCGCTCGCCGCGCCGACCCGAGAGCCGCTGCGCCACATCCCGGAACGCCGACTGTCCGAGCTGGCGCATGGCCTTCGGCGAGAGCCGCCACTGGCCGTCCGCCCCGCGCGCGAGGAAGCCCTGCCGCTGCAGCGCCCGCTCCAGTTCGGCCAGCGTGCGGGCGTCGGCCGCCGCCCCGTCACCGAGCTGCCTGGCCAGCGCCTCGGGGTCGATGTCGTCGAGCTGCGCGCCCGCGTACTGCTGCGAGAGCTGCTCGGCGAGCTGCTCGAGCTCGGCGATGTCAGCCAGTGCCCCCGTCCCCTCCCCGAGGCCCATGCCGTCGTCGCCGCGGAACCGCTGGGTGCCGTCCCAGTCCTCGCCGGGACGCGCCGCCCGCAGGTTCGCATCCAGCCGCTCCAGCTGGTCGATCAGGCTGGGGCTGCCGAACGCCTGCTGCGCCAACGCATCCAGCTCGGCGCGCTGCTCCGGGGTGAGCGAGTTGCGCAGCCGCTGCGCCGCCGCGGCCCGCCGCGCCAGCGAATCGAGCAGCTCCTCGGTGTTGCGCGGGTTCTCCGGGAAATAGTCGCCGTGCGCCGCCATGAACTCGTCGAAGTCGGACTGGGTGTCCTCGCCGCGAGAGTGCTTGTCCAGCAAGTTGTTCAAGTCGCGGAGCATCGCGTCGATGCGGTCGCGGTCCTCGTCGGTCGCGCCTGCGAGGGCCTCCTTCATCCCGGCGAACCGCTGATCGAGCAGCTCCCGTCCGAGCAGCTCGCGGATCTTCTCGTAGTCCGCACGGGCGGACGCGTCGCGCCAGCGGTACTCCGACAGGTCCCGCACGGCCTGGGCCGTCGACGTGGGCAGCTCGTCGAGCTGCAACTCGGAGAACCGGGCGTCGTCGTCCAACGCGCGCGCCAGCTCCTTGCGCTCGGCGAGCAACGCCCGTTCCAGCAGCTCGCGGACCTCGTCGAGGGTGCCACCGAGATGATTGCGCTCCAACAGCTCTCGCCTGCGCCGATTCGCGCGCGCGGCGAGATCGTCGAGGCCGCGCGTGTCCGCCGTGCCGCGGCGCAACAGCTCGCGCAGCGCCCGCCTGGGTGACGCGCCCTCGAGCACGTCGTTGCCGATCGCCTCCAGCGCCTCCCGCAGGTCCACCGGTGGGAGCAGCGGGTCCGGGCCACCCTGGTACGGCCCGTACCGCGCCCGGTGCGGATCACCCCGACCCCCGGACCGGGGATGCCGGGAGCCAGGTCGCGGCGGCTCGGTCATCCGCTGTAGACCAGCTGTCCGTCGTCGTCGGGGAACTTCGCGATGCGCCGGGCCAGGTACAGGCCCTCGAGCGCCAGCTCGACCGCGGACGCCCGCGCCCCCGTGCTCTCGGCGCCGAAGCGGGCGGCCACCTCGTCCAGCACGTCGATCTCGGGCAGCTCACCGAGCAGGTCCTTCGCGGTCACCCGGTCGCCGGTGATCACCGGCCCGCCCGCCTCGACCGCCGCCACCAGGGGCGCCAGGTCCACCCCGCCGAGCCGCTCACGCACCGTGTCCGCGGTCGCCCGGCGCAGCAGGTGTTCGAGCACGTCCAGCTCGCGCCCCTCCTCACCGGACTCGAACTCCACCTTGCCGCGCAGCACCTCGATCACCGTGCCCAGGTCGACCGGCCGCGCCACCGGGTCGGCCTCGCCGAGCACAGCGCCGCGGTGCACGGCGGCCGCGCTGACGGTCTCGGCCCCTGCCACCGCGAACCGGGCGGACACGCCCGAGCGCTGGTCCACCGAGGCGGACTCGCGCAGCAGCCGGGTGAACCGGGCCAGGATCTCCAGGAGGTGGTCGGGCACCTCGGCGCGCAGGTGCGCCTCCTGCTCGATGACCGCGATCTCGTCCTCGAGCGCGGCCGGATAGTGGGTGCGGATCTCGGCGCCGAATCGGTCCTTGAGTGGGGTGATGATGCGGCCGCGGTTCGTGTAGTCCTCCGGGTTCGCGCTGGCCACCAGGAGCACGTCCAGCGGCAGCCGCAGCGTGTACCCGCGCACCTGGATGTCCCGCTCCTCCATCACGTTCAGCAGCGAGACCTGGATCCGCTCGGCCAGGTCGGGCAGCTCGTTGATGCCGACGATGCCGCGGTGCGCGCGCGGGACCAACCCGAAGTGGATGGTCTCCGGATCGCCGAGGCTGCGCCCCTCGGCGACCTTCACCGGATCCACGTCGCCGACCAGGTCCGCCACCGAGGTGTCCGGGGTCGCGAGCTTCTCCGAGTAGCGCTCGTCGCGGTGCCGCCAGGCCACCGGCAGCTCGTCGCCCATGGCGGCGGCGCGGCGGATCGAGGCGGGCGTGATCGGCTCGTACGGGTGCTCGCCCAGCTCCGCACCCTCGATCACCGGGGTCCACTCGTCGAGCAGCAGCGGCAGGGTGCGCAGCAGCCGGGTCTTGCCCTGGCCGCGCTCGCCGAGCAGCACGACGTCGTGGCCCGCGATCAGGGCCCGCTCGAGCTGCGGCAGCACCGTGTCGCCGAAACCGACGATCCCCGGCCACGGCTCGCGGCCGTCGCGCAGCGCGGCGAGCAGGTTCTCTCGCATCTCGTCCCGGACCGGTCGCAGCACGTGTCCGGACGCGCGCAGTTCGCCGACCGTGCGCGGAAAACCATCGGGAGCGGTGGCAGTCACCACTTCACGCTACGAGCGTTCGGCGAATTCGGCACGCGTGTGGCCAAATCGGCATCTACCGAGCCGCGGGCCGCGTGGCCGATTCGAGACCTCGGATCGCCGACACCGCGGCACACCGCGGGGTAGTTTTCCGCGGGTGCGGGTTGCACTCGGCAGTCCGCCGCGTCGAGATGCGGAGTGCCCATCATGACCGCGGAGCACGATCACAACACCACCCCACCTGCGAACAAGCGCCTGCTGGCCCTCGCAGTGGTCCTGCTGCTGCTCCCGATCGTTGCCATCCTGTGGGTCTCGAGCTACGCGCGGACGGGCCCCGAACTGGGCGGCGTGCCGTTCTTCTTCTGGTACCAGTTCCTGTGGGTGTTCCTCTGCGCGGGCGCCACCTGGTCGGCCTACCGGATCGTGTTGAAGGCCCGCCCGCACCGGCCGATGACCGACGGGCCCGCGCAGGAGGTCGACGGCGACGGGTCCGAGCGGTGAACGCCACGACCATGCTGGCCGCGAGCGAGACCGGTGTCAACGGCGTGGCACTGGCCGTCCTGATCGCCCTGTTCTCGCTCGTGACGGTGATGGGCTTCCTGGCCTCGCGCTGGCGCCGGGCGTCGAACCTGCAGACCCTCGACGAGTGGGGGCTCGGCGGCCGCAGCTTCGGCACCTGGGTCACGTGGTTCCTGATCGGCGGCGACATCTACACCGCCTACACCTTCATCGCGGTGCCTGCCGCGATGTTCGCGCTCGGCTCGGTGAGCGGCTTCTTCGCGATCCCGTACGCGATCGTGGTGTATCCGATCATCTTCGTCTTCATGTCGCGGCTGTGGTCGGTGAGCCACCGGCACGGGTACGTCACCACCGCGGACTTCGTCGGCGGCCGGTACGGCTCCCGGTGGCTGTCGCTGGCGATGGCACTGACCGGCATCCTCGCGACGATGCCGTACATCGCGCTGCAGCTGGTCGGCATCCAGGCGGTGCTCGAGGTCATCGGCATCGGCGGCGCGGACAACGTGATCGCCAGGGACCTGCCGCTGCTCATCGCGTTCGCGGTGCTGGCCGCCTACACCTACTCGTCGGGCCTGCGGGCACCCGCGATCATCGCGTTCGTCAAGGACACGCTGATCTACCTCGTCATCATCGTGGCGGTGATCTACCTGCCGTCCCGCTACGGCGGCTGGGGCCACATCTTCGACGCCGCCGAGGCCAAGATGACCACCCCCAATCCCGCCACCGGCAAGCCGACAGGGACGTTCATCCCGAACAGCCAGCAGTACTGGGCCTACGCGACCCTGGCGCTCGGCTCGGCGCTGGCGCTGTTCATGTACCCGCACTCGATCACCGCCACGCTGTCGTCGAAGTCCCGCAACACCATTCGGCGCAACGCCGCGATCCTGCCCGCTTACACGTTCCTGCTTGGCCTGCTCGCCCTGCTCGGCTGGGTGGCGATCGCCGCAGGCACCAAGCCGATCGGCCTCGACGGCAAACCCAATGCGCAGCTGGTGGTCCCGCAGCTATTCGAGGACGCGTTCCCGGCCTGGTTTGCCGGGGTCGCGTTCTCGGCGATCGCGATCGGCGCGCTGGTGCCGGCGGCGATCATGTCCATCGCGGCGGCGAACCTGTTCACCCGCAACGTGTACCGCGAATGGTTCAGGCCCGGAGCGACGCCTGCGCAGGAGGCCAAGGTCAGCAAGTTGACCTCGTTGTTCGTCAAGTTCGTCGCGCTGATCTTTGTGCTGACCCTCGACAAGCAGAACGCCATCAATTTCCAGCTGCTGGGCGGCATCTGGATCCTGCAGACCTTCCCCGCCATCGTGTTCGGGCTCTACACCCGCTGGTTCCACCGCTGGGCGCTGCTCGCGGGCTGGGCGGTCGGCATGGTGTACGGCACGATCGCGGCGTACAACGTCTCGTCCGCCACCACGCCGCACTTCGCCGGCTCGCTCGCCTCGATCCCCGGTATCGCGCAGATGGGTTACATCGCGTTGACGGCGTTCGTGGTCAACATCATCGTCGCCGCGGTGCTCACGCTGGTCATGCGGGCGGTCAAGGCGCCGGAGGGGGTGGACGCGACCATCAGGGGCGACTACTTCGCGGACGCGGGCGATCCCCGGGTGGCACCGCTGCCGCCGACCCCGACGGAGGCCACCCCCAGCCCGTGACGGGCACGGTCGGGAATCCGGCTGGCACGCCGCCGAAGACTCCTAGACTCTGCCCATGGAGACCTGGCTGCTGCCCGTCCTGCTCGGACTCGGTCTGGCCGCGGCCACCGGGCTGCGCACCTTCCTGCCGCTGCTGATGCTCAGTGCGGCCGCGCACTTCGAGCTGTTCGGCATCGTCCTCGGCGAGAGCTTCGCGTGGGTCGGCTCGACGGGCGCGTTGGTCGCGCTGGCCGTCGCGACCGCGGTCGAACTGCTCGCAGACCTGATCCCCGTGGTGGACAACGCCCTCGGCGTGTTCGGTACCTTCACCCGGCCGATCGCGGCGGCGATCGCCGCGGGCGCGGTGTTCACTGATCTCGGCCCCACCGGCGCGGTGATCGCAGGCATCATCGTCGGCGCGCCGACCGCGCTGGCGTTCAGCGCCGCCCAGACCGGGACGAGGGCGGCGAGCACGGCGGGTACCGCCGGATTGGCGAATCCGGTGATCTCGGTGGTCGAGGACGTCCTCTCGTTCGTCATGGTGCTGGTCGCCTTCGTTCTCCCGCTGCTGATCCCGGTGCTGCTGGCCGTCCTGCTGTGGTTCGCGTGGAAGGGCGTGCGTCGGGTGCGGGCGCTGCGGCAGGCGTAGGTCGCGCCGCAGCGCCGGCAACCCACCGGCGTCAGGGGATCTGCTTGGCCAGACCGTTGCGGCGGAAGTCGGAGAACTGCCCGCTGTCCGAGCAGAATCCACAGTTCTGGCCGAAGAACTCGGCGCGGGCGTTCTGGTCGTCCATCAGCCAGTACCGGAGCCAGGCCGTGGACGGACCGCGCATGTCGCCGCCCGAGATACCGGTGCCGAAGTGGGTGGCTCCGCGCAGCTCCGCGTACTCGGCCGGGACATGATCGGCGTCGTTGTACATGCCCTTGACCAGGACCGGCCAGACGATCGCGTCGAACTGACCGGCGAGGAACAGCACCGGCTCGTCGATCAGATCGACGTCGTTGAGCGGGCCCGGCTGGATCGCGACGACGGTGTCCACCCGGGGATCGACGGCGGCGTTGATCGCACCCGATCCGCCCTGGGAGTGGCCGGCCGAGCCGATCCGGTCCAGGTCCACCTTGCCGTGGAAGACGCTGGCGGGGTCGGCGTTGAGACCCTCGATGAGGTCGATTCCGCTGCGCATGGTGATCGCGAAGTTGCTCGCGGGCGTGTTGGCGGCGACCACGATGAAGCCGTGGCTGGCGTAGTGCCGCAGCAGCAGGGTGTAGGCACCGGGGAGCACCCCGGTGCCGTTGCCCCAGATCACCACGGGGTGCTTCTCCCCGTGCGCCCCCATGTTCTGGGGGTAGTACAGCGTGTGCACCGCACCGATGCTGACCTCCGGCGCATACGGACCCGGCGCGGCCCAGTTCCGCCCGACGCTCGGGATGCCCTCGGCCTGAGCGGGGGCGGCGACGGCCGTCAGTGTCAGCGCGGTGACCGCGGCCGTGATGGCGGCCGTGACGGCGGCGGCCAGCCAGGCCCTGACCATGGAAGTGCGAGTGCGCATGCGCGAACCTCTTCCCTTTCGATAGTCGCCCGAGGGCGGGTTGCGCACCGGCACAGCATGTCTCCTGCCCGGTGACGGGAGTACTGGCGTGAAAGCTATGCCGCACCCCCGCCGCCCGTTGGCGGAAATCCGATCTCCGCGCGGGCTCTGTGCCCGAGCACAATCGGGCGGCCCCCGCACTGGCTCGGCTGCCCAGATCGAGCTATCGGCGGGCGGCCTCCACGGCCAGGGCCAGCTCGATCATCGCGCGCGGGTCGGTGATCGAACGGGCGGTCAGATCCTCGATCCGCCGCAACCGGTTCAGGACGGTGTTGCGGTGGCAGTACAACGCCGAGGCCGCGCCCGCCGCCGAGCCGCCTGCGTCCAGCCAGGCGGTCACGGTGTCGAGCAGCAGGTCGCGTTCGACCGGCGGCAACCGCAGCACCGGGCCGAGCACCACCGTTCGGAGTCGCTCCGCGAGGTCCGGCTGAGCGGCGACCAGCGCAGCGGGCAGTCTTCGATCGAGCACCACCACCTCGTCGGTGCCGGGCGCGCAGGTCTGCAATGCGACCTCGGCCAGCCAACGGGCCCTGGCCAGCTCGGCCAGCGAGCCAACCACCGGGCTGATCCCGGCGGACACCCCCTGTTCCTCCAGCAGCCGAGCGGGCTCGGCCACCTCGTCCGACCCGAGCGAGATCAGCCCCACCTCGTGATCCGCGCGGATCCGCCACAGGATGTGGAAGCCCCCGGTCGCCGCGTGCCCCCGACCCCGGGGCAGACCGGCGCCCCGCCCGACCGACCGCACCACGGCCACCGCGTAGCGGCCGCGCTCGGCCAGGCCGAGAAAGGCCGACGCCTCCGCGACGAGGCCGGCTCCCCCACCGACGGGGAAGTCGGCTCCCGGCCCGCCCAGCAGGACGTCGAGCACCGCGTTCCGCCGCTCGCCGTCCCGGGCCAGGCGCTCCGATTCCGCCTCCTGATAGGCATCGGCGACCGCGCCGACGAGGAGGTCGACGATGTCCCACAGGTCGCCGACGCACGGCAAGAGGTCGGGCAGCGAGGCCGGGTACTCCTCCGCCACCGTCTCGATCATGGCCTGCCAGAGCAGCCGGCAGCCGCGCCGGTACGCGTCCTGCAGCGAGGACAGCGGCAGGCCCTGCTCGGCGCGGGTCCGGCCGGTCCACGCGGCATCGGAGAGGTCGACGGGACGATCCTCGGAGCGGTCCAGCATCGAGGTCATGGCCTGACGCAGGTTGTGCAGGATCGTGTCCCGCAGCTCCACGGGGGCAACCAGGGCCGCGTAGGCGCCGTCCTCGGCGAGGATCTGCTCGGCCAGGCCGGTGGCGATCGCGGGCAGCCGGCCCGAGAGCGGCCGCGCCACCGCGGTCAGGATGTGTGAGGCGTTGTCCCCGTCGCGCACCCAGCCGCCGCCCTTCTCCACGAGACCATCCCGCAGCCGCAGGCACGGTGCGTGATGAGCGCGATGGTAGCCCGCGGGGCGGCGCCGACGGGCTCGTTCCTCGGCCCGACGCTCTGGTAGACAGTGGGCCATGGCCGACACCGAGATCACCTTTGCCAGCGGCGACGTCACCCTGCACGGCAGCCTACGGGTCCCCGACGGCGTGTCGGGCCCGGTGCCAGCGGCCCTGCTCCTCGCAGGCAGCGGGCCGACCGACCGCAACGGCGACAGCGCCCTGATGCCCGGGTCCATCGGCACCCTCCGCTTCCTCGCGGACACGCTGGCGGACGCCGGCTTCGCGAGCCTGCGCTACGACAAGCTCGGCAGCGGGGAGACCGGGCTCGGGCCGTACGAGGTCGAGGACGTCGCCGGGCTCGGCTTCTCCACCTTCGTCGACGCGGCCGCGGACGGACTGGATTACCTTGCGGCGCAACCCGGTGTCGATGCGGACCGGCTGGTGGTGATCGGGCACAGCGAGGGCGCGCTCGTCGGGCTCGCGCTGGCCGTCGCCGACGACGCCCCTGCCCTCGCCGGGCTCGGCCTGCTCGAGCCGCTCGCGGTACGGCTGCTCGACCTGCTGACCCGGCAGATCAACGCGCAGGTCGACGGGGCCCTCGGTGCCGGGGCGCTCCCGCTCGAGCTGGCCGATGAGCTGCGCACCGCGCTGACCGAGGCCGTCGAGTCCTTGCGCGCCGACGGCACCCTCCCCGACGACCTGCCCGAGCCGCTGCGGATGGCCGGATTCGTGCCCGTCAACGCCAAGGCGCTCGCCGAGGAGGACGCGCTCGACCCGCGTGTGCTGGCAGGCGCGCTGCCCGCGGGACTGCCCGTGCTGACCAGCTGCTCGGCCCGGGACACCCAGGTCGCGGACGCCGACGTGGACGCGCTGGACGCGGCGCTGTCCGCGGCGGCGTTGACGTCGGTGCGGATGACCACGGCCAACCATGTGCTCAAGGAGATCGGCGAGCGGGACTCGACCGGTGCCGACTACATCGAGGACCTGCCCTACTCCGCGGAGTTCGGCGCCGGCTTCCGCAACTGGCTCGCGGGGCTCTAGTCCTCCCTGGCCGCGGTCGTCTCCGGCACCGCGCCGGTCGCCGAGTGTGCACCTACCGTCGCGCCTACCCGACCGATGCCCCGACAGCTGCACTTTCGACCGATCTGTGGACAACCGAATCGGGTGTCCACAGGTGACCGAACGCCCCACCGCCGCGGCGACCCGTCGGTCAGTGTCGAGGCATGGGGGAATTCGATGAACCGTTCCTGGGCAGCACGGCGGTCGCGGCCGGCGCCATGACCGACCGGCAGCTGCGCCTGGACCACCACCAGATCCACCGAGATGTGTACATCGCCAAGGGAATCGGACTCGACGCGATCCTCCGCGCCCGGGCTGCGGCACTCTGGGCCGGTGAGGACGGGATCCTCGCCGGGATGTCCGCCGCCGCCGTGCACGGCGCCAAGTGGATCGACCCGGGCGCTCGCGCGGAGCTGTTCCGAACGGGCAGCAGGCGCGGCACGCGGGGAGTCCTGATCCACGGCGACGCGTTGGCCCCTGACGAGATCTGCGTCGCGGGTGGGTGGATCGCATCGACCCCGGCCCGCACCGGGTACGACCTCGGCCGTCGGCTGCGGTTCGACCGCGCGGTCGAGGCGCTCGACGCGCTGTGCAATGCCACCGACACGAAGCCTGGGGAGATCGGGGCGCTGGCCGAGAACCACCGCGGGGCAAGGGGAATCGTCCAGCTCCGCCAGGTCCTCGAACTCGTAGACGGCGGCGCGGAGTCGCCGCAGGAGACGCGAACCCGGCTGCTGCTGATCGACGGCGGGTTGCCGCGCCCGGCGACGCAGATCCTCGTCCGGGACGCGCGCGGCCGCGTCGTCGCGCGATCGGACATGGGGTGGGAACGCTGGAAGGTGCTCGTGGAGTACGACGGCGACCAGCACTGGACCGACGAGAGCCAGCGCGCGTGGGACCTCGAGCGGCTCGAGCTGCTGACGAATCTCGGGTGGCGGGTGGTGCGCGTCGGTTCCGCCCAGCTGCGACTGCGTCCGCACACGGTCGCGGCCCGCGCCCGCGCCGCACTGCGGGCGGCGGGCGCCCCGGTCTGACGGTCCGCCGAGTGTGCAGTTTCCGCCTCCCCACCTCGGCCGATGCATCGGTAGGTGCACACTCGGCGACCACCGCGCCGATATTGGAGATGCGCGGGTCCCCGGTGTGCTGTACCGTTCTCGCCTAACCAACGACGCCTAGACCGAAGGGACGGCCACCATGACGCACTACGCGCACCTCAGCGCCGTACCCGCGTGGCATTGCCACATGTCGGCCAAGCGCGTATCCCGAGAACGATCCTGACGTAGCGGATCCGTTCTCGGCACCCAGGGCATTCGCCCGGGTGCCTTTTCTTTTACCCGAACACCCCCGAGCGGAAACCTTCCGCACACAAAACACAGACAGACTCGACAAGTCCAGAACGAGGAGTTCCCCATGAAGCTTCGAATCAGCCAACTGTCCACGGCCCCGCCACTGACGTCCCTGCCCGCCGACCTCACCGGCCACGCGGTCACCCTCGACCTCTCCCACACCGACGCCGCTCAGCGAGCGGCCGCGACCGACCTGGCCCGCGAGCTGCTCGACCGCGGCGCGGCCCGGATCGTGATCTCCGGCTCGGCCGCCTGACCATCCCGCGGCCGCGGCGTCGAGCGTGCACATACCGGGGCGTCGCCCCGGTGGAAACGACGAAAGGTGCACACTCGGCGGGAGAACCCGCGAGCGTGCACCCTCGTCAGGACGTCGGCGCGAGAAGTACCTCAGTGCGCGAAGTGGCGCGCCCCGGTCAGGTACATCGTGACGCCCGCCTCGCGCGCGGCCTCGATCACCTCGTTGTCACGGACCGAACCACCCGGCTGCACGACCGCCTTGACGCCCGCGTTCGCGAGCACCTGGAAGCCGTCGGGGAACGGGAAGAACGCATCGGATGCGCCGACCGAACCGGTGACCCGGTCCCCCGCGCGCTGCACGGCCAGGTGCGCGGAGTCGACGCGGTTGACCTGGCCCATGCCGACGCCGACCGAGGCGCCGTCGTGAGCGAGCAGGATCGCGTTCGACTTCACGGCACGGCATGCGCGCCAAGCGAATTCGAGGTCCTTCAGGGTCGCGGCGTCGGCCGCGTCACCGGTGACGAGGGTCCAGTTGGCCGAGTCGTCGCCCTCGGCGTCGAGCACGTCCCGCTCCTGCAGCAGCGCCCCGCCGGAGATCGGGCGCAGCTCCACGCCGGTCGCGTTCGGGACGGCGGCCTCGAGCACCCGCACGTTCTTCTTGCGGGCCAGCACCTCGACGGCACCGGGGGCGTAGGACGGCGCGATCACGACCTCGGTGAAGATCTCGGCGACCTGCTCGGCCATCTCGACGGTCACCTCGCGGTTCGCGGCGATGACGCCGCCGAAGGCGCTGACCGGATCGCAGGCGTGCGCCTTGCGGTGCGCCTCGGCGATGTCCGCGCCGACGGCGATGCCACAGGGGTTGGCGTGCTTGATGATCGCGACCGCGGGCTCGGCGTGGTCGAAGGCGGCGCGCCAGGCTGCGTCACCGTCGGTGTAGTTGTTGTACGACATCTCCTTGCCGTGCAACTGCTTCGCCTGCGCGAGCCCCGCGGGAGCCGCCGGGTCCTCGTACAGCGCCGCGGCCTGATGCGGGTTCTCGCCGTAACGCAGCACCGCGGTGCGGTTCCAGCTCGCGCCTGCCCACTCGGGGAACTGGGAGTCGGACTCGACCATCACGGACGTCATCCAGCTCGCCACCGCGACGTCGTAGGACGCGGTGTGCTGGAACGCCTGCGCGGCAAGGGCGGTGCGCTCGGCCAGGGTGAATCCGCCTGCCGAGATGGCGGCGAGCACGTCCTCGTACTTGCCCGGGTCGACGACGACCGCGACCGACGGGTGGTTCTTGGCGGCGGCGCGCACCATCGACGGGCCGCCGATGTCGATCTGCTCGACGCACTCGTCAGGGGTCGCACCGGACGCGACGGTGGCGGTGAACGGGTACAGGTTCACGACCACCAGCTGGAACGCCTCGACGCCCAGCTCGATGAGCTGATCGAGGTGCTCGTCCTTGCGGGTGTCGGCGAGGATGCCCGCGTGCACCCGCGGGTGCAGGGTCTTCACGCGACCGTCGAGGGTCTCCGGGAAGCCGGTCAGGTCCTCGACCTTGGTGACGGGGATGCCCGCGTCGGCGATCTTCGAGGCCGTGGAGCCGGTGGAGACCAGCTCGACCCCGGCCTGGTGCAGCCCGGTGGCCAGTTCCACGAGGCCGGTCTTGTCGTAGACGCTCACCAATGCGCGGCGCACAGCCTTACGTTCGGTCACTTCGGGATCACGGCCTTTCGTCCATCGGAAATAACACCTCGGGTGGCGACGGCGGCGAGAACCTCCGCCAGCAGTCGCCGTTCCACCGTTTTGATCCGCTCGTGCAGGCTCGCCTCGTCGTCGGACTCGAGCACGGGCACCGGCTCCTGGGCCAGGATCGGTCCGGTGTCGACCCCCGCGTCGACCAGGTGCACGGTCGAACCGGTGATCTTCACGCCGTAGGCCAGGGCATCGGGCACCGCGTGCGCGCCGGGAAACGAGGGCAGCAGAGCGGGATGGGTATTGATGATGCGGCCGCCGAAGCGGTCGAGGAACTCGGGACCGAGGATCTTCATGAACCCGGCGGAGACGATGAGGTCCGGCTGGTACGCGTCCGTCGCCTTGGTCAGCGCGCGGTCCCAGGCGGCCCGGTCGGCGTGATCGCGCAGCCCGACCCGGAAGGCGGGGATGCCCGCGGTCTCCGCGTGCCCGGCGGCGGCGCAGTCGCGGTCCACCCCGACCGCGACGATGCGGGCGGGGTAGTCGTCGACGGCGGCCGCGATCAGCGACTGCAGCAGGCTCCCGGTACCGGAAGCGAGGACCACGACTCGGACCGGCTCGGTCGAGCCGGGGCGGAAGTACTCACGCGAGGCAGTCAGCGCTCTACTCCTGTGTGCGGGCCAGCGACCGGAGTGTGCCCCGGCCGGGAAGAATCCTAGTCGCTGCTGGTCCGGGTGCCCTCGGGCAGGTCCGCTTCGGCCGGATCGGACGTGACGTCCGCCACCTCGGCGTCCACCACCGCGTCGTCGATCTCGGCGTCCACCGCGTCGGTGGCGTCCACCCCGTGATCGCCCGCCTGCGCGGCCGGGTCGCCGCCGGAATCGACCACCTCGGCCTCGACCACCACCTCGCCCTCGATGTACGAGGCCTCAGGCAGCTCCTTCACCGGCGGCGGCTCCGGGCGGTCGAGCATTCGGGCGGCCAGCGTGTAGGTCCGCGGCGGCTCGGGCTGATCGGCGGGCTTCGACCGCTCCCGCTCCTGGCCGCCACCCTCGCGCCTGGCCACGACCAGCGCGGTCAGCGACCCGAACACCGCGAGCCAGGCGAAGGACAGCCCGGTGAACATGGCGAGGTCCACCCCGACCGTCCCGAACGAACCGAGCTCCCCGCCCGCGGCGAAACCGAGCAGGCCCAGAGCAAGGGCCGCCGCGGCGGCCGCGACCAGCACCTTGCGCACCGCCACCGACGGACCGCCCGCGCGGTGCGCGCAGTCCCGTCCGAGCTGCACGCCGAGGACGGCGGGGATCAGCAGCAGGGCGGGCCAGCCGCCGCCGCTCGGCCCGGCGGGCACCGCGCCGAGCAGGGGCAGCGCAGGCAGCGGCCCGCCGACGACGGTGAACACGCTCAGCGACGCCTCGCCGATGTGCGCGGTCGACCCGACCAGCATCGCCGCGCTCCCGACCGCGAGATTCGGCAGGTACAGGATCGAGAGCAGCGTGAGGCCGAGCGCACCGCCGAAGCCGTCACCGGCCTCGAGCAGCTCGCCGACCTCGGCCCACGACGAGATCAGCGCCACCGCGGTCAGCGCCGCACCGGACGCCAGCAGGGCGAGCCCGGCCCTCAGGGCCGGCCTGGCCGACGCGCGCACCCACTCCGGGACGCCGAGGCGGGCGCAGATCGGGCGCCACAGCTTGCTGCCCATCCCGATGCCTGCACCGATCAGGTGCACGCCGAGCACCCAGGCGAAGGCGGCCAGCGCGTTGGGCGGGGCCAGCGCGATCACCGACGACGCGTCCTTGATCACGGCCAACGCCAGCGCGGTGACCAGCAACGGGCCGGCGAGCGCGGCGCCGAGCACCCAGAGTTGTTCGTGTCGCGGGGTCTGCTCGGTGACGGCGTGCGCGCAGCCGCGCGCGACCGACCAGATCATCAGGATCGTGGGGACCAACGGCAGCACGCCGAGCGAGGCGCCGCCGATGGTGAGCTGCACCTGGTGCACGGCCAGCCAGCTCGCCGCGACAGCGCCGCTGGTGCCGGTGAGATCGCTGTTCGCCGCGACCAGCGTCACGAGGATGCAGGCGGCGATCAGCGCCAGCGCGACAAGGGCGGGCCGCAACGCCACCGCGAGCAGGGTGCGGACCTGCTCGGGGTTCGGCGTCGGCCTCGGTGCCGCCGGTGTCCGCCGCCTGCTCGGACGGCGGAGGGTGTCGCTGCTGCGCAAGGAACTCATCTCCTCGAGGGTGACATCTGTGTTCGGGGCGGTCTGCCAGGCGCGCCGACGGGTCGCGAAACGACGACGCCCCCCGGCTCACCGGGGGGCGTCGAGCGGGGGTGTCGCTAGTCCGCGTCCCGCTTCGGGGCCGATCCGAAGGCCTGGGTCGGGGCGGCGGTTCCGTCGTCCGCGGCGGGTGCCTGCGTCTCGGGCGACTGCGGCGCGGGGCCCGTCGGGGCGTCCTGCGGGCCGGACTGCTGCGGCTGGCCGTACCCCTGCGGCGCCTGGCCGTAGCCCTGCTGAGGCGCGGGCGGGGCGTAGGGGTTGGTGGGCGGTGCGTAGCCCTGCGGCTGGCCGTAGCCACCGGGCTGTGGCTGACCGTAACCGGGCTGCGGCTGACCATAACCGGGCTGCGACTGTCCGTAGCCCGGCTGCGCCTGCGGCTGGCCCTGCGGCTGGCCCTGCGCCTGCGGCGGCTGGCCGTAGCCCTGGGGTGCCTGCCCGTAGGGCTGGCCGGGTGCCTGCTGCTGGCCGTACCCCTGCGGCGGCTGGCCGTACGTCGGGTAACCCTGGGGCGCGTAGCCGGCCGGCTTCGGAGCGGGCACCTTGAGCATGCCCAGCGAGAACAACAGCACCGCCACCGCGACCCCGGCCTGGACGAACGCCAGGATCAGGCCGATGATGCCGCCGATGGCCAGCGAGACGCCCTCGGACAGGCTGAACATGAAGAACAACGCGATGAGGAATCCCACCACCGACGCGGCCGCGGCCGCGCCCTTGTACGGCTGCTCGGGCAGCAGCGACAGACCAGCGAGCAGCCCACCGAAGAGCAGGAAGGCCAGCGCCAGGATCGGGTAACCGGCCTCGAAGGAGCTCTGTGTCAGGGTCTCGTCACCGAAAGTGGTCACCTTCGCGAACGGGGCGAACCCGAGCAGGAAGTTGACGATGGAGAGCCCGAGGACGCCGAGGGTGAGCAGGAAGGGCAGGCCCTTCGACCCGAGTCCCCCGGACGGCGGCTCGCCTGGACCGTAACCGGACCCTGCAGGCGTGAAAGTCATGACATCTCCTAGGGAGGGTCTGCATTGTGCGACTGGTCAATTCCTCAATGAACGCTAGCGCATTTCTCTGTGTGAACCCTGAGCCCGCAGCGCCCGCCCCTCGGATGAAAAAGCCGAGGGGCACCTTCCCGCGCGGTGAGCGCGGGCAGGTGCCCCTCGAAAGGTGAGTCAGGAGCGGCGCTCAGCCGCTCAGCTCACTCAGGCCTCGACGACCAGGCTCTGCAGGATCTCGCGCGCGAGAGCGGCGGTCTCGGACGGCGTCTTGCCGACCTTGACGCCTGCCGCCTCGAGGGCGTCCTTCTTTGCCTGCGCGGTGCCCGAGGAGCCGGAGACGATGGCGCCTGCGTGGCCCATGGTCTTGCCCTCGGGGGCGGTGAAGCCGGCCACGTAGCCGACGACCGGCTTGGTGACGTTGGCCTTGATGTAGTCGGCCGCGCGCTCCTCGGCGTCGCCGCCGATCTCGCCGATCATCACGATGATCTTGGTCTCGGGGTCCTTCTCGAACGCCTCGATGGCGTCGATGTGGGTGGTGCCGATGACCGGGTCGCCGCCGATGCCGATGGCGGTCGAGAAGCCGTACTCACGCAGCTCGAACATCATCTGGTAGGTCAGGGTGCCGGACTTGGAGACCAGGCCGACCGGGCCCTTGCCGGAGATGTTGGCCGGGGTGATGCCGACCAGTGCCTCGCCCGGGGTGATGATGCCGGGGCAGTTGGGGCCGATGATCCGGGTCTTGTTGCCCTTCTCGACGTTGTAGGCCCACGCGAACGCGGAGTCCTGCACCGGGATGCCCTCGGTGATGACCACGAGGAGCGGGATCTCCGCATCGATGGCCTCGACGATGGCGTCCTTGGAGAAGGCCGGGGGGACGAACGCGATGGAGACGTCCGCGCCGGTCTTCTCCATGGCCTCGGCGACGGTCGCGAAGACCGGCAGCTCGACGGCGGAACCGTCGGCGGCGGTGTGCGAGACGGTGGTGCCGGCCTTGCGGGCGTTGACGCCGCCGACGACCTGGGTGCCCGCCTTGAGCATGAGGGCGGTGTGCTTGGTGCCCTCGCCGCCGGTGATGCCCTGGACGATGACCTTGGAGTCCTTGGTCAGGAAGATTGCCATTGTTCTAGTCCCTTTACTTCGCTGCGAAGGCGAGCTCGGCGGCCTTGTCGGCGGCCTCGTCCATGGTGGCGACGACCGTCACCAGCGGGTGGTTGGCCTCGGCGAGGATGCGGCGGCCCTCTTCGACGTTGTTGCCGTCCAGGCGCACGACGAGCGGCTTGTTGGCCTCGTCGCCAAGGGTCTGCAGGGCGCCGACGATGCCGTTGGCGACCGCGTCACAGGCGGTGATGCCGCCGAAGACGTTGACGAAAACGCTCTTGACCTGGGCGTCGTTCAGGATGACATCGAGGCCGGCTGCCATGACGGCCGCCGAGGCGCCGCCACCGATGTCGAGGAAGTTGGCCGGCTTGACGTTGCCGTGCTTCTCACCCGCGTACGCGACGACGTCGAGGGTGGACATGACCAGACCCGCGCCGTTGCCGATGATGCCGACGGAGCCGTCGAGCTTGACGTAGTTGAGGTCGTTCTCCTTGGCCTTGAGCTCGAGGGGATCGGTGGCGTCCCGGTCCTCGAAGGCCTCGTGGCCGGGCTGACGGAAGCCGGCGTTCTCGTCCAGGGTGACCTTGCCGTCGAGGGCCAGGATCTGGTCGTCGGGGGTGCGCACGAGGGGGTTGACCTCGACGAGGAGCGCGTCCTCCTTGATGAAGACCTCCCAGAGCTTCTGGATGGTCACGGCCGCGGCGTCGAGCACCTCGGCCGGGAGCTTGCCCGCCTCGGCGATGCTGCGCGCGAACGCGAGGTCGACACCCTTGACGGCGTCCACCGGGATCTTCGCGAGGGCGTCGGGGTTCTCCTCGGCGGTGACCTCGATCTCGACGCCACCCTCGACCGAGCACATGGCCAGGTAGGTGCGGTTCGTCCGGTCCAGCAGGAAGGAGATGTAGTACTCCTCGGCGATGTCGCTCGCCTCTGCGACCAGCAGCTTCTTGACGACATGGCCCTTGATGTCGAGCCCGAGGATGGACTCGGCGTTCGCGACGGCCGCGTCGACGTCGGCGGAGTACTTCACGCCGCCGGCCTTGCCGCGGCCTCCGACCTTGACCTGTGCCTTGATCATCACGGGCTTGCCGATTTCCTCGGCAATCTCGCGTGCGCCGGCGACAGTGTCGGTAACACGGCCCGCCGACGTGGGCACGCCGTGCTTGGCGAAGAGTTCCTTCGCCTGGTATTCGAAGAGATCCATCTGCTCACCGTCTCGTCTGCGTTGACGCCCGCTCGAGGGGTAGGAGCGGGTCCGTTCGGGACCTTATCTAGTTGAATCAATCGTCTATCGACCGCATTGATGCTATGTGGCATATCTCACGGCGCAAGGGGGCGTGAGCGTCAGCTCACCGGCGATTTCGACGAACCACCATGAAAGCGGTCACCGCGAGCAACGCCACCGCGACGAGCCCGCAGACCGCCCCCGCGCCCATCGCCGGCTCCGCCACCCGGGCGCGTGTCAGCGGCCACCCCATCAGGTATACGGACATTCCGGTCACCGCGCCGATCATCAGGGACGCGCCCCGCGCCGCCCTCGACCGCGCGGCGACCAACACGGCCGCCACGATGACGACCGCCAAGAGCGCGCGGCCCCACAGATCCCAGCCCCACGGCCAGTGCGCGAACGAGTCGGGGCCGAAGTCGACACCGCGATACAGCGGCAGACCGAGGGCGGCCACCGACGCGAGCGCCGCGACCGACCCGACGATCAGCACCGGCAGCCGGACTGGCACGTCGACCGAGGTGTCGATGCCGTCGCGCTCCGCCGACCCGGCACAGAGCGCGAGGAGTCCGGTCGCGGCCGCCGCGACGGTGGACACGGCGAGCAGCGCCGCGCCGGGGCCGGGTCCGACACCCGGCAGGTCGCCCGCGACCACCAGCGCCTGCAGCGCCGCGGCGACCGCCATCACCTGGGCCGCCCACAGCACCCCGACCGCGGGGCGCACCAGGGCCGCGAACTCCGAGAGCAGCAACCAGACGCAGGCGATCACGAGCACCACCCCCGCCAGCAGCACCACCCTCGTCGCCAGGATCCGCGGCTCGGGCACCCCGGCCGGGACCGACAACACGGGCAGGAGCGCCCCGACCGCGCCGAGCAGCCCGGCCGAGATCCCGACCACGGCGGTGGCGACGTGCCAGCGTCCGACCCTGGCCCGTTCGGCCGCGGCCGCCCTCGCGCGGGCGGCGGACTTGGAGCCGCCTGCGGCCGCAGGCGCCGTGGCCGCGGCGGCGGACTGCGCCAGGAGTTGCGCCAGCCCGCGACGCGCCCTGGCCGCGGCCGCGGCGGGGATCACGCAGCCGACCGCGATCAGCACCGCGCACGCGGCGAGCGCCACCACAGAGCCGGGACCGACCGAGACGCCGTCACCCGCCAGCAGGCCCGCGACCAGTCGCACCCCGACCACACCGAGCGCCGCCACCGCCGCCCCGACGATGGCACCCGCCGCGCCCAACGGCGAGATCGCGGCCAGCGCGGCGGCGACCACGATCAGCACCGCCACCCCGATCAGTCCCGCGCCCAACGCCATCGGGGCCGCGGACTCGACGACGGCGGGCACGAGCAGCACCGGGTCCGTCGATCTCAGCGGCGGCGCGAAGAGGGCCGCGGCGAGGACCACCGCGGCCGCCACCGCGAGAATCGAGAGCCCGGCGCCGATCCGGCTGCCGACGCCCGCACCGTCGTGATCCGGGTAGTCGGAGTGGCCGTAGCCGTCGGCGTGCGACGCCCTGGCCGCCGCGACGAGCCCGAGCAGCCCGGCCAGCACCGCGAGGACGTGCCCCGCGAGGATCGCGTAGGCACCGGATCCCGCATCGAGTGACGCGGCGGTGAGCGGTCGGAACAGTTCGAGTCGGTTCGCGTTGATCGCGTCGTCGAGGAGTTGGAGGTCGAGCACCACCAGCCCGAGCGAGACCCCGCCCGCACCCGCCAACACCGTGCCCGCGACCGCGGGCCTGCGGCCCACCAGGGCCAGCACGGCCAATGCGGGCGCCAGCGCCGCACAGACGACGGCCGTGACGGCGGCCGCGGCGACGGCGGGCCCGGTCTCCTGGCGGACGACGCCGAGCACGGGGGCGACCGCGGTCGCGGCGACACCGAGCAGGGCGAGCGCGACCGCCGCGATCGCGACCGGACCCGGACTGCGCGACGGTTCGGACGAGTCGAACCCGTCCCTGGCGTCGATGCGTTCGGGCTGGGCCCGAGAACTGGTTCTGAGATCGGGTGAGGGCGCCACGCGGACGACGCTAACGGGTCATCGGCGTCGATCTCGACCGAACTTCACAAGAATCCGGCTCGCCGCGTTACACCCGCGTTCCGGCGTATTCCCAGGCCCGGCCGTGATCACTCTGTGATGCATCTCACATATCCCAACCAGATGGCGCTAGGAGTTGCGGCGCTCGCAACCGTTTCGTTACCGTCGCTGGGGTCAAAGTCACAGACAGATCACGAACAGGAAGGCGGCAAGTTGTCCAGGCATCGCGCACCCTTCCAGCCCAGCCAGTACGCCCCGCAGGAGCAGGTCAACGAGGCCGCAACCACGGTCTACTCGATTCCCGCAGGTCACGCGGTAGAGACTCGCCACCAGGTACAGGTCGAACCCAGTAGATCGAGCTTCGACTACTTCGGCGACAACGAGACCACGCAGACTTATTCGCAGCGCGTGCCGGATCGTTACATCGGATCCGCGAATCTGGGAACACCGCGTTCGACGACCTACCGCTCCACCTCGCTCGACCAGCTCGACCCCTCTTTCGATTCGGACCTCGCAGCTCCCGCTCGCCGCGGTGGAGCGCACCGGATCCCCACTCCCCCCACCGCCCTCAAGGGTCGCGCCGCAGTCATCGCGGTCGCCGCAGGCGCCGTCGTCGCCGCGGGGCAGGCCAGCCTGAACGGCCCCAGCAGCACCGATACCGCCGAGCTCAACCTGGCCGCGGACGAGAGCTCCTCGAGCACCGCCGCGACCGCCGAGCCGCAGGCCGCCCAGTTCGCCGCCGACACGGCCGCGAACACCGGTTCGCAGGCTCCGCAGGTCCTCAACATCGCGGCACCGACGGATCTCAGCCAGTTCTCGAACCTGCTCGCCAAGGGCCAGCGGTTCAGCGAGGAGCGTGCCGCCCGCGAGGCCGCCGCCCGTCGCCCGCTCTTCGTACTGCCCGCCGTCGGCGCCTACACCTCCGGCTACGGCGCCCGGTGGGGCACGCTGCACGCGGGCGTCGACATCGCGAACGCCATCGGCACCCCGATCTACGCGGTCGCCGACGGCGAGGTCATCGACTCCGGGCCCGCGCAGGGCTTCGGCATGTGGGTGCGGCTGCGGCACGCCGACGGCACCGTCACCGTCTACGGCCACATCGACTCGTCCAACGTCTCGGTCGGTCAGAAGGTCATGGCGGGCGATCAGATCGCACGGATGGGCAACCGCGGCTTCTCCACCGGCCCGCACCTGCACTTCGAGGTGCACCTGGGCGGCGAGAACAAGATCGATCCACTCCCCTGGCTCGCGACCCGCGGCATCAGCCTCGGCGTCGAGCGCGACTAGGAACGAACCCCACCCCGGCATTCGTCCGGCGGAACGGCACCGTCTGCATTAGCCTTCGGTTCGCCAGACTCCGTTGACGTCTACGTAGCAAGGGGTTCGCGTGAACTACTCCCGAGGGTCAGTCGTCGTCGCCGCACTCGCAGGCGCAGTCTCGCTCGCATTGGCGCCGGCCGCATCGGCCGCCACCTACCAGATCACCGCCCTCCCGCCGATCGGGACCGTGTACTCGGACAACCTGGTGACGCTCGCCATGGCCGTCAGCCCGGTCCCGGCGGGCGCGGACTCGACCACCCCGGTTCTCGTCCACATCACCGAACCGGACGGCGACGACCGGACTCTCACCGTCCCGCTGACGCTGGGCGGGGCGACCGTGGCCACCCGGGTCAACGAGCCGGGGCGGTACGTCGCGGTCTTCACCTTCGACGCGCCCGGCGGCGACCCGGCCACGACCACGCTGGAGTTCGACGCCGTCCCGTCGCCGCTCGGGAGTTCCTCGTAGCGTCCTAGAGCTTGACCATCGGGCTAGAGCTTGACCATCGGGACTCCGCCGATGAGCATCAGCCGCACCTTGCCCGCCGAGCCGAAGTCGACGGTGACCGTCGCCGTCGGCCCGCTGCCCTTGGTCTCCAATACCGTTCCGAGACCGTACTTGTCGTGGCTGACGCGATCGCCGACGGCGAGCACCAGGTGGTTGTTGCGCGCTCGGGCGGCACCGAAGCTCGGTGTGGCGTTGCCCGATCCGCCGTAGCCCTGACCGGCACCGAAGCCGCCACCGCCGCCGTAGCCCTGGCCGCCGCGGGGACGCCCGCCACCGATCGCACCACCGGCGCCGGTACCCGGGTCCTCCCGCCGCCAGTGCAGCAGGTCCGACGGGATCTCCTGCAGGAATCGTGATTCCGGGTTCGTGATCGGCTGCCCCCACGCCGAGCGCATGACCGCGCGGGTGAGGTACAGCCGATGCCGGGCCCTGGTGATGCCGACGTAGGCCAGCCTGCGTTCCTCGGACAGCTCGGCCGGGTCACCGAGCGCGCGCATGTGCGGGAACTGGCCGTCCTCCCAGCCGGTCACGAACACCACGGGGAACTCGAGGCCCTTCGCGGTGTGCAGGGTCATCAGGGTCACCACGCCGTCGCCGTTGTCGGGCAGCTGGTCGGAATCGGCCACCAGCGACACCCGCTCGAGGAACGCGGCGAGCGACCCCGGGTCCGGTTCGCCCTCGGTGGGGTCGAGCGCGTCCTCGGACGCCGCCGCGAGCGCGCCCTCGAGGCTCTCGTCGATCTCCGTCTCCACGCCGGCGGCGTTGCGCGCATCCGAGCTGAATTCCTGCGCCACGCTGACCAACTCGTTGAGGTTGTCCAGTCGTGCGCCGTCCTGCGGATCGCTGCTCGCCTCGAGCTCGGCCCGGTAGCCGGTCCGGTCGAGCACGGCCTCGACCACCTCGCCGATGTCGATCAGCCCGGTGTCGTCGGGCTGCATCGTCTCGCGGATGCCGTCCATCATCTCGAGGAACGCGACGATCGCCTTCTGCGAGCGGGTGTTCAGCAGCGGCACCACGCCGTCCGCCGCGTCCCGCAGCGCCTGCGCGAAGCCGACCCCACGCTGCTCCGAGTGCACGGCCACGCAGGCCTCGGCACGGTCGCCGATGCCGCGGCGCGGGGTGTTGAGGATCCGGCGCAGGCTGACGGTGTCGTCGGGATTCTGCAGCACCCGCAGGTAGGCGACCACGTCGCGAACCTCCTTGCGCTCGTAGAACCGGACGCCGCCGACCACCTTGTACGGCAGGCCGAGGCGGATGAAGATCTCCTCCAGCGCCCTGGAGGAGTTGTTGGTGCGGTAGAACACCGCGACGTCGCCGAACTTCGCGTCGCCCGCGTCCACCAGCTTGTCGATCTCGGAGGCGACGAAATAGGCCTCGTCGTGCTCGTTGTCGGCGACGTAGCCGGTGATCAACTCCCCCTCGCCGGAGTCGGTCCACAGCCGCTTCTCGCGCCTGCCGGTGTTGCGGGAGATCACCGCGTTCGCGGCCGACAGGATGTTCTGGGTGGATCGGTAGTTCTGCTCGAGCAGGATGGTGCGGGCGTCCGGGTAGTCCCGCTCGAACTCCTCGATGTTGCGGATGGTGGCGCCGCGGAACGCATAGATCGACTGGTCCGCGTCGCCGACCACGCACAGCTCGGCAGGCGGGACGAGGGACGCGCTGTCCGCGATTCCGCCGACCAGCTCGCGCACCAGCACGTACTGCGCGTGGTTGGTGTCCTGGTACTCGTCGACCAGCACGTGCCGGAACCGGCGCCGGTAGTACTCGGCCACCTGCGGGAAGTTCTGCAGCAGCGCGACGGTCTCGCCGATCAGGTCGTCGAAGTCCATCGCGTTGGCCGCGCGCAGCCGGGCCTGGTAGTGCCCGTACACCTTCGCGACCAGCCGGACCAGCTCGTTCGGGTCCTTGTCGGCGTCGGCCGCGGCCCGCTCCGGGTCGATCAGCTCGTTCTTCAGGTTCGAGATGTGGGTGGCCAGCAGTCGCGCGGAGTACCGCTTCGCGTCGATCTCGAGGTCCTTCGAGATCATCGTCAGCAGCCGGCGCGAATCGTCGGCGTCGTAGATCGTGAAGTTCGAGTTCAGTCCCGGCAGCAGCGCGGCCTGCATCCGCAGGATCCGCACACAGCTCGAGTGGAACGTCGAGACCCACATGTTGTTGGCCCGGGGCCCGACGAGGTGCGCCACGCGCTCGCGCATCTCCGCGGCGGCCTTGTTGGTGAACGTGATCGCCAGGACCTGCCCTGGCGCGACGTCCCGCTCGGCGAGCAGATACGCGATCCGACGGGTCAGCACGGCCGTCTTCCCCGAGCCCGCGCCCGCCACGATCAGCAGCGGCGAACCGGCATGCACCACCGCCTCGCGCTGCTGCGGGTTGAGCCCCTCGAGGAGGGCCGCCGAAGGGGTGCGGGTACCCGCGTGAGCTGCTGCTGAGAATGTGTTCATCGTCTGTCAACGCTACCGCCGCGCACCGACAGCGGCGCCCCCGGACCGGCCCGCCGCCCCGGCGATGGTCAGCCCCTCGCGCCCGTGGCAAACTGTGATTCCTGATCTGACACGAGGAGAAACACACATGGGCGGCTCAGTTCCATCGGATGCCACCGATCCCGACCTCCCCACCAGCGAGGCCGAGATCGAGGAGCTCCGACTGGAGATCGACCGACTGGACGCCGAGATCCTCGCCGCGATCAAGCGCCGCAGCGAGGTCTCCCAGATCATCGGCCGCACCCGGATGGCCTCCGGCGGCCCGCGCCTCGTGCACAGCCGCGAGATGAAGGTTCTCGAGCGCTTCAGCGACCTCGGCCAGGAGGGCCACACCCTGGCGATGCTGCTGCTGCGCCTCGGCCGCGGCCGCCTCGGCGGCACCGGCTCGCTCGAGTAGGGCGCTTCTCTCGATTCGGCGGGCTCGAGAGGCCCCTCGATCGTCGCCGACGACCGGGCTACCCGGTGACAGGCGGGATGAACTCGCAGACCACCGGCCGCTGATGCGCCGGATCGAGCGCATTGAGCACGAAGCCCGCCGTCCGCGGGCTGCCCGCGATCGCCAGATGCTCGGAGAAATCGGTCGGGCAACCGTCCTGCACCACGATGTTCACCGCGTTGGGCGCGGCCACCAGGCCGCTCGTGTACGGGTAGGCGATCTCGTCGTACACGGTGGCGATGTTCGTGTAGGCGACGCCCGGGGCGTACACGCCGTCGGCGTTCAGCTCCCGCATGAACTCCGAACCGCCTACCAGCTGCGAACAGGCGACGCAGACTCCCGCGGAGACCATGCTGTCCAGGACATCGGGCTCGACGCCCAGCTGCCGCCCGATCCCGCGCCACAGTTCCATCTGGTCGCCCCACGGGCCCAGCCAGGGTCCGCCGATGGACACGAACTTGTCCACCTTGCCCGCACCGTCCAGGCGCTTGACGAAGTAGTTGCCGACGACGCTGCCCTGCGAGTGGCTGACCAGATCCACCCGCGCCGCCCCCGTCGCGCCGCGCACGCGGTCGACGAAAGCCGCCAGCTCGCCTGCACTTTCGTCCATGGGTCGCATACCGCCCATCGCCGAGAGCGGCCAGGGCACGTCCAATGCGCCGTAGTTGAGCGCGAAGACGCAGTAGCCCTCGTTGGCAAGAACTGGGACGAACGCGCCCCAGTTCGTCTGCGCGCTGGCGGCTGTGCCGTGCACGAGCACCACCGGATTCGGATGTGCCGCGGAGGGTTTGCAGGACCAGTCGTTGGAACCGGGCAGCGAACCACCGGGATTCGCGAGCTCGTGCGGGATGCCCGCAAAGAGGTTGTAGTCCACCGGCAACTCGGCCCGCGCGGTACCACCCGCCGCGGTCCAGAGGGCGGCGAGAACCACCATCACCAGCATCGATCCCGGCGCGCGCCGATACAGCCTCCGTCGCACGATCCCCCCAATTTGCCGACGTTTCGCGACAGCCTATCCGGCACGGCGCGGCGCCAGAGGCCGTATCGGGAGTAATTGGCGGCCCAGTTCACCGACCCAGACGGCGCGTCACTGCAGGGCGATGTACTTGGTCTCCAGGTACTCCTCGATGCCCTCGCTGCCGCCCTCGCGCCCGAACCCGGAGGACTTGACGCCCCCGAACGGCGCGGCGGCGTCCGAGATCACGCCCCTGTTCACGCCGACCATCCCGGTCTCGAGCGCCTCCGCCACCCGCAGCGCCCGATCCAGGCTCTGCGTGTAGATGTAGGCGGCCAGTCCGTACTCGGTGTCGTTGGCGGCGGCGATGCCCTCCTCCTCGGTGTCGAACCCGGCGATCGCGGCGACCGGACCGAACACCTCCTCGCGCAGGATGCGGGCCTCGACGGGCACGTCCGCCAGCACCGTCGCCGGGTAGAAGTAGCCCGGCCCGCCCGGCGCCTGGCCGCCGAGTCGCACCTGCGCCCCCACCGCGACCGCGTCGCGCACCAGCTCGCTGACGGTCTCGAGCTGAGCGGGGTTGATCAGGGGCCCGAGCTTCGAATCCGGGTCGGTGCCCGGTCCGAGAGTCATCGCACGCATCCGCTCGGTCAGCCTGGCGGCGAACTCCTCGCGGACCGAGTTCTGCACGTGGAATCGGTTCGCCGCGGTGCAGGCCTCGCCGCCGTTGCGCAGCTTGGCCAGCATCGCCCCGTCCACCGCGGCGTCCAGGTCGGCGTCGTCGAACACGACGAAGGGCGCGTTCCCGCCGAGCTCCATCGAGGTGCGCAGCAGCCCCTTCGCGGACTGCTCGATCAGCTTGCGCCCGACCCCGGTCGACCCGGTGAACGTGAGCTTGCGCAGCCGCGGATCGTCGATCAGCGGTCCGGTCAGCGCGCTCGCGTTCGAGGTCGGCAGTACCGACAGGACGCCGTCGGGCAGCCCGGCGTCGGCGATGAGCTGTCCGAGCAACAGCATGGTCAGCGGCGTCTCGGCTGCGGGCTTGACGATCATCGTGCAGCCGGCGGCGAGGGCGGGCCCGATCTTGCGGGTCCCCATCGCCAGCGGGAAGTTCCACGGGGTGATCGCCAAACACGGCCCGACCGGGGCCTTGCCGACCAGGATCCGGCCGGTGCCGGCGGGCGCGTTGGTGTAGCGGCCTGCGATCCGCACCGCCTCCTCGCTGAACCAGCGGAAGAACTCGGCGCCATAGGCCACCTCGCCCTTGCTCTCGGCCAGCACCTTGCCCATCTCCAGCGTCATCAGCAGGGCGAAGTCGTCGGCGCGGGCGGTGATCGCCTCGAACACCGACCGCAGGATCTCGCCGCGTTTGCGCGCCGGGGTGGCCGCCCACTCGCGCTGGGCGGCCGCCGCCGCATCGAGCGCAAGCAGGCCGTCGGCGGGGCCTGCGTCCGCGACCTCGGCGAGCGGCTCGCCGGTCGCGGGGTTGACCACCGTGAACGTCGCGCCGCTCTCCGCGTCCACCTGTTTTCCGCCGATCCAGAGCTTCGTCGGAACCGACTCGATCAGAGTTCGCTCGTCCATGGCTCCATACTGCCCGCCCACGCGCGTAATGGAAGGCCCCGTCGAGTGTGCAGCTTCCGTCGCGTCGCCCGAGTGGTCCCGCCTGTAGGTGCACACTCGGCGAACCGCCGGACACGATCGATCAAGGAGCGCCCGCACCGGGAAGCGCTGAGCGCCGCCGGTTCTCCCCCACTAGTCTCGACGTATGAGTCTCGACATCACCGCCACCGCCGCCTGGCAGGAGCTTCGCGCGCACCACGACCAGGTCGGGACGCGGCACCTGCGCGAGATCTTCGCCGAGGATCCCAAGCGCGGCATCGAGCTCACGGTGACGGCAGGCGATCTCTACATCGACTACAGCAAGCACCGGGTCGAGCGCGAGACCCTGCGACTGCTGATCGAGCTGGCCCGCGCGGCAGGGGTCGAGGAGCGGCGGGACGCGATGTTCCGGGGCGATCACATCAACACCTCCGAGGACCGCGCCGTCCTGCACACGGCGCTGCGACTGCCCGCCGACGCGACCCTGGTGGTCGACGGCCAGGACGTGGTCGCCGACGTACACGAGGTGCTCGAACGGATGGGGCACTTCACCGATCGACTCCGCTCGGGCGAGTGGCGCGGGGCGACCGGCGAGCGCATCACGACCGTGGTCAACATCGGCATCGGCGGTTCCGATCTGGGTCCGGTGATGGCGTACCGAGCGCTGCGGCACTACGCGGACGCGGGCATCGCGGCCCGGTTCGTCTCCAACATCGACCCCTCCGACCTGGTGAGCAAGCTGGCCGGTCTCGACCCGGCGACCACGCTCTTCATCGTCGCCTCGAAGACCTTCTCCACCCTCGAGACCCTCACCAACGCAACGGCGGCCAGGCGCTGGCTCACCGCGGCCCTCGGCGAGGACGCCGTCGCCAAACACTTCGTCGCCGTGTCGACCCACGCCGAGCGGGTGTCCGATTTCGGTATCGACACCGACAACATGTTCGGCTTCTGGGACTGGGTCGGCGGACGTTACTCCGTGGACTCGGCCATCGGGCTGTCGCTGATGTGCGTGATCGGCAAGGAGGGGTTCGGCGAGTTCCTCGAGGGCTTCCACACCATCGACCGGCACTTCGCGACCGCCCCGCTCGAGGACAACGCGCCGGTACTGCTCGGCCTCATCGGCCTCTGGTACTCGAGCTTCTTCGACTCGGATTCGCGTGCGGTACTGCCCTATTCCAACGACCTCGGCCGGTTCGCGGCCTACCTGCAGCAGCTCACCATGGAGTCGAACGGCAAGTCGGTGCGCGCCGACGGGTCGCCGGTGACCACCCCGACCGGCGAGATCTTCTGGGGCGAGCCGGGCACCAACGGCCAGCACGCCTTCTACCAGTTGCTGCACCAGGGCACCCGGCTCTCCCCCGCCGACTTCATCGGGTTCGCCGAGCCGACCGATGACCTGCCGACGCTCGACGGCACCGGCAGCATGCACGACATCCTGATGAGCAATCTGTTCGCCCAGACCAAGGTCCTGGCGTTCGGAAAGACCGCGGAGGAGATCGCGGCGGAGGGCACCGCACCGGAACTGGTGCCGCACAAGGTGATGCCGGGCAACCGGCCGTCGACGACCATCCTCGCGCCCCGGATCACCCCCTCGGCGCTCGGCCAGCTGATCGCGCTGTACGAACACCAGGTCTTCGTCGAGGGCGTCGTGTTCGGCATCGATTCCTTCGACCAGTGGGGCGTCGAACTGGGCAAGACCCAGGCACTCGAGCTCGGCCCGATCCTCACCAACCCCGAAGCCCCTGCGGAGCAAGCCGATTCGTCCACCGACACCCTGGTGCGGTGGTATCGCAGCAGGCGGGGCCGCGCGGTCTGAGTACTCCCGGCGCGCCTAGGCGACGTGCCCGTGGGGCAGCAGGTGCGCCCACGCGTCGGTGGTGCGCACCGCACCCCGTCGGTACGCGACGCGGGCGGCGAGTTCGTTCTCGTCGAGCCAGCGCAGCGCGGCCACTCCCCGGCTCACCGCGGCGGCCGCCGCCGCATAGGCCCACAGGCTGTCCTCGGTGATCACCGTGACGCCGTCCAGTCCGCCGTCGGCATCCCACTCCGCCCGCACGGCGGGACGTGCTGAGGACAGCGCCTTCCCGGTGAGGACCTCGATCGGCGCGCCGGCCCCGATCTCCACCTGCCATCCCCCGATCGGGCAGTGCCCGGCCGTCGAGATGGTGTCACCGATCCGCATCAGGACACCGCATTCGAGTGCCCCCGCGGCAGTGTGGGCCACCCGATCCGCGATGCCTGCCTTCGCGGTGTCGGTGATGTCGAGGTAGACCCCGAACGGGGCGAAAACCGTGTCGGAGTCCAGCCGCACGTCCTCGAACGTGCCCTCGGGATGGATGGGGGGCACCCTGCGCGGGTCGGCCGTGTCGTGGGAGAGCGGGTCGACGGCACCCCCGGTCATCCGGGCCGCCCACAACGCGGCCCGGATCAGTGCGGTGAGGCGGCGGCTGATCTTGACCGGCATGCCCTGGGAGAGATTGACGGCATGGATCTCGGCGTCGCCGCGGGTGAGGTCGCAGGCGGCGCGGACGTCGGTGAGCGTGGCGGCTGCGATATCGGCCGCAGCGTCGAGCGCGGCCCCCTCGGTCACCTGGATCTCCACCTCACTGCCCCAGGTGCGCCACTGCATGCTCGGAACCATGATCGTGCTCCACGGATGGGCCGCCGACGCGGCGAGTCTGCTTAAACCAGTATGCGCCAGGTTTCTGAGCAGCGACTGAGCGAATCTTCCCCGGTGCCGCCGTCGAATTGGCCAAAGGCCTGGATTTGCATGCGACTCACGGTTACAGTTACCTGAACATCGAGACACCGCGGCCGGTACGCCGCACCGAAGAGACGATGCCGTGCGCGATCGCCTCAGCAACGACAGCGACAGCGGGAGTAGCCATGACACTGACGACAGCGACCGATCGATCCGATCAGGCCAGGTACGACGAGTCCCTGACGATGCTGTCGGAAGCGTCGGTGCACAAGCACTTCGATCCCTTCGAGGACATCGACTGGGATTCCCCCGAGTTCGCGGTGATCCCGAACGACCCCAGGTGGGTCCTCCAGAAGGAGAGCGACCCGCTCGGCAGCCACCCGTGGTACCAGTCGCTGCCCCTGGACAAGCAGATCGAGATCGGCATGTGGCGTCAGGCCAATGTCGCCAAGGTCGGCCTGCAGTTCGAGAACATCCTGATCCGCGGGATGATGCAGTACGTCTTCTCGCTGGAGAACGGATCCCCCGAGGCCCGGTACTGCACCCACGAGACCATCGAGGAGTGCAACCACACCCTGATGTTCCAGGAGATGGTCAACCGGATCGGCAAGGACACCCCCGGCATGGGGCCGCTGATGCGCTTCGTCTCGCCGTTCCTCCCGCTGGCAGGCTCGACGCTGCCGGTGATCTTCTTCATGGGCGTCCTCGCCGGCGAGGAACCGATCGACCACATCCAGAAGGCCGTCCTGCGTGAGGACGGTGTCATCCACCCGATCATGAAGGGTGTCATGGCGATTCACGTCGCCGAGGAGGCCAGGCACATCTCGTTCGCGCACCAGTTCCTGCGTCGGCGCGTCCCGAAGATGTCGAAGGTGGGACGGTTCTTCGCCTCGCTGGCGATGCCGATCATCATGCGCATCCTGTGCGACGTCATCGTGATCCCGCCGAAGCAGTTCTGGCGCGAGTTCGACATCCCGAAGCAGGTCAAGAAGGACCTGTTCTGGAGCACCCCCGAGGCGCGCCAGACCCTGCGCGACTACTTCGCGGACGTGCGGATGCTCGCCACCGACAGCGGACTGATGAACCCCGCATCCCGCCTGGTCTGGAAGGGCCTGAAGATCGACGGCAAGAGCTCGCGCTACCGCAGCGAGCCGGTCCGCAGCGCCGCCTGACCAGACCCCCGGATCGGAAGTCGTTTCGCCATGCCCCATGTCGTCACCCAATCCTGCTGCAGCGACGCGTCCTGCGTGTACGCCTGCCCCGTCAACTGCATCCACCCGACGCCGGACGAGCCCGACTTCCTGACCGCGGAGATGCTGCACATCGACCCGGCCTCGTGCGTCGACTGCGGTGCCTGCATCTCCGCGTGCCCGGTGGACGCGATCGTCCCGCACTCGAAGCTCTCGGAGTCGCAGCAGCCGTTCCTGACGATCAACGCGGACTTCTACAAGGAGCCGCGCCCGCGGCCGGTGCTGGCGCCCGTGGTGCCCGCACCCGAGGTCCACCGCGACCGGGGTCCGCTGCGGGTGGCGATCGTGGGGGCGGGCCCGGCCGCGATGTACGCGGCCGACGAGCTGCTCACCCAGCCCGGGGTGCAGGTCAACGTCTTCGACCGGCTTCCCGTGCCGCACGGCCTGGTCCGCGCAGGCGTCGCGCCCGATCACCAGAAGACCAAGCAGGTCTCCCGGTTGTACGACAAGATCGCCGCCCAGCCGGGATTCGAGTACTTCCTCAACGTGGAGATCGGCGAACACCTGACCCACGACGAACTGCTCGCGCACCATCACGCCGTGATCTACGCGGTCGGCGCCTCGACCGACCGCGGCCTCGGGATCCCCGGCGAGGACCTCCCCGGCTCGACCTCCGCGACGAACCTGGTGGCCTGGTACAACGGCCATCCCGACCACGCCGGCGATCGCTTCGACCTGTCCCACCGGCGGGCCGTCATCATCGGAAACGGCAATGTCGCACTCGATGTCGCCCGGATCCTGACCGCGGACCCCGACCGTCTCGCCGCCACCGACATCGCGCCAGCCGCCCTCGAGGCGCTGCGCGGCAGCCGGATCGAGGAGGTCGTGATCGTCGCGCGGCGCGGAATCGCCCAGTCCGCCTTCACGGTTCCCGAGTTCGCCGGCCTTCTCGACGCGCCCGACGTCGACGTGGTGGTCCACCCCGAGGAGATGGTGCTCGACCCCACGACCGAACTCCTCGCCCGAGACGGCGAGCTCTCGCATTCGGTCGCGCAGAAGCTGTCGCTGCTCCGGTCCGCCCGCCTCGATGGCGAGCCGGGTCACGAGCGGCGGCGGATCTCGCTGCGTTACCTGTTGTCCCCGACCGCGATCAGCGGCGACGACCGGGTCACCGGAGTCGAGTTCGACCGCAACGCGCTGACCGTCGGGGAGGACGGCAGCGTGCGGGTCGAGTCGACCGGCGAGACGGAACGACTCGAGGCCGGCCTCGTCCTCACCTCGATCGGGTACCGAGGGGTGCCGATCGCGGGGGTGCCGTTCGATCATTCGGCCGGGGTGATCCCCAATGCCGACGGGCGGGTGCTCGACGGACCGGGCGGATCCGTGCTCGCGGGCGCGTACGCCACCGGCTGGATCAAGCGCGGGCCGAGCGGGTTCATCGGCACGAACAAGTCCTGCGCGCAGGAGACCGTGACCCGGCTCGTCGACGACTTCAACTCGGGTCGGCTGCGCGAGCCCCGGTCGGGCGCGGCCGCGCTGAACCGGCTGGTGCGGGAGCGACAGTCGGCGGTGATCGACCGCGCGGGATGGCAGCTGATCGACGAGGCCGAACGCAGCCGCGGCGCCGAGCGGGGCCGCATCCGCGAGAAGATCACCGACCAGGCCGAGCTCGCGCTGATCGCCGGGGCTGCGGGCCGGAGAACCGAGACGTCCGTGCTCGGACGGCTCCGCCGGCGGCGCTAGCCGGATCACCCCAGCAGCTGGCGTAAACCCCACTCGAACTGGTTCACCGCACTGGGATTCGGCTCTGCAGACCTGATCGCGGTCGGTGTGTTCGCGCCGCTGGACCTGCCGGGCGCCGAGCGGGCGAACTTCGCCGGATACCTGTTGTGGAGCGCCTGGCTGGTGGTGTTCGCGGGGCTGCTCGCATTCGGGCGCCGGACAGGGCAACCGGAACCGGCCTATGGTGGATCGCGGAACCCGCAGTCCCCTAGGAGTGGAGTTCACTGATGAGCGAACAGGACATCCTCGCGAGCATCCGCCTGCTCGTCGACACCGAGCATCAACTACGCGCGAAGACCGAGGCGGGCGACCTCGATCCCGAGCAGGAGCAGACGCAGCTCGCCGCCATCGAGGAGACCCTCGACCAGTGCTGGGACCTGTTGCGCCAGCGCCGGGCCCGCATCGACGCCGGCCTGCCACCGGACGAAGTCCCGGTCAGCCCCGCAGGCCAGGTCGAGGGCTATCTGCAGTAACCGCAGGCCGCGCCGGCTAGAGGAAGCGGCCGGTCAGCCCGGTCGGCAGCACGCGGAGCGCCAGATCGATCGGTCGCCACGGCCACCCGGGGACGACGGCCCGCCGCGGTTCCCGTTCGATCGCCTTCACCATCGACCGCACCCCGGCAACGGTGTCCGCCATCAGCGGCGTCTTGGCCACCTTCTCGTTGATCGGGGTCTGGATGTAGCCGGGCAGGATGGTGGTGACGGCGATCGGGCTGCGCGAGAGTTCCGCGGCCAGCCCCTCCCCGATCGCGGACACCGCCGCCTTGCTCGCCGAATAGGCGGTCTGCGCCTTCGGTAGTCCGCGCACCGCACTCATCGAGGACACCAGCACCAGATGGCCTGCGCCGCGGGCGCGAAAGAGTGCCATCGCGGCCTCCGCCTGGGCCAGCGCACCGACGAAGTTCGTCTGCGCGGTCTCGAGATTCGCCTCTGGCTTGCCCGTGCCGATCGCCGCACCCTTGCCGATCCCGGCGTTGACCACGATCCGGTCGAGCCCGCCCAGCTCGTCGTCCAGTTCGCCGAACACCTCGGACACCGCACGGTGGTCGTTGACGTCGAGGGTCCGGACCGCAACCCTGATCGACGGGTGCGCGGCAAGGAGTTCGGCGCGCAACTCCTCGAGCCGATCGATGCGGCGGGCACACAGCGCGAGATCGCGCCCCTTGGAGGCGAACTGGCGCGCCATCTCCGCGCCCAGCCCGGAGCTGGCGCCGGTGATCAGGATCGTGGTTCGCGTCTTCGCCGTGGAGGTCACAGCGGATCAGCCTAGTGCGGTAAGGGGGTTCACACCCGGGTGCGCACGTGCGCCCGCTCGCCCTGCGGCCCGAACAGGCTCAGGATCTCCGCAGGCTCGGGCCCGGGATTGCCGAACCAATGCGGGACGTGGGTGTCGAACTCCGCCACCTCCCCCGGCATCAGGATCACGTCCTGGTCGCCGAGACACAGCCGCAGCCGCCCGGACAGGACGTACAACCACTCGTAGCCCTCATGCGTCTGCAACCGCGGCTCGTCCACCGCCGGCCGCGCGGGGAAGACGTGCTTGAACGCCTGGATCCCGCCCGGCCTGCGGGTCAGCGGGATGATCGTGACGCCGTTGCGGCTGATCGGGCGGGGGTGGATCCGCGGGTCGCCGGTCGCGGGTGCATCGACGAGCTCGTCCAGCGGCAGCTGGTGCGCCCGGGCCAGCGGGAGCAGCAGTTCCAGGGTCGGCCTGCGCTGCCCGGATTCGAGCCGCGAGAGGGTGCTCACCGAGATCCCGGTGCTCTCCGCGAGCTGCGCCAGCGTCGCGCCGCGCTGCCTGCGGATCGCGCGCAGCCGAGGTCCGACCGCGTCGAGGACGTCGTCGAGCGCGTGCGGGTCGCCTGCCATGCACCCAGTTTGCCACTTCGGCAACGCAGCTTGCCGGATTCGGCTCCGGGGACGGACAGTGCAACGACGAAGGCGGACGAACGGAGGAGGACGAGGGTGGAACAGCACTACGACGTGGTGATCGTGGGCGGCGGCGCCGCCGGGCTCAGCGGGGCGGTGGCGCTGACGCGTGCCAGGCGCTCGGTCCTGGTGATCGACGCGGGCGAGCCGCGCAACGCCCCGGCCGGGCACGTGCACAACTACCTGACCCGCGAGGGCACCCCGCCCGCCGAGCTGCTGGTGGCGGGCCGGGCCGAGGCGCAGGGGTACGGCGGCGAGATCGTGAGCGGCACGGTGGCCTCGGCGCTGCCAGCCGAGGGCGGCGGCTTCCGCGTCGGACTCGCCGACGGCACGGCCGTGTCCGCCCGCAGGCTGCTGGTGACCACGGGCCTGGTGGACGAACTGCCGGACGTGCCCGGCATCGCCGAACGCTGGGGTCGCGAGGTGCTGCACTGCCCGTACTGCCACGGCTGGGAGGTCCGCGACCGGGCGATCGGGATCCTGGCCACCGGACCGATGGCCGCGCACCAGGCACTGATGTGGCGGCAGTGGAGCGCGGACATCACCGTGTTCCTGCACACCGCGGCCGAGCCGAGCGCCGAGGAGCTCGAGCAGTTCGAGGCCCGCGGCATCGCGGTCGTGCGCGGCGAGGTCGCCGGGCTGGACGTCGCCGACGACCGATTCACCGGGGTCCGCATGCGGAGCGGCGAGCTCGTGCCCCGCGACGCGATGGTCGTCGCGCCGCGCTTCGAGGCCCGCGCCGGCTTCCTGCGCGAGCTCGGCCTCGAGCCCACCGAGCAGGAGATGGCCGGGCACGTGATCGGCAGCTACATCGCCGCCGATCCGATGGGGGCCACCGCGGTCCCGGGGGTGTGGGCGGCCGGCAACGTCGCGGACCTCAAGGCCCAGGTGATCGTCGCGGCCGCAGCGGGGCTGACCGCGGGCGCGGCCATCAATGCCGATCTCATCGCGGAGGACACCCGGCTCGCGGTGGCCGCCCACCTGCACTCGGAGGATCCGGCGCCGGGTGGCCCGATCACCGTGGACGACGAGCGTGCCTGGGAGGAGCGATACCGATCGAAGACCGGGGTCTGGAGCGGGCGCCCGAACCCCCACCTGGTGGCCGAGGCCGCCGAGCTGACGCCTGGCACCGCACTCGACGTCGGCGCGGGCGAGGGTGCCGACGCGCATTGGCTGGCCGAACGCGGCTGGCGGGTGACCGCGGTGGACTTCTCGACCACGGCGTTGCAGCGGGCGGCCGCGCGCGCCGAGGCCCTCGGCGCGGACGTGGCGCACCGACTGAACTGGGTGTACGCCGACCTGACCACCGGGCCGATCGAGGGCCACTTCGACCTCGTCACCGCGCATTTCATGCACCTGCCGGAGCCGCAGCGCGGTGTCCTGCACGCCCGGCTGGCGGCCGCCGTCGCGCCGGGCGGGAGCCTGCTCATCGTCGGCCACCACCCGTCCGACCTGCAGACCACGGTGCCGCGGCCGCCGGTACCGGAGCTGTTCTTCACCGCGGAGGAGATCGCGGCCTCGCTCGACCCCGACGAGTGGGACGTCGTCGTGGCCGAGGCAAGGGCACGCGTCGCGACGGATCCCGACGACCGCGAGGTCACCATCCACGACGCGGTCCTGCTCGCCCGCAGGCGCCCCTGACCCGTCGCGCCCCCGGCCGCCGCGGAACCTACCTCGGCCTCGACAGTCGCCCTGTCGAGGCCGAGGTCGGTGGGCAGACCCGGCGCCGTCACCCCTCGGTTGACGATCCGTTCACCACGCGCGAGGTGGTGTCGACGCCGCCCGCGGCCGCTATGTGCTTGGCCGTGTCCACGTAGTGCCGCATCCGGGAGATCTTCCCGTTCCGGTCGAAGGACCACAGGTGCAGTTCCTCGTCGCGGTAGTGACCGCCACCGGGGACCACGGCGTCGATGCTGATCTCGGCAGCCACCTGGCTCTCGCCCGCCATGATCGACAGGACCGCGAACTCGCCGATGTCGAACCCGCCCACGATCCCGAAGAACTCGGCCGCGCCGGCACGGCCACCCCGCCTGCGCAGCCACGGCACGTCGGCACGTTGCGCAAAGCTGTCGGCCCAGTCCTCCCAGCGCACGTCCTCGGCCAGCATGCCGAGAACCGCCGGGATGTCGCCGCGCGCGAACGCGGCGTAGAGCGCTCCGATCGTCGCCGCGTGGTCGGCGGCGGCGGCGCCGGGTTCGGTGCTCATGGTGCCCTCCTACCCGAGAGTGTTCTCGCGAACGGGAGTCGTCCATCTTGGAGTATCGGCCGGTCGAAATGCGCAGCGCAAGCAATGCCGAACCGAGATGTGCCGCCACGCGAATGTCTCGCCCGGCGCCGCTCACCGCTCTACGGTGGGAACCATGGCCACATCGACGGAGGACTACGACGTCATCGTGATCGGCGGCGGGCCGGCTGGCGAGAACGCCGCCGCCTACGCCATCGCCGGATCGGATCGGACCGCCGCGATCATCGAGCACGAACTGCTCGGCGGCGAGTGTTCGTACTGGGCCTGCATGCCCAGCAAGGCCCTGCTGCGGCCGGCCGAGGTGCTGGCTGGGGCCCGCGCCATGCCCGGCGTCCGCGAGGCCGTAGGCGACGCGACGCTGGACCGCAGGGCCGTGTTCGCCCGCCGCGACGAATTCACCAGTCACCACGACGATTCCGGCCAGCGGCGGTGGGCGACCTCCGCTGGCATCGAGGTGATCCACGGGTCCGCCGCGCTCACCGGCGAACGCACCGTCGAGCTCTCGACCGGCGGCCACGGCGATCCGCCCACCCGCGCCCTGCGGGCGCGGCACGCGGTGGTGCTCGCCACCGGCACCATCGCATCGATACCACCGGTGCCAGGGCTGCGCGAGGCGCTGCCGTGGATCTCCCGGGACGCCACCAACCTCCGGGAGGTGCCCGAGCGGGTCGCGATCATCGGCGGCGGCGTGGTCGCCACCGAGTGCGCGACGTGGCTGCTCGCCCTCGGGGTGCGCGAGCTGACCCTGATCGTCCGCGGGTCGGCGCTGCTCGCCTCCGCCGAGCCGTTCGCGAGCGAGCTCGTCGCCGAGTCCCTGCGGGCGTCGGGTGCGACCGTGCGGTTCGGCACGAGCCCCAGCGCGGTGCGCCGCGAGCAGCCGCGCGACACCGGGGTGGGCCGGATCCACGGCGGACCGGTGACCATCACCCTCGACGGCGGGGAACCGGGCGAGATCACCGTCGACGAGGTGATCGTCGCGGCCGGACGCCACCCCGCCACCTCCGGTCTCGGCCTCGCCGCCGTGGGGCTGAGTGACGGGCGCACCCCCACCGACGACCGCCTCGCCGTCACGGGCGTACCCGGCGAATGGCTCTACGCGGTCGGCGATGTCAACGGCCGCGCGGCGCTGACGCACATGGGCAAGTACCAGGGCCGGGTGTGCGGCGACGTGATCGCAGCCCGGGCGGAGGGCCGCAGCCTGGACGGGGCGCGGTTCACCGCGAGCGCGGACCACGCCCAGGTGCCGCAGGTGGTGTTCACCTCCCCCGAGGTCGCCTCGGTCGGCCGCACCGAGCGCGCGGCCCGCGCGGACGGCATCGATGTCGAGACCGTCGAGATCGACATCGCCGTGGCCGGATCATCGCTGGCGCGGGACGATTTCGCCGGCCGCGCGAAGCTGGTGATCGACCGCGGCACCGACACCCTGGTGGGGGCGACCTTCGCGGGGACCGAGGTGGCGGAGCTGGTCCACGCGGCCACCGTTGCGGTGGTCGGAGCGGTGCCCATGGAGTCGCTGTGGCACGCGGTGCCCTCGTACCCGACGGTCAGCGAGGTCTGGCTGCGGCTGCTGGAGGCCCGGCGTGGCTGACCCACTGATCGTCGCCACCGACGCGGGCCGGGTCCGCGGTCGGGAGCACGACGGCCTCCGGTCCTGGCGCGCGATCCCGTATGCCGCGCCACCGGTCGGCGACCTCCGGCTGCGCGCCCCGCGGCCGGTCGAGCCCTGGCCCGGGGTGCGCGACGCGCTGGCCTTCGGCCCGGCCGCGCCGCAGTCCGGGCGAGCCCAGCGGCGCGGGATCCGCACCGACGAGGACTGCCTGACGCTGAACGTGCTCACGCCCGCCGCACGGAGTTCCGTCCCGCGGCCGGTGATGGTGTTCATCCACGGCGGCGCGTACAGCGGCGGATCCTCGTCCACCGGCGTCTACCGTGGCGACACGCTGGTCCGGCGCGGCGACATCGTGTACGTGTCGCTCAACTACCGGCTGGGCGCGCTCGGCTACCTCGATTTCGGCGAATACTCCACCCCCGACCGGACTTTCGAGTCCAACCTCGGCCTGCGCGACCAGCTCGCGGCGCTGCGCTGGGTGCGCCGCAACATCGCCGGGTTCGGCGGCGATCCGGACAACGTCACGCTGTTCGGGGAATCCGCGGGTGGCAACGCGGTGACCACCCTGATGTGCGTGCCCGCGGCCGAGGGACTGTTCGCACGCGCCATCGCGCAGAGCCCGCCAGCCGCCTCCGCGTACGGCCCCGGCCGCGCCAAGGCCTGGGCGGCCGAGTTCCTCGAGATCCTCGGCGCCGTCGACGATCCCGCCCTGGCGCTGAGCACCGCGGACCCCGATGCCCTGGTCCGTGCGGGCGACGCCCTCACCGCTCGCGGCGCCGACGAGCAGCCCGGTACAAGGGCGTTCGCCCCGCTGGTCGACGGCGACCTCCTGCCGCTACACCCGCTGGACGCGTTCGCCGAGGGCTCCGCGCACGCCGTCCCCCTGATCATCGGCACCAATGCCCGTGAGGGCACGATGTTCCCGCGGTTCCTCGACATCATCCCCACCGACCCGGTCCGGATCGAGAAGATGTTCTCCGAGACCGACCCCGAGCTCAAGGCGCGCATCCTGGCCGCCTACCCGGGCTACCCGGATCGCGGGGCCGCCGTACGGGTCGGCGGTGACGCCACCTTCTGGGAGCCGACGATCCTCGTCGCGCAGGCGCACGCGGCCACCGCACCGACCTTCGGCTACCGCTACGACTTCGCCCCGCGGCTGCTGAACGTCACCGGCTTCGGCGCCACCCACGCGACCGAACTGCTCGCGGTCTTCGGCATCGGCGACGCTGCACTCGGCCGCGCGGCCACCGTGCTGGGCGGGCGCCGCGGGCTGCGGGAGGCCACGGCCATCGTGCAGTCGCACTGGCTGCATTTCGCCCGGTACGGTTCGCCCCGGTCCACCTGGCCCGCCTACACGGTGGCGCGGCGCGAGACGCTGATCATCGACACGACGGCGCGGATCGAGAGCGATCCGCGCGGCGACCTGCGCCGGGCGTGGATCGGGTACCGGCACCGGCGCTGACACCGCGAACCTACTTCAGCAACCTCGACAGCCGCCGGTCGGCGAGGATCTTGCCGCCGGTCTGGCAGGTCGCGCAGTACTGAAAGGACCGCTCCGCGAACGACACCTCCCGGACGGTGTCCCCGCACACCGGGCATGGCATCCCGGTCCTCGCGTGCACCCGCAACCCGGAACGCTTCTCGCCCTTGAGCCGCGCGGCATCCTGACCAACCGAGCGCTCCACGGCATCGGTCAGCTCCGCCCGCATCGCCGCGTGCAGGGTGGCCACCTCCTCCGCGGTCAGCTTGTTCGCGGTGGCGAACGGCGACAGCTTGGCCAGGTGCAGGATCTCGTCGGAGTACGCGTTGCCGATCCCTGCCAGCACGGACTGGTCGGTGAGCACGGTCTTGATCCGCTGCGAACTCTTGCCAAGCAGTTCGGCGAGGGCCGGCTCGGTGATGTCGAGCGCGTCGGGTCCGAGCTTCGCGATCCCTGGCACCTCGCCGGGGGTGCGCACCACCCAGACCGCGAGCCGCTTCTTGGTGCCCGCCTCGGTCAGGTCGAACGCAGGGGTCCCGCCGTCGGGGGTGAACAGGTGCACCCGCAACGCCAGCGGGCTCTTGCCGCCTGGCTTCGGCGGCGTCGCACTCGGGTGGTCGGTCCAGCGCAGCCAGCCGGCACGGGAGAGGTGGGTGATCAGCCACAGCCCGTCCTCGTCGCCACACCGGATCCCCAGATGCTTGCCGAATCGGGCGGCGCCGACGACGTCCTTGCCCTGTAGGTCGGTGATCGGTGGGTCGAACGTCTTGAGCACGCTCAGCGCCGCGATGTCGATGCGGCCCACCACCGAGCCGACGGCATGCGTGCGCAGGAACTGTGCCAGGGCCTCTACCTCGGGCAGTTCGGGCATGCCAACAGCCTAGGCACCTTCGGCGCTTGTGCGCGCGTCTTACCCCGGTTGGGGTACGACACGCGCACCGTGCGCATCAGCTCCGCAGCAGGTAGGTGTCCATGATCCAGCCCTTGCGCTCGCGCAGCTCGGCCCGAACGCGGACGATCTCGGCCTCGACCTCGCGCAGGTTCCCCGAGATCAGCACCTCGTCCTCGGTGCCCAGGTACGCGCCCCACCAGATCTGCACGTCGTCGCCGGGTACCTCGGTGAAGCTGCAGTCCGCGTCGAGCATCACCACCGCGTCCCGCACCCCGTCGGGCAGGCCGTCGCGCAGGCGTCGACCGGTCGTGATGTGCACGGGCTCGCCGATCCGGTTGAGCACGATACGGTGCTGCGCCGCCAACGACTGCACGCTCGTGACGCCGGGGATCACCGAGTACTCGAACGTCGCGATGCCCCTGGAGAGCACCCGCTCGACGATCCGCAGGGTGCTGTCGTAGAGCGAGGGGTCGCCCCACACCAGGATCGCGCCGACGCCCTCGACGGCACCGAACTGCTCCTCGAAGATCGCGGCGCGGCGGTCGTGCCAGTCGTCGACCACGCCCTCGTAGTCCGAGGGGGTCCGGTCCCGCGGCGGGTCGACGATGTCGACGATCCGGTAGGGCCCGCGCATGTGCTCGTCCAGGATGCCGGTGCGCAGGTCAACGAGGTCCTGTTTCTCGGCGCCCTTGCCGATCACGAAGAACACCTCGGCCCGGTTCATCGCCTTGATCGCCTGCACGGTCACCTGGTCGGGGTCGCCGGCGCCGATGCCGATCACGAGGAGTTCACGCATGACCGGCAGGCTATCGCCCGTGAGTCCTTCTGGTCCGCCACGGGGCCGGAAGGACTCACGGGCGGCGGAGCCGCCTAAACTGGCCCCTGTGCACACCCCCTACGAAGACCTGCTGCGACTCGTCATGGAGACCGGCACCCCGAAGGCGGACCGCACCGGCACCGGCACCCGCAGCGTGTTCGGCCATCAGATGCGTTTCGACCTGTCCGAGGGCTTCCCGCTGATCACCACCAAGAAGGTGCACCTCAAGTCCATCGTCTACGAGCTGCTCTGGTTCCTGCGCGGCGAGTCGAACGTGAAGTGGCTGCAGGACCGCGGCGTCACCATCTGGGACGAGTGGGCCTCCCCCGAGGGCGAGCTCGGCCCCGTGTACGGCGTGCAGTGGCGGAACTGGCCAACGCCGAGCGGTGAGCACATCGACCAGATCGCCCAGGTCATCGAGACCCTCAAGACCGATCCCGATTCGCGCCGGATGATCGTCTCGGCGTGGAACGTGGGCGAGATCCCGCAGATGGCGCTCGCGCCGTGCCACGCCTTCTTCCAGTTCTATGTCGCCGACGGCCGGCTCAGCTGCCAGCTGTACCAGCGCAGCGCCGACCTGTTCCTCGGCGTGCCGTTCAACATCGCCAGCTATGCCCTGCTCACCCACATGATCGCCGCGCAGACCGGCCTCGAGGTGGGCGAGTTCATCTGGACCGGCGGCGACTGCCACATCTACGACAACCACGTGGACCAGGTCACCGAGCAGCTCGGCCGCGAGCCGTACGAGTACCCGGAGCTCGTGCTCGCGCCCCGCGATTCCATCTTCGACTACGAGTTCGAGGACATCGAGATCGTCGGCTACCGCCATCACCCCGCCATCAAGGCACCGGTGGCGATCTAGTGCTCGGACTGATCTGGGCGCAGAGCCGGGCGGGCGTCATCGGCCGCGACGGGGCGATCCCGTGGCGGATTCCCGAGGACATGGCCTACTTCAAGGACGTCACCTCCGGGCACCCGGTGGTGATGGGCCGAAAGACCTGGGACTCGCTGCCACCGCGGTTCCGGCCCCTCACGGACCGACGCAACATCGTGGTGACCCGCGACCGGGACTGGCGGGCCGAGGGCGCCGAGGCCGCGCACTCGGTCGAGTCCGCCCTCGCCCTGGCCGGGCCCGGCGAGACGTGGGTGATGGGCGGCGGCGAGATCTACACCGCGGCAATGCCGTTCGCCGACCGACTGGTCGTGACCGAGGTGGACGTGGACACCGAGGGCGATGCATACGCGCCGACGATCGGCGACGAGTGGACTCCCGCGACGACCGGCGACTGGATGACCTCGGAGAGGGACGGACTGAAGTTCCGGTTCCGCACCTACATCCGCGGCTGATCGGTTCCGCCAGTAACGCCCCATGGGTGGGGTGGTGCGTCATACTCCAAGGGCAGGTCTTTCCCCAAGCCCAAGGAGAGGCGCTTCATGGACAAGAAGTCATTGACAGCCGTCGCCCGGCAGCAGCTCAAGCTGGCCGCCGCGGCCACCAGCGGGCGCAGCTCGCAGACCATCTACGGGGGCCATCAGCGCAGTCTCCGGCAGACGGTCGTCGGCCTGAGCGCGGGCGAAGTGATGGCCGAGCACGACAGCCCTGGCGAGGCCACCCTGCTGGTGCTCAGCGGCAAGCTCGCACTGATCAGCGGCGAGGACTCCTGGAAGGGCTCGACCGGCGACATGCTGGTCATCCCGGCGGCCCGGCACAGCGTCGAGGCACTCGAGGACGTCGCCTTCCTGCTCACGGTGGCCGTGCCCAAGTAGCGGCCCGGCCGAGCGGGTGTCACCCCGCGCCGCGCACCAGCCCCGGGTCCGGCGCGGGGATGAACGCGATCGACAGCAGCGAGCTGACGAACTCGCGCAGCGACTGCTCCTGCGTGGTGTCCACGATGCCCTCGGTGACGATCAGTGACCCGATGATCCGAAAGGCCCACTCGGAGATCGCCTTCGGGCTGACCTCCGCGAGCTGACCGGGCGTGAACAGCCGCTGGAAGTGCGGGGTGAGCAGGTTCGCGCCGAGCTCGACGAAGGGCTTGGCCCGCACCGTGAACCACGGCAGCACCACCTGGGGATCGTCGCGCAGGCCCTTCTGCAACAGCGGGTGCGCACGGGCGTACTGCACGGCGAACACGATCGCGTCGACGAACCCGACCCGCAGGTCCCGCTCCGGTTTCTGGTCGCTCCGCAGGCTCCGCTCCGGTTTCTGGTCGCTCCGCAGGCTCCGCTCCTGCCCACGCAACACGGGATCGAGCACGACGAAGAACCGGGTGATCTCCCGCTGGAACAGGGCGCCGAAGATCGCGTTCTGATCCCCGACGTACTTGTAGACGGTTGGCCGCGAGAGGCCGGCGCGCTGCGCGATGGCGGCGTGCAGACGGGAGGTGAACCCCAGCTCGATGACGCACTCCATCGCCGCGTCCAGGATCTGCTCCCGGATCGCGTCCGGATCCACTGGTCTCACTGAAGGCCGCACCGGCCGATTCTATGGCGACACCCCCTCAGCCGGCGCCGACGCCCGGAGCGGGCAAAAGTATGTGAATTAGGTTCACAGGTATCTATTGACCTCACCCGTCGCCAGGTTTACGTTTTTACAGAGAACGAAAACGCGCACGCGAAATGCCCGGCACCACACCGGGATCAGCCACGGAGGACAGCCATGTCGCAGGCCGCCACACCGCTGGACCGGGAGACGGTCGCGGATCGACTGCTCAAGGGTTCGGTCAAACGCTCCTACGCCCCCGTCGTGGACATCGACTGGGACGCGCCCCTCGAGGAGGGCAAGTACTTCCTGCCCCCGCACGTGCTCTCCCTCTACGGGACGCCGATGTGGGAGTCGATGAGCGAGGCCCAGCGGATCGAGCTCTCCCGGCAGGAATCCGCGAACATCCTCAGCGTCGGGATCTGGTTCGAGAACATCCTCAACCAGGCCCTGCTGCGGGCGCTGCTGCGGGGCGACCCGGCCTCGCTGCACACCCGGTACGTGCTCACCGAGATGGGCGACGAGTGCAGGCACATGACCATGTTCGGCCGGGCGATCGAGCGGATCGGCGCCAAGCCGTACCAGCTGCGACGGCACCAGGCCCTGGTGGTCAACCTCCTACCCAAGACCTTCCGCGGCACGATGCTGTGGGTGGCCGCCCTGATCGGCGAGGAGATCTTCGACGCCACCCAGCGCCGGGTACTCGACGACCCGCAGCTGCAGCCGATGATCTCGCGGCTGATGCAGATCCATGTCACCGAGGAATCGCGGCACATCCGCTTCGCCCGCGAGGGCGTGCGGCGCCGGGTGGCGCAGAGCCACCGGATCGAGCAGCTGTGGGTCGGCACGGTGCAGGGCATCGGCGGTCCGCTGCTCCAGCGGTTGTTCACCAACCCGGTGATGTACGCACGGGCCGGGCTGGATCCCAAGCAGGCCCGCAGGCAGGCACTGGCGAACCCCTACTTCCGGGAGAACCAGCGACGCGGCTTCGAGTCGCTGGCCGCGTTCCTGGAGGAGAACGGGCTGATGCGGGCGAGCTCACGGGCGATGTGGCGGCGCGGCGGCTTCCTGTGATGCCCGAGGCCGGGGTGCTGATCGTCGGCGCCGGATCCGCGGGACCGGGCATCGCACGCACGCTCGAGGACACCGGGCGAGGCGGCCGTGTCGTCCTCGACCTGTCCGGCGGGCCGGACCCGGTCTCCTGCGACTTCGACGAGACGGCGGACCGGTGGCGGGTGCGGACCGCGCGGGGCGAGGTCCATCGGCCCCGGCTCCTGGTGGCCGGTCCCGCCACCGCCGTCCCCATCCCGGGCCGCGGCGGGGCGAGCCTCGAGGAGGCCGCGCGGGGCGAGCAGGCGGCCTATCTCGGCATCGCGCGCTCGGGGTTCCCGAACCTCTTCCTCGTCACCGACGAGCACGCCGCGGAGCAGGCGGGGCACATCCGCACCTGCCTGGCGATGATGGCGGCCGAGGAGGCGACCCGGATCGAGGTGCGCGCCGGGGCCCAGCGCGAGTTCAACCGGATCGTCCGCCGGTCGCCTACCCGGTCGCGGTGGAGGTCGAGACCGCGCGCCCTGCGCGGCCCTGAGCGGAGCGCCTTCGAACTCGGCAACGCCGACGAACGCGAGGACGACGACGCCTATGCCGGAGCCGCGGTGCTGACGGCGGACGAGGTCGCGCTGACGGTGCAGGTCCACCTGAACGGCCACTTCGAACCGCTCGACGGGAACTACCACTGGTACGGCCGGATCGCGGGCTCCGGCCTGACCGAGCTCAAGCGGCGCGGCCGCTCCGCGCTGCACCTCACCATCGCCGAGGGACCCGCCACACCCGCGACGCTGGCCGAGCAGGACCCATGGGGCAACTACCGGATCACCGGGGTCGGCCCTCCCCCGTACCCGCTCGAGCGGGTGCAGGTCGCGGCGGTCCGTCCTCAGCAGGGCTCGGGCGGCACGCTCTGCTCGAAGCGGAACACGTTTTCCGGGTCGTAGGCGGCCTTGACCTGACGGAGGCGCTCACGGTTGAGCCCGTAGTAGTCGCGCTCCCAGTCCGATGCCGGGGCATTGGGCACGTTGACGTAGGCGCCGTCGCAGTACGGGCGCAGCGCGCGCCAGAAACCGGCCGCCCAGCCCAGGGCCCTCGAGTTCAGCTCGGGGTCGTTCCAGGCCGCGCCCGGCTCGCAGTAGAACAACGCGTCGCGGTGCGGGAACGCCGACCCGCCCGGCGGTGCGTGCCGCACGGCACCACCGAAACTCGAGCAGAAGAAGTTGCTCGGCGCACTCGGCGCGTCATCCATGAAGCGGACGACCAGATCGATCGCCTCGTCGGGGAACGGACGGGTGACGAACTGGGAGTAGAACTTCCAGTTGGCCACGTCGTCCGGACCCCTGTCGACGCTGCCGTACACCTCGGGCCAGGCGCCCTCCATGAAGGTCACGTCGGGGTCGCCGATCGTCAGCAGCGAGCGCAGCTGCTCGGTCAGCTCCCGGCGCGAGCCGTTGTAGAGCAACGCGGAGAGCTCCACCGCGCCGGCTTCCACCTCGAGCGCGCTGGTCAGCCGCTCGTCGGCGACCGGCGCGTCCCGCTGCCACGCGCGGAGCAGCGCGCCCAGCTCGTCGCGCCCGGTCCACCTGGCGATCAGGAAGGTGACATCGGCGAGCTCGTGCAGTTTCAACGTGTAGGCCGTCGCGATCCCGAAGTTGCCGCCTCCTCCGCCGCGGCACGCCCAGAGCAGGTCGGAGTCGGCGCTCTCGGTGGCCCGCACCACCTTCGCCGAGCGCGCGCCGTCGGCGACCACGACCTCGGCGGCGAGCAGGTTGTCGCAGGCCATACCCATGCTGCGGGTGAGCAATCCGAAGCCGCCGCCGAGGATCACGCCACCGAGGCCCACACCCCCCTCCGAGCCGGTCGGGACCACGAATCCGCGCCGCCCCAGCGCCGCGACCGCCTCGGTCTGGGTGAGCCCCGTCCCGACCGTCGCGGTGCGCGCCGCCTCGTCGATCTCGACGCCCTTCATCCGGCTGACGTCGACGACCAGGCCGCCGTCGAGCGAGGACCAACCCTCGAGGCTGTGGCGTCCGCTGCGGGCGCGCAGCGCGATGCCCTCCGTGCGGGCCCATTCGACCGCGTTGACCACCTCGTGTGCGTCGCAGCAGAAGACGATCGCCTCGGGATAGCGGGAGTACAAGCGGTTCCAGCCGATTCGCGCCGCCTCGTAGCCCGGATCACCCGGACACACCACCTCACCCGTCAGCCTCGCGGTAGCACCCACTCGGTCACCTCCGGTCAATGCTTGTAGACGCTGATGTCCCCCGGCTCGGTCTCGAGCACCTCGCGGTCGAAGACCCACATGGCGAGGAAGAACAGCCCGCCAAGGACGAGCAGACCCGCGACGATCAGGACGGGGACGAACGCCTCCCCCGGAGATATCAGCACGAACAACACGACGGCCATCCACACGAGCGCCCCGATCGCGACGGGTAGTTCGAATCGCCCGAGGTTGAATCCGCCCTCCTTGCGGTCCAACCGCCTGCGCACGGCGAGGTAGAGGACAACCGTGGCCGTGTAGACGATGGCCGTGAGGAGCGTCCCAGCCACGATCAGCTTCAGCAGCGCATCGCCAGGAAGCGCGACCATCAGGACGACCCCGATGACGAGGATCAGGATCGTCGCCTGGATCGGGGTCTGCGTGCGCGGGTTGATCCGCCGCATCACCCGGTACGCGGGGAACCGTGAGTCTCTCGCCATCGCGAAGACGATCCGCGAGCACGCGGCCATCGTCACCATCCCGGCGGCGAAGAAGGCGAACGTGATCGCGACGAGGAGTGTTCGCTCCATCACGGGACCGAGCTGATCGCGCATGATCGCGGCGACCGGCGACTCGCTCTTGCTGATCCGGGGGATGTCGTCGATCGCGACGGTGAGTGCGATCAGGAACACCATTCCCAGCGCCCCGGCCGCCGCGACCGATCCCACGATCGCGCGCGGGACGCTACGGAAGGGATCCTTGGCTTCCTCGGCCAGGTTCGCGGCGGCATCGAATCCGACCAGCGTGGCCAGGCCCATGATCATCGCGGCCATCAACCCGCCGCCGACGGCAAAGTAATCGGGCGCGTCCTCGGTGACACCGCGGGAGGTGAGGTTGCCCGCCCCGCCGTCGCCCGTGATCAGGACGGCGACGATGAGCGCAATCGCCAGCACCACGACGATCACCAGCTCGAGCCCCACCGCGCTCGCGTTGATCATGGCGACGATGCGCGTCGAGAACACCACGAGAAATGCCTGGACGAACATCATCACCAGCGTGATCGCGCGCGCGGTGTCCTCGTCCGGCTCCATGCCGAACAGCGGCATGAAGGCCTGGCTGGCGAGGGCATTGTCGACCGCCACGACCCCGAATGACAGGTAGCAGACGGTCAGCCACCCGAACCCCCAGCCGATCTTCGGGTTGGCCAGGCGTGAGGCCCATTGGTAGGTGGAGCCGCTGAGCGGTATGCGGGCCGCGAACTGCGCATACACCAGCGCCACCAGGATCTGACCGACCACCGCGATCAACCAGAGCCAGATCCCCACCGGCCCCGCGTTCTGCAGCACGTCGTCGTAGGTCCCGAAGATGCCGACCGCCACCGAGATAAAGGCGAACGAGATCGCGAACACCTGAAAGGAGCCGAGCGTCCGCTTCAGTTCCTGGTGGTAGCCACCGCTCTCGACGGAACTCTCCACGGCGGCCTCGCCCACCGGAGCCTCGGCCACCTCGGCCACCTCACCTTCGCTCGCGAATCCGCGGGTGCTGTCGTGACGGGTCTCCGGGAGGTCGGATCAAGACCGGTCCGTTTCATCGTCCTCCGATCGGGTACCGATGTCAGCGTTGGTTCGGCCCCCTAAACACTCTGGTCCGGCACGCGATAGCGTCGAGGTCATGACTGAGCTGTTCGAACGCGAGGGCGTGAGCGGCGTTCTCCATCGGCCCGCAGGGGATCCGGTCGGCGCCCTCCTGCTCGCACACGGCGCAGGCGGCAACCGCGACGCCAAGATGTTGCAGCGGGCGGCAACGGAATTCGCGGAGCGCGGGCTGCTCGTCCTCCGCTACGACCTGCCCTTCCGCCAGCGCAGGCCGAAGGGCCCGCCGAGCCCGTCCACCGCGGATGGCGATCGCGAAGGCATCGCGGCCGCCGCGGAGGCGATTCGCGAACTCACCTCGGGCCCAATGATTCTCGGCGGACACTCCTACGGCGGCCGCCAGTCCACCATGCTCGCGGCGGAGCACCCCGAATCCTGCGACGGACTGGTGCTGTTCTCGTATCCGCTGCACCCGCCGGGAAAGCCCGAGAAGGCCAGGACCGCCCACCTTCCGGACCTGCGCGTTCCGTGTGTGTTCGTGCACGGCACCCGGGACCCGTTCGGGACCCCGGACGAGATGCGCGCCGCCCTCGAACTGGTGCCGACGCCCACGCGACTCGTGCTGGTCGAGGGCACGGGCCATGATCTCGCCCCTGACAAGAGCGCGGCCGCGCCGCTGGCGGTGGAGGCCGCCGCCGACCTGCTCGGCTTCTGAGCCACGAAATCATCTGTTTTTCAACATGTTCAGTCGTTCCCAGCCTGGTTTCGACGACCTCGATGCAGCAGAATCGGAGTCATGACCGAGCCGGAGATCGTCATCGAGACCACCATCGCGTCCGAACCGGAACGCGTATGGCAGGCGTTGCGCGATCCCGCGCTCATCCGGCGCTGGCACGGATGGGAGTACGACGGCCCCGGCGGGCTCGACGACGAGATCCGCGAGATCTACATCGATGGCGTCGAGGCGGATGCCGCTGCATCGACGCTGACACTCCGGGGCGGTGACCGGTTCACCCTGAGGCCCGCCGTCGAGGGCACGATCGTACGGATCACCCGATCCGCCAAGGGTTCCCACCCGGAGTGGGACGACTGGTACGAGGACATCACCGAGGGCTGGACGACGTTTCTGCAGCAGTTGAAGTTCGGGCTGGAGCGCCACGATCTCGCCGAACGACACACCCTCTACCTCGACGGCCCGACCTCGGGTGCCACCGCGATGGAGTTGCTGGGAGTGGCGGGGATCACCGGGCCGCCCGGGTCCGCGTACACCGCCCTCGTCGCGACCGGCGATGCCATCAGCGGCACGGTCTGGTTCCGCTCACCCAAGCAGCTCGGGCTGACCGTCGACGCGCTCGGCCCCGGGCTCCTGGTGCTCGCGATCCAGCCACAGAACGAGCAGCGCCCCGGCGGCGGCGCCCAGCTGATCCTGAGCGTCTACGGCCGGGGCGCCGAGGAGTTCGCGGCCCTCGCGGACCGGTGGACCCACTGGTGGGACACCCGTGAGAGTCCAGGGACCTGCTGCTAACTCATCACCATGCCCATGCTCGGCATCCAGATGGTGCTCTTGACGACGTCCTCCGCCTTCGGGCCGACCTTGTGCCAGAGCGAGCCGTAGACGGCGCCGACGACCATGCCCTTGCCGACGTTCAGCGGTGCGGTGGAGATGACGGTGGGGACGACCTTGTTGTTCTGGTCGAGCCGGGTGATGCCGCTCGTTCCGTTGGCCAGGCTGTACCAGACCACGTTCAGCTCGGCACCCGTCTGGTTGTCGGCGATACTCCCCGGTCCGCCGAAGAAGCCGAAGCGGAACTCGTTGTTCATGTTGGTGGCCACCCCCGAGCCGTAGAGCTGGCCGAGGACCTCGCCGCCCTGTCCGGTGTCGGAGTAGGCGGGCACCGGGAAGATCTGCCCCGGCAGGGTGAGCACGGGCTTGCCGAGCCCCTTCGCCACGTCCCGCGGCGAGGCGATCAGCCGCTCGATCGCGGCCTCCGCGTCGGCGTTGCCCGCGGCGGCGGCGCGCAGCCCGGAGGCGGCCGCGCCGAGGTCGGCGGTGGGCTGGGCGGCGGGTGCGGCTGCGGCCGTCCCGGTGAAGAGTGTGGTGGCGGCTGCTGCGGACGTGAGGGCCACGGCAATCCGGCGGCGGACGGTGAATCGCTGCTTCATTGAGGCTCCTTTTACCGAAGGGTTAGCTACCAAAAGCATCGGAACCGGTCTGTTTCCGTTACAGCGACTACGCTGCGGCCTATGGTCGAAACTCCAGCCGACGGCCTGAACGCCCTGCTCAGCGACGTCCACGGACGGCTGAGCGAGGTCGTCACGTCACCCGGGAAACTGCGCGACCTGCTCCGCGCGACCCTCGTGGTGGGGGCGGGTCTCGAGCTCGACCCCACCCTGCAGCGGATCGTGCAGGCGGCCACCCAACTCCTCGGCGCCCGGTACGGCGCCCTCGGGGTCCGAGCGCCCGGCGGCGGACTGTCCGAGTTCGTCTACGAGGGGATCGACGCGGGCGAACGCGCGACGATGGGCCACCTGCCCGAGGGCCGCGGGCTGCTCGGGCTGCTCATCGACGACCCCCGGCCGGTCCGGATCCGCGAACTCGACCGGCACGCGGCGTCGGTCGGGTTCCCGCCGAACCACCCGCCGATGAACAGCTTCCTCGGCGTCCCGATCATCGTCCGCGGCCGGGCGTTCGGCAGCATCTACCTCACCGAGAAGCGGGACGCGCCGGAGTTCACCGACGAGGACGAGGTGATCCTCACCGTGCTCGCCGAGTCAGCGGCCCTCGCCGTCGACAACGCGCGGCTGTTCGAGGAGTCCCGCACGAGGGAACGCTGGCTGCGCGCGGTGGCGGCGATCAACTCCAGCCTGCTGATCGGCGGGTCAGTCCCGGAGACCCTCGACCTGCTGGTGCGGCGGGTCAGGGAGCTGACCTCCGCGGCGACGGTCACGCTGCTCGATGCCTCGTCCGGCACGGCGATCGTCGCGGCCACCACCGACCACCGGCACGGCGACGGGGTGGCGGTCCTCGCGGGCACACCGGTCGGGGAGGCGCTCCGGACCGGCCGGGCCCAGCTCACCGATAGCGACCCCCTGCCCCCGTCCGGGGCCGCCGCGGGCTCGGGCCCGGCGGCGGTCCTCCCCGTGTCCGGGCCGCAGCACATCGAGGGCGCGCTGGTGGTGACCCTTGGCACGGGCGCACACGGCTGGGAACCCGACGAGCTCAGCAGGCTGGCCTCGATGGCGGACCTGGCCGCGGTCGCGCTGGAGTTCGCGCACCGGCAGAATCAGCAGCGGCTGCTCGACGTGCTCGCCGACCGCGACCGCATCGCAAGGGACCTGCACGACAATGTCATCCAGCGCCTTTTCGCCACCGGCATGAGCCTGCAGAGCATCGCGTTGCCCGCGCCCGACGGCGAGGTGCTGGCCAGGTCCGTCGAGCAGCTCGACCGGACCGTGCGGGAGATCCGGACCACCATCTTCGACCTGCAGACCGGCGACGCCGCCACCCAGACGAGCCTGCGCAGGCGACTGCTCGACGTGATCGGCGAGGTCACCCCGCAGTCCGCGGTCACCCCGACGGTCCAGTTCTCCGGACCGATCGACACCCTGGTCCCCGCGCCGGTCCACCCGCACGCCGAGGCGGTGCTGCGGGAGGGTCTGAGCAACGCCCGGCGGCATGCGAGCGCCTCGTCCATCGCCGTATCCATCACAGCCGCAGACGAATTCACGATCGCCATCACCGACGACGGGGTCGGCATGGCCGGCGACGAGCCACGCAGCGGACTGGCCAACCTGGACCGTCGCGCGGCCACGTGCGCCGGGCGGTGCGAGGTGACCACGGCGGCGGGCGGCGGAACCGTCCTGACCTGGCGGGTGCCGATGGGCGGGCCAGGCTAGCGGTCCCGTCCCGGCCTGCCTCGCAGCTCGGTGGCCAGCACCGCGGCCTGGGTCCGGCGCTGCATGCCGAGCTTCGCGAGAATCCGGGACACGTAGTTCTTCACGGTCTTCTCGGCCAGGAACAGGCGCCCGCCGATCTCCCGGTTGGTCAGCCCCTCGCCGATGAGCTCGAACACGGCCCGCTCCTGCTCCGACAGCCCGGACACAGCGGCGCCCTGATCGCGTTGCGCGCGGATCCGGCCCAGCACCGCGGCGGTGGCATCGGCGTCGATCAGGGAGCCGCCGGCGCCGACCGTCCGGATCGCCGCGACCAGGTCCGTGCCGAGGATCTGCTTGAGCAGGTACCCCGATGCACCGGCCATCACCGCGTCGAACAGCGCCTCGTCGTCCGAATACGAGGTGAGCATCAGGCATCGCAGGTCCGGCTGCGCCGAGCGCAGGTCCCGGCACAGCTCGACGCCGCTGCCGTCGGGCAACCGAACGTCGAGGACCGCGACGTCGACCTCCGCCTTCGGCACCGCCACCAGCGCCTCACCCACCGAGGCCGCCTCGCCGACCACGGTGAAGTCGGGGACGCCCGCGAGCAGGTCCACCAGACCGCGGCGCACGATCTCGTGGTCGTCGACCAGGAAGATCCGCATGCTCATGGCATCGATCCCAGCACATCGGGGACCTTCGGCCCTAGCCCGGTCCACCGGTCCCGGGAATCCTTGACGCGGACCACCGGCACTGCGAATGGGGATCGATCGTGACCCGCGAACTGACCGAGCTCGAATTGCTGCACGAACTGGAGGCCGTGGCCGAGGAGAACGTGCACCGGCACCTGTCGATGACCAAGGACTGGCACCCGCACGACTACGTGCCGTGGGACGACGGGCAGAACTTCGCGGCGCTCGGTGGCATCGACTGGGACCCAGGCCAGTCCACGCTCAGCGACACCGCGAAGGCCGCGATGATCACGAACCTGCTCACCGAGGACAACCTGCCCTCGTACCACCGCGAGATCGCCGAGCACTTCTCCCTCGACGGGGCCTGGGGCACCTGGGTGGGCCGGTGGACGGCGGAGGAGAACAAGCACTCGATCGTCATGCGGGACTATCTGGTGGTCACCCGCGGCGTCGACCCGGTGGCGCTGGAGAACGCCAGGATGGCCCACATGACCAACGGGTTCGCGTCCGGGGGGAACGCCGGACTGCTCGACTCGGTCTCGTACGTGACGTTCCAGGAGTTGGCGACCCGGGTCTCGCACCGCAACACCGGCAAGGCCTGCGGTGACCCGATCGCGGACCGCATGCTCGCGCGCGTCGCGGCCGACGAGAACCTGCACATGATGTTCTATCGCAACATCTGCGGGGCCGCACTCGAGGTGGCACCCGATCAGACCATCCGGGCGATCACCAAGGTGCTGACCAACTTCCGGATGCCGGGCTCCGGGATGCCGGGTTTCCGCCGCAACGCGGTGCTGATCGCGAAGGGCGGTATCTACGACCTCCGCCAGCACCTCGACGACGTGGTCCTGCCGGTACTGCGCACCTGGAAGGTCTTCGAGCGCAACGACTTCACCGCCGAGGGCGAGGAACAGCGCGAACGGCTGGAGCGTTTCCTCGTCGGCCTGCAGGCCGACGCGGAGCGATTCGAGGACGCCCGCGATCGCGCGCTCGCACGCGCGGCCGTCCGCGACGAGGAGAAGGAGTCCGTGCGATGAGCGAGACGTCGGCGATGTTCGACGCGGTGCTGGAGATGGCGGCGGCCGCCAAGCGGGGCAACGTCATGCGGTGGACGGAGGCGAAGACCACCCAGCACCAGTCGGAGGGCCTCGCGTTCATGAACTCGGTGCTGCTCGGGGTGCTCATCGAGAACGATGCCGTCCGTCGCGGGGTGCACCCCGCCGACGCGTGGGCCCAGCTCCGCGCGGGCGGTCTTGCGGACTTCGGCTGAGTCCCGACCGCCCGCGCGTCGCTAGGCCTTGTCCGTCGGGCGGACGATGAGCACGGGGCAGTCCGCGGTACGCATCAGCGCATTGCTGGTCGAGCCGAGCAGCATGCCCTTGAAACCGCCGCGGCCGTGACTGCCGACCACCAGCACCTGCGCACGCTCCGCGTACTCGCTGAGCACTCGGACCGGGCGATCCCGTGCCACGACCCGCTGCACGGAGACGTCGGGGTATCGCTCGGTCCAGCCGGCGAGCCGCTCGGACAGCACCGCCTCCTCGAACGACTGGATCCCGCTCCAGTGCGGGTCGTCGGCGGTCGCCCCCAGCGAGGGCTGGACCGACACGTCGCTCCAGACGTGGACCGCGACCAGCGTGGCGTGCCGGGTCGCGGCCTCCTCGAACGCGACCCCGACGGCCGCCTCGCTGATCTCAGAGCCGTCGACCCCGACGACGACGGGGCCCTCGGTCGGCGGCCTGCCGTCCAGCGTGCGGCCGCGGACCACCGCGACCGGAGCCGTCGAGTGCGAGGACACCGCGACGGTGACCGATCCCATCAGCGCTCCGGTGAACTCCCCGAGACCTCGCGACCCGAGCACGATCATGGTCGCGCCGTCCGAGTACTGCAGCAGCGTCTCCGCGATCTGCCCCTCGTGCAGCTTGGTGCTGATGTCGACCGGCGCGAGGCCGTCCACGGCCTGCGCGGCGAGCACCGCCGCGGAGTCCAGGTGGGCGCGGCCCGCGTTCTTGAGGTCGTCTCCGTAGCCTCGGGCGAGGTAGGGCTCGGAGTAGTAGTACGCAGGAACGTGCACCACCGACACGAGGACCAGCGGTGTCTTCCTCATCGCCGCGGTGCGTGCCGCCCACGCCACCGCTGCCGTCGAGGACTCCGATCCGTCCACACCCACCACGATGGGCTTTCCTGCGCTCATGGTTCTCCCTTCACGATCACGATTGGCCTGCCCGGACCATTGTCCTGAATTTGCCTGCGCGCCGTCAGAGTCAAAGGTCACTGTTGCGGACCGATCGCTGTTGCGCTGGTCACCTACCCGAGGTCCGGGACCACGATCTCCTGGACCGCCCACCTGTTTCCGTCGGGATCGCTGAAGTACACGAAGTTCCCCCACGGCTGACGGTCGATCGGGGTGATGTCGATGCCGCGGCTCTTGAATTCGCGCTCGGCTTCCTCGATGTCCTTGACCACCACCTGCATGCCGACGACAGAGCCTGGCTCGGCATCGGTGATGCCCTTGCCGATGCAGATCGAGCACGCCGACCCGGGCGGGGTGAGCTGGACGAAGCGGAGGTCCTCGTGGACGGTGTGGTCGTGGTCCGCGTTGAAACCGAGCCGGACGTAGAACTCCTTGGCCCGGTCGATGTCGGTGACGGGGATCGCGACCAGTTCGAGCTTGATGTCCATGACCTGTCCTTCGGTTCGGGTTGACTGAGCGACACCTCGAGTCTCACGCCAATTGCGGCCAGGAACGGTCCTCATTCGGATTCGACCCGGGACTTTTCCGAATGTTCAGTGGTGGCCGCGCACGGCGCCCGCCGGCGGCACCGGCGGCACCGGCTGCTGGCCCGGTTCCACGACCACGAACTGTCCCATCAGCCCGTTGTCCTCGTGCCGGAGCAGGTGGCAGTGGAACATGTACGGGGTCGACGGATCGGAGAAGTCGGTGAACCGCATCAGTAGTCGCAGGGTGCGCCCGGGCGGCACATAGACGGTGTCTTTCGGACCGGTCAGCGCGGGATCGTCCGTGCCGAGTACCTGGAACTGCACGTCATGGACGTGGAAGTTGTGCACTCCCCCGCTCAGGTTGCGCACCTCCCAGACCTCGGTCGTCCCGACGGTGACCACCTCGTCGATCCGTCCCATGTCCATCGGCTTCCCGTTGATCTGCGTCGAACTGGTCAGGTCGAACCTCCGGGTCACGCTCGGCACCCCCAGATCGGGTTGCGCGGCAAGGGAACTCGGAACGACGACATTCGAGTCGAGCCGGTCGGCCGCACGCAGCTGCAGGATGTCCATGGTGTCGGAACCGCCTCCGAACCGGGTGCCCCAGAAATCCGCGCCGAGGTCGGGCGGGGAACTACGCAACACCGGCGACGTGCCCGCAGGCACGGCGACCACGATCTCGGCGCGTTCACCGGGTGAGAGTTGAAGGCTCGTCATCCCAACGGGTTTCGGCAGCAGCCCACCGTCGGTGCAGATGAGCGCGAATCCGAGGCCGGTGTCGAACCCGAACCGGTACACCCGCGCGTTGGACGCGTTGAGCAGCCGCAGCCGCACCCGCTCCGTGGTGACGTCGAGATAGGGCCCGGGAGTGCCGTTGACGAGCACCTCGTCGCCGAGCACCCCGGTGTCGCTGAACATCGCCGCGCCGTCGTCGAGTCGGTCCCCGTCGAACTTCTTGTCCTGCACGATCACCGGGACGTCGTCGATGCCGTATCGGTCCGGCAGGACCGGCCCGGCCGGGTCGTCGACGAGGAACATGCCCGCGACGCCGCGGTAGACGTGCTCGGCGGTTGCCCCGTGCAGGTGCGGGTGATACCAGAGCGTGGCCGCGGGCTGATCTACAGTCCAGTGCGGCGACCAGGTGGTGCCGGGATCGACCATCTGATGCGGCCCGCCGTCCATGGCCGCGGGCAGGTGCATGCCGTGCCAGTGCAGCGTGCTGGCCTCGTCGAGCCCGTTTCGCACGTTCATCCGGACCCGCTCGCCGCGCTCCGCGCGCACCGTGGGGCCTAGGTAGGAGCCGTTCACGCCCCAGGTCCCGGTGCCGGGACCGTGTCCGAGGTCGGTGGTGCCGCTGCGCAGTTCGAGGTCGAACTCCCTGGTCCCGTCCGGGGCGACGGTGGATGGCGCGAGTGGCGGAATCGACAGGGGCCGGTCGAACCGCACCTGACCCACGGTGTCCACCCTGGCGCTCTGCCACGCATAGACGACACCGCCGGCCACCACACCGAACACGATGGCGACGGCGGCGAACAGGCCACCGATCACCCGCAGCCACCGAACGCGTGTTTTCTCCATGCCACCGATGCTCGCCTGCCCGCCGGGCCGACACATCCAGGAAGACACCCAGATTCGCACCCCGAGATACCCCGAGTTGAGCCGGCCTCAGCCCCGCTCGGCGTCGCCGAGGTAGTCGGTCAGCCGCCCCGCCCGGCGACCCGCAAGGAACGCCGTCCCCCGGATCGCCGCGAACCAGGCGAGCACCGACACCACGCTCGCCGACAACACGAACCCGACCCGTCCGTCCGCGGTCAGCACCGCCCCGACGTCGAACGGGGGCAGCAGGTGGAACATCAGCAGGGGCACCGCGAGGACCACGGCGATCGCGGCCGGGAACACCCCGTACGGCACCACCACCAGGATCAGCCAGCGCGCCACGACCGACCGGAACCGGCGCCGGTTCGCCCACCGCCAGCGCAGGGACCGCTGGTGATAGGGGAAGACGACGCCGACCCAGCCGGACAGAGCCAGCGGGCCGAGCGGGATCACGCACAGCCCGACCATCATCAGTGCGGCCAGCGTCAGGTCGTGTTCGACGACCCCGAGTGCGAGGGCGACCGCCGCGCAGGCCGGTGCCACCATCAGCCACAGCACGATGGTCTTGGCCCGCAGTAGCCGCTCGAGCGCGGCGCCGTCGGACAGCACGGTCAGCGCGTCGGCGGGGTCCTGTCCCAGCACGTTGGTCGCGGACACGTCCGCGTACATCCACCCGGCCAGCGCGATCGGGAAGCCCCACGCGCCGGTGAAGTCGAACAGCCAGCTGCGCGGGATGAGGAACCAGGCGACGCAGACGAGCGCCGCATTACCCAGCACCGTCATCGGCACCTGTGCGGGCCACCGCCACGCTCGCACCCACTCCGAACGGACGGTCGCGACCATCATGGGGCGCATGCCCTGACAATAGGCACCGGCGGCCGGCCGCGCAGGCGCGTCGAGTGTGCACCTCCCGGTGCATCGCCCGATGGGCGACGACCGGAGGTGCACACTCGACGGTCAGTCGACGAGCTTGCGGAACTGGTCGATCAGCGCGACGCGGCCGGCGGAATCGCCCGCCAACGGGCTCACGGTCAGCGTGGTGACGCCCGCCTCGGCGAACGCCGCGACCCGCTCCTTGACGTACCCGGCGGGGCCGATCAGCGAGATCGCGCGCACGAGCTCGTCCGGCACGGCCGCGACGGCCTCGGCCTTCTTGCCGGACAGGTACAGCTCCTGGATCGTGGCGGCTTCCTTCTCGTAGCCGTAGCGGCAGGCCAGGTCGTTGTAGAAGTTCTTGCCCTTCGCGCCCATGCCGCCGATGTAGAGGGCCAGGCTCGGCTTGACCCACTCGAGCAGGTGGTCCACGTCGTCGCCGATCGCCAGCGCGGGGCCCGCGTAGATCTGCAGCTCGCCCAGGCTGGGGTCGCGCTTGGCCTTGCCCTGCGCGAGGGACTCGCCCCACACGTCGTTCGCGCGCTCGGGATCGAAGAAGATCGGCTGCCAGCCCTCGGCGATCTCGGCGGTCAGCGCGACGTTCTTCGGGCCGAGCGCGGCGATGACGATCGGGATGCGATCGCGCACGGGGTGGTTGATCAGCTTGAGCGGCTTGCCGAGTCCGGTGCCCTTCTCCGCGGGCAGCGGGATCTGGTAGTACTTGCCGTCGTACTGGACCTTCTCGCGCCTCCACACCTGCCGGCAGATGTCGACGATCTCGCGGGTGCGGCCGAGCGGAGCGGTGTAGGGCACGCCGTGGAAGCCCTCGATCACCTGCGGTCCCGACGCACCGAGACCGAGCACGAACCGGCCGTCGGAGACGAAGTCGAGGCCAGCGGCGGTCATCGCCATCAGCGACGGCGTCCTGGTGTAGATCTGGAAGATGCCCGACGCGAGCTCGATCCTCGAGGTCTTCGCCGCGAGGAAGCCGAGCTGGCTGACCGCGTCGTAGGAGTACGCCTCCGCGATGAACGCGATGTCGAGGCCGGCACGCTCGAGGTCGGCGACCTCCGCGACCGTCTCGGCGAACCCGCCGCTGTAGGTGATCTGCATTCCGACTCGCACCCGGACACCTCTAATCGACTCGATGTGAATACTTCCTCGAACACTACGCAGTGCGGCCCCGAAACCGAATGACAGAACCGACCACCATTTGTGACCGAAGTCGTACGCTCGCGCAGTGGCGAAGAGGACCCCGTTCGACTGGCAGCGCTCGCACGTCATCGTGACGGGAGGCTCGCAGGGCATCGGTGCCGCGGTCGCGCGTGCCGCGCGGGCAAGGGCCGCCGCCGTGTCGATCATCGCCCGCGGCGAGGAACCGCTGCGGGCCACCGCGGAGCCGATCGGCGCGGCCTGGGCGTCCGCCGACGTCACCGATCCGGACGAACTCCAGAAGGCGGTCGACGAGCTGGAGCGGCGCTCCGGCCCCTGCGACCTCCTCGTCGCCTGTGCCGGGACCGCGTTGCCCGGGCGGTTCCTCGAGGTACCGATCGACGAATTCGAGTCGCAGATGCGACTGAACTACCTGGGCGCGGTGCACGCCGCGCGGGCGGTGCTGCCCGGGATGGTGTCCCGTGGGCGCGGCCACCTGGTGCTGACCAGTTCCACCGCGGGCATGATCGGGGTCGTCGGATACACCGGCTACGGGCCGACCAAGGCCGCGGTGCACCAGCTCGCGCACTGCCTGCGCTACGAGGTCGGGCCCGCGGGGGTAACGGTCGCCGTGCTGTATCCCCCGGACACCGACACCCCGGGCTTCGCGGTGGAGAACACCCGCAAACCCCCGGAGACCGTGGCGGTGTCGGGCGCGATCACCCCGGTCTCCGCGGACGTGGTGGCGGCGGCCGTGATCGCAGGCATCGACAAGGGCCGCCACCACATCGCGATCGACCCGCTCACCCGGGTGCTCGTGCGCGCAGGCGGCATCGTGGAGCCGATCGTGCGCCCGATCCTGGCCCGCATGATCGGGAAAGCTAGGGCAGCGTCCACAGCACCGTCGTGACCAGCCAGAAGGCCACCGCGAACACCGTCAGCACGCCAACCGAGATCGCCGCGCCACGCGCGTCGGTGCCCCGCTCGCCGTCCTCCGGTTCCAGCCAGAAGTGCAGCACCCTGGTCACGACCGGCATGACCACCCAGGTCAGCAGGCATACCGACGCGATATTGCCGATCAGCAGGCTCAGCCAGAGCGGCGCGCCCGGCCAGGTCTCGGCGATGGCAACGGTGAGGATCACCACGGTCGGGTACAGCCCGACCAGCACCGACAGGGCCGCCTTCCACGAGGCCGCAGGCGCCGCGCCCGGCCCGCCCGCCGGGAACCACGACCCGTATGGATTCGCGATCCGCTTGACCGTGAAGCCCCGGAACTCCCTGCCCTCCGCCAGCAGCGCCGCCCGCTCCGACGACGACAGCCACCGCTCGAGGTTCTCCGACGAGTCGAAGGTGAACAGGACGATCCAATCCTCCTGGATCCCCGGCACCGGGCGATGCAACTCCGATCCGCGGAAGCCGGGAAACGCCTTCTCCGCCTCGATGACTCGCTGCTGCCAGGCGAGGAATTCCGCCTCCCGGCCCGGTACCGGCGGGTGCGACACGGCGACCGTCACCGCCTCGTCGCGGCCCTCGTCGATCAGCACGTACTGGGAGGGCGATTCCTCGAAGAACTCCCCGGCCCGAACCACCAACGCTCGCCGTGTCTCGCTGTCGAGCCAGAGCTTCAGGTTGTCGGCGCCGTCGAACCGGTACACCACCGTCCACTCCGACTCGGTGCCAGGCGACCGGGCGACATCGGTTCCGAGGAATCCGGCAAAAGACGCCGCCGCCGTGTCCACCTCGTCCTGCCAGCGCCGGAAGGCGGGCTCGCGACCCGGACGGAGTCGCTGGGTGATGACCACTGTCGCCGGTGACGGTCGTGACGCAGAGGCATCAGGCGGCGTCATGTCAGTAATGGGGGCCGGCGAGGACCGCACCCGAGGACCCACCCCAGTTGTCGGCGACCGATTCCGTCGCACGGCGACAGGCCGTTGTCATGAGTTCGTCTGGTGTCATGGGGATTACGCCTCCACTGTGAGTGCCCGGCAAGCACCATCTGCCAATCTACTCCCCCGCGACCTGGCCGACGGGCGGTTGGCGACGGTGGCCACAGCGTGTACTCGGCGCGCCGGAGCGCCTGGCCCTCAGGGGATCAGGACGAACTTGCCGCGCGGATGCGGTCGCTGGAGCTCGGCATGTGCGCGGGCGGCCTCCGTGAGCGGAAAGGTCTTGGCCACAACGACGTCGAGCTTGCCGTCGGCGGCCGCCTCGACCAGGCCGAGGCGCGCGGCCTTCCTGATCCGGGGCGTGTCCGGATTGCCTGCGCCGATCGCGACGAAGCCGTCCTGCTGCGCCCGGCCGAACGCGACGATGGTGACGATGCGCTTGCGGTCGGCGACCAGGGCGAGCGAAACATCCACCGCCTCATCCGTTCCCGCGGTGTCGAAGGCCGCGTCGACGCCATTCGGGGCCAGTGCGCGCACCCGGGACTCCAGCCCGTCCCCGTAGGTCACGGGAATCGCCCCGAGACCCCGTAGGTACTCGTGGTTGGACTCCGCCGCGGTTCCGATCACCGTGACACCCTTGGCCACCGCCAGCTGGACGGCGAGCGAACCGACGCCGCCCGCTGCGCCGTGGATCAGCAGGGTCTCACCGCCTACGACCCCGGTCACGACGATCGCCTCGGACGCGGTGGTCCCCGCCACCATCAGCCCGGCGGACTGTTCCCAGGACAGCGCCTCGGGCCGCGGGAAGACGTAATCCGCGGGAAGCACCAGCTTGCGGGTGTAGGCCCCCTCGCCCGGGTAGGCGATCACCTCGTCGCCGACCGAGATCGGACCGGCGGGCCCTGCCGCGTCCGCTCCCACCTCGAGCACCACGCCCGATCCCTCGGCGCCCAGGTGGAGCGGCAGCCGGGACTCGTTGGCGCCGAGGGCGCCGCTGTAGAGCTTGTAGTCGATGGGATTGACGCCGATCGCGCGCATTTCCACGAGGACCTGACCGGGAGCGGGAGCGGGCAGCTCCTCCTCTGACACCGCGAGGACCTCCGGCCCTCCGAACGCATTCGCAACAATGGATTCGGTAGTGCTCATTCCTTGGACAACCGCGAAACGCAGCAAGGAATTCCTCACCGGACCCAGCTTGACCTCAATAATGGTTTAGGTTGCAGGCTCTCTCCCATGCAGCGCGGACCCGCGCGGCAGTAACCCGGTTCCTAGGAGCGCGCCATGTCCACCATCCTGCGTCCGACCACCTCCCCCGCGACGAAGCTCAGCCTGGGGCGGTGGCAGGCGGTCGTCGCGACCACGGCCGCGGCCGTGGTGGGCAATCTCGCGATCTACCTGATCGCATGGATCGCGGGCGGCTCGCTCGAGGTCATCGACAAGGGCGCCGCCAAACCGATCTCCGCGAGCGGAATCGTGGGGATCTCGGCGTTGCCGACCGCGATCGGCGTCGGCCTGGTCGTGCTGCTGTCCCTGCGCTGGCCTGCCATGATCAGGGTCGGCCAGGTGGTCGGTGCGGCGCTGCCCCTGCTCACCATCGCCCTCGCCGCGATGGCGGACACCGACGGCATCACGAAGACCGCGCTGATCTTGATGCACGTGCTGATGGCGGCGGCGATCGTGGCCGGCCTCGAACTGCTCCACCGCCGGGTCGTCGGCCGGGCGAACGGCTAGGTGTCAACCCGAACCCGCTACACTCCAACCGTGCAATACGGCCCGCAGGTGCTCTGCGGGCCGGAGGCCCTCGTAGCTCAGGGGATAGAGCAACCCTCTCCTAAAGGGTAGGTCGCAGGTTCGAATCCTGCCGAGGGCACCACCACCGCCAGGCGCCCGATCAGGGCGAGGGCGACCGGCCGGTGAACGCGATGAGGCGTTCGAGCGGCCCCGCATCGTCTCCGACGGGCACCGGATCCCGGAAGTCCCCACTCTCCCGGGACTGTGGACCGATGGTGCCCTGCGCCAGTCCGAGGACGTAGCTCGCGAGCTGCTCGGGCACCTCGAGCCGTTGCCCCGTTGCGGTGGCGAAATCCCAGGCGTGCACAAGGAATTCGATGGCCATGATGCTCACCGCAGTGGTCGCGGGCATCGCGGTCGATCCCGGCGACACGGTGCCCTGGAGGCCACGATGGCGCCATCCCTCGGTCGCCGCCTGGGCGGCGTCGGCGACCCGGACCTCCACGTCGCCGGGCGCGTCGGCGGCGGGCATGGTCCCTCCCCCTGCCGACCCGAGGCTCCTGATCGACCCGAGCAGGTGTTCGGCCAGCGCGGCGACCGTGAAATCGCGGCAGGGCGTCCGGCGCTGCAGGTCGTCCGCGGTGAGACCGCGCAGCACCTGTTGCAGCACGACGAGCGTGGCCTCGGCACCCGTGAGTTCGTCACTCGGCTCGAGGGCGACCGCCCAGTCGTCGGGTCCCGCGTCGCCGTCCCGGCCTGCGACCGCCAGCCGGTCGAGATAGTGATTCCACACCTCGGCGTGGCTCGGCTCCTGCGCCTCGGTCAGGCCGTCGTGAACCAACCGGACCTCGGTCGACCCGTTCTTGGGGGTCAGGGTCAATGCCACCGTTGAGCTGCCCGGCGGCAGGTCGTCGCTGTCCTCCCACCACCACCGGAGCTTGAGTCGTCGGCCGGGCACGACCTCGGTGATCGTCCCTGAAGCGGAGTGGCCGGGCACCACCGTCCACCGGTAGCGCCCGCCCTGGCGCAGGTCGACCCTCGCGGCAACGGTCAGCCATCGGCGCAGCCGTTCCGGACGGCTGATCAGCTCGAACGCCGCGTCGGGCTCGAGCGCAACCTCGACGGTCCTGTCGAATTGCGTCACGGGTCTCCTTCCAGGCGACCCCCGTCTATGAATATATCGCCGTTGCACCCGGTTCGGCCCCGAAACCGACCACCCGACTGGTTACCACCTGGACGGCAGACAAGGTGATCAGGGCAGATTTTTTCGTCTCGACGCGCTGCCCTCGTCGGCGCCTTGGGTTAGCGTGTTACGCGTTCGCCCGCGCCACGTTCGTCACCGCGTTCGCCCGTCACTGCATTTGGACCGATGCGAGGGAGCCCCGAGCATGCGTCAACGCCTCCGCCTTCTGACAACAACGCTCGGCGTCCTGCTCCTGATGGCGGGATTGGCCCTGCCCGCGTCGGCCACACCGGCGGGCCCCCTCTATCCCACGCCCGATCCGGACCCGTTCTATCTGGCCCCGCCCGACCTAGCGAATCTGCGCCCTGGCGACGTGGTCCGGGTCCGCCCCATCGACGCCTCGCTGTACGCGAACAGCGACGGCTGGCAAGTCGCGTTCCGGTCGACGAACTCCACCGGCAAACCCATCCTCGGCATGACCACGGTGTTCCTGCCCCACGGCATCAAGAACCCACCGCTGGTCTCCTACCAGGCGATCATCAATTCGCTGGGCACCAAGTGCAACCCCTCGCGGTCACTGTTCAACGGCGAGCTGCAGGACGCCCCCGGCATGTACCTGCCGATCAACCGCGGTTGGGCGGTGTCGGTGCCCGATCACACCGGGCCGACCGGAGCCTACGGTGCCGCGAAACTCGGCGGTCTGATCACGCTCGACAGCGTTCGCGCCGTACAGAAGGTGGCCGAACTCGGCCTCGCCAACAGCCCGGTCGCCCTTGCCGGATACTCCGGCGGCGGGATGGCGAGTGCCTGGGCGGCGGCGCTGCAACCGACCTACGCGCCCGAGCTGAAGCTCGCCGGGGTGGCCGCGGGCGGCATCCCGGCGGACCTCTGGGAAATGGTGCAGGGCCTCGGCCTCAACCCGCATCCGGGCTTCGGCCTCGCCTTCGCGGCGGCCATGGGACTCGAACGCGAGTACCCCGAACGGCTGCCGGTCTCGTCGCAGCTGAACCCGACGGGCATGTGGTTCCGCGACTGGGTGACCAACGAATGCCGGCGATTCCTGCTCTTCCACGGCGTGTTCCGCAGCGCGGAACAGCTCGCCGCCTCGACCAGCCTGTTGGGAAGTCCGGAGGCGCTCAGCGTCCTACGCGAGAACAGCCTCCGGTACTACCCGACGATCCCGACCGCGCCCATCTACATCTGGCACGGCATGTACGACGGCTTGACCCCCTATGACGCGGTAGCCGATGTCGCCCACCGGTATTGCGCGGCCGGAGCACCCCTGACGTTCGTGCCGTACGACATCGCCGAGCACATGACCACCGCCGCGGCCGGTTTCGGCGATGCATGGAACTACGTCGAGGCCCGCTTCCGCGGCGACCCCGCCCCCACTCACTGCTGATCGGTTCCACCCAGCGGGAGACGTGGGACGCACCATTCCCGGCGCCTACCTACGGTGCTCAGGGATCGCGCGCCGTTCCGGCGCCGAAAACTGAGTCGAGAGTGGGTCTTTCGTGCTGGTAACCAATCTGGTGATGCGCTCCACCCGAAGGCGAGTTCGGCTCGTCGGCACCGTCGCTGTGTCCGCCTCCCTCCTCCTGTGTGCCGCACCGGCGGCAAACGCCGTCCCGGACTTCGGATCCGCCGGTTCCAGCGGGTCCGCCGACGGCCACCTCGAGTTGACCTACGTCAACTCGGTGACAGTGCCCACCGGCACCCCTTTCGACGGTGTCCCGATCGGCGGACTGTCGGGCATCGACTACGACGCGCAGCGGGGCGAGTACGTCGCCATCAGCGACAACCGCGGCGAACAGGGTCCGGTCCGCTACTACTCGCTGCGCCTGCCCCTCGACCAGGCCGGCAGGCTGACCACCGCCGAGTTCACGGGCCAGACCGCCCTGCTCGACACGACCCAGGCCCCGTTCGCCCCCAAGACCGCGGACACCGAGTCGATCCGCTACCTGCCCGGCTCCGACTCCCTCCTGTACACCAGCGAGGGATCCGCGCGGATCGGCCTGCCCGGATTCGTCCGGGAGACCGCCCGCGACGGCAGGTTCCTGCGGGACTACGCGCTGCCCGAGGCGTACACCCCGAAGGTCGCCCCACCGTCGGGATTCCGGGACAACCTCGGCTTCGAGGCCATGACCGTCGACCGCACCGGGAGCACCATCACCGCCGCAGGCGAGAACGCCCTGGCCCAGGACGGTCCGGCCATCTCGGACCAGGTCGGCAGCCGGTCACGGTTCCTGCGACTGGACCGGGCCACCGGCGCGGGCCGCGGCGAGTTCGTCTACGAGGTCGACCCGATCCGCCTCGCGCCGGGCGAGCCCTTCAACCCCGTCTCCTCGGTGAACGGGATCGGCGAGATCCTGGCGATCGGCGACTCCGACTACCTGGTGCTCGAGCGCAACGTCTCGGCGGCAGGCGGGTTTTCCGTCAGGATCTACCGGACCGGCGTCCACGGGGCCGAGAACGTCGCGGGCAGGGCCGCACTGAACGGCACCGAACGGACCATGCGCAAGGAGTTGGTCTTCGACTTCGCCGCCGCAGGCGTGAGCCCGGAGTGCATCGAGGGCATCACCTGGGGCCCCACCCGGCCGGACGGCACCCGCACCCTCGTGCTGGTGGCCGACGACAACTTCGGCATCGCGGGGAAGACCACGTTCCACCTGCTGACCGTCGGCCACTGACATACCGACCGTTCCTATTGCTCTGCTTCCCGAATCTGGGCACTATGTCCGGGTGTCCAGAATCGGCCGTCGGCCCGCCGTCCTCGCCTCCCTCGCCGCGGTGTCCGCACTGATCCTCGGCGGGTGTTCCGCCGGAGCCGAGTCCGAGGCGGGGCCGACGTCGATTCCCGAGGCGTACACCAAGTTGCCCACCACCGCCTCGATCGGCAACTGCGGCCCGGACAGCGGGGCCACCGTGGCCGACGGCGCCCTCACCATCGCCACCGATTCACCGGCCTACGCGCCCTGGATCGTCGACAACGACCCGTCGAACGGCAAGGGATTCGAGGGCGCGGTGGCCCGCTCGGTGTCCGAAAAGCTCGGGTACCGACCGGATCAGGTCGAGTTCATCCGGGTGCCGTGGGGCGACGCGATCGCACCGGGCGAGAAGAAGTTCGACTTCGACATCAACCAGGTCACCATCGTGGGCGATCGGCGCGATGCCGTCGACTTCTCCTCGCCCTACTACGCGGTCGCGCAGTCCATCGTCGCGATGAAGGGCACCCCGGCGGCGGCGGTCGATTCCCTCGACGGGCTCGCCCCCTTCCGGCTCGGCGCGCAGCGCGGCTCCACCAGCCTGGCCTCGATCACCGGGACGATCCGGCCGTCGCAGCCCCCCGTCGAGTTCGCCACCAACGACGAGGCGAAGGCCGCGCTGGCGGCGGGCACGATCGACGCGCTGGTCGTCGACATCCCGACCGGATTCCAGATCACCGCAACCGATCTGCCCAACAGCACACTCATCGGCCAGTTCCCGCGCCCGAACACGGTCACCGAGTTCTTCGGCCTGGTGCTCGAGAAGAACAGCCCGATGACGGCATGCGTCTCGGCGGCCGTCGATGCGCTCTATGCCGACGGCACGCTCGAACGGCTCGCCCAGACCTGGCTGGCCGACACCGCCGGGGTCCCGGTCCTCAGCTGACGCAGACGGATTCCGATCGAACGCCCGGTACCGGTCGTCGATCTGCCGTAGCCTCCCCTCGGATCCCCGGCGGGGCGGTCGGGTGCACGAGATCACGAAGAGGCGGACAGGGATGACACGCGGAGTTCGGGCACGGTTGGTCGGTTCACTGCTGGCAGCGGCGGTCGTGCTCTCGCCAGGTCTGCTGGTCCCGGCCGCCGCCTCGGCCCAGCCCACCGCCCCCGACATTCAGCTCGAGGGGGCCAAGAACTTCCGCGACATCGGCGGCTACCTGACCGCCGACGGGCGCCGGGTGCGCGAGGACCTGGTGTACCGGTCGAACAGGTTGAGCAAGCTCACCGACGCCGACCAGGCGAAGCTCACCGCGGCGGGCGTCACCCTCGACGTCGACCTGCGCAACGCCATGGAGCGCAAGGACGAACCCGACCGCCTGCCCGCCGGGGTCGAGTACAAGGTCGCCGATGTGGTGAGCCTGAACAACGGGCTCGGGTTCCACGAGTTCGTGCCGATCACGCTGGGGCGGGCCATCATCGATGCGCACGTCAAGGGTTCCTCGGACATCGGCCAGAGCATCGGCTACCCGTTCATGGTCACCTTCCAGGGCTCGGACGCCGCGTTCCGCAGCCTGCTCACCGCGATCGCACAGCACAAGAGCGGCGCTGTCGTCTACCACTGCAGCGCAGGCAAGGACCGCACCGGATGGGCGACCGCCGTCCTGCTGACCATCCTCGGTGTCCCCCGCGCGACGGTGAACGCGGACTTCCTGGCCAGCAACACCTTCCTCGGCCGCAGCGACGCCGTCGAACAGTCCTGGCTCGACGCCGCGTTCGATCAGGTCAACCGGCTGTACGGCAGCTTCGACCGCTACGTGCGCGACGGGCTCGGACTGGATCAGAACGCGGTGAACATGTTGCGGGCCAAGCTCCTGGCCTAGGCCGACCTAGGCGTAGAGGGCGACGAACGTGCGCAGCGAGCCCTCGATGTCGCCCTTGAGGGCGCGGGCCACACCGGACCCGATCGGGCCGAACAGCGGCGCCCCGCCGAGGTCGATGTTCAAACCGACCTCGGCGCCGTCACCCTTTGGCGTCACCGAGAGCGTGAGGTTCACCTTGACGCCGCCCTTGCCGTCCCCCTTCAGGAGCAGGGTCTTGGGCGGGTTGTACTCCTTGATGACCCACTTGATCCGATTCCGCATCCCCTTGACGGAGACCACCGACTCCGCGGTGGTCCCGTTCGTCAGCTGCTCGGGGATCTCGGAGCGCCAGCCGTCGTGAATCGAGAGCCACTTCTCGAATTCGTCAAGAGCGCTTGCCTTCTCCCACGCTTCCTGCGGGGACAACGGCACATCGATCGACACCTTCAGCTTCGCCATTGACGAATCGTAGCGAACAGTCAACGCGCCGCTAGTGGGCGACGGCCTTCTCGACGCCGACCCCGGTGAGGGAGCGAACCTCCATCTCGGCCTGCTTCGCCGCGCTCTCCTGCTTCGCGCGTCCGACGTAGGTGCCGACGACGCCGAGCAGGAAGGCGAGCGGGATGGAGACGATGCCCGGGTTCGCCAGCGGGAAGAAGTCGAAGTCGGCGCTCGGGAACATCGACGAGGGCTTGCCGGACACCGCGGGCGAGAACACGATCAGCACGAGGCAGCTGATCAGGCCGCCGTAGATGCTCCACAGGGCGCCGGTGGTGTTGAACTTCTTCCAGAACAGCGAGTACAGCAGCGTCGGCAGGTTCGCGGAGGCCGCGACGGCGAAGGCGAGCGCGACCAGGAAGGCGATGTTCTGCCCCATGGCGAGGATGCCGAGGACGATCGAGACCAGCCCGATGACCACCACGGTGATCCTCGAGACCCGGACCTGCTGCTCCTCGGATGCCTTGCCCCGCTTGATGACGCTGGCGTAGATGTCGTGGGCGAAGGAGGCCGAGGCGGTGATCGCCAGGCCGGCCACGACGGCGAGGATGGTTGCGAATGCCACCGCCGAGATGACGGCGAGGAAGATGGTGCCGCCGAGCTCGAACGCGAGCAGCGGCGCGGCGGAGTTCTCCTTGCCCGGTGCCGCGAGGATCTTGTCGGGCCCGACCATGCGGGCGGCGCCGTACCCGAGCACGAGGGTGAACAGGTAGAACGCCCCGATCAGGCCGATCGCCCATGTCACCGACCGCCGGGCCTCCTTCGAGGTGGGCACGGTATAGAAGCGCATCAGCACGTGCGGCAGCCCGGCGGTGCCGAGCACGAGGGCGAGGCCGAGCGAGATGAAGTCCAGCCGCGACATGGAGCTGATGCCGTACTTCGCGCCGGGCGCGAGGATGTCGCGACCCGCGACCGCCTCGTTGGCTGAGCCGTTGACCATCGCCTGGGCGTCCGCGAGCAGCTGCGAGAAGTTGCCCTTCACCGCGAAGAGCACCAGCACGAACATGATTCCGGCGCCGAGGATGAGCAACACCGCCTTGACCATCTGCACGTAGGTGGTGCCCTTCATGCCGCCGACGAGCACGTAGACGATCATCAGGACCCCGACCACCGCGACGACGATGCCCTGGCCGACCTTGCCGTTGATGTTCAGCAGCAGTGCGACGAGCCCGCCCGCGCCCGCCATCTGGGCGAGCAGGTAGAACAGCGAGACCACCAGCGTGGACAGCGCGGCCGCCATCCGGACCGAGCGCTCACGCAGCCGGAAGCTGAGCACGTCGGCCATCGTGAACCTGCCGGTGTTGCGGAGCAATTCGGCGACCAGCAGCAGCGCCACCAGCCAGGCGACCAGGAAGCCGACCGAGTAGAGGAACCCGTCGTAGCCGTAGACCGCGATGGCGCCCGCGATGCCGAGGAAGGAGGCGGCGGACAGGTAGTCGCCCGCGATGGCGAAGCCGTTCTGCGGGCCGGAGAACTGGGCGCCGCCGGTGTAGAAGTCGGATGCCTTCTTGGTGGTGCGGCTCGCTCGGATCACGATGGTCATGGTGATCACGACGAACGCCACGAAGATCGCGATGTTCAGTGCCGGGTTGCCGACCGAGGCCGCACCCGCTGCGAGAGTGGTCACTAGGCCGGTCCTTCCAGTTCTTCGCGGATCGCGGTGGCGCGGGGGTCGAGCTCGCGGTTCGCGAACTTCACGTAGAGCGCGGTGATCACGAAGGTCGACACGAACTGCCCGAGCCCGAGGACGACCCCGAGGTTGACGTTGCCGATCACCTTGGTGGCCATGAAGTCGGTCGCGTAGGTGGCCAGCAGCACGTAGGTCGCGTACCAGGCCAGGAAGAACGCTGTCATCGGGAAGACGAAGCGCCGCAGCCGGCTACGCAATTCCTGGAACTCGGGACTGGCCTGCATGTCGATGAAGGCCTGTGCGTCCGGGGTCGGTCGCTCGGGCGACCTCTCCGGGATCAGGTCGGCTGTGGTCACTGCGGACTCCTCGGTCAGTGGGGGCCAGATCCCGTGAGGACCGGCAGGGCACAGACGTTAATGAGACACAGGTCACAGGGACAGGCTGTGGCGACGGTCACACGCCGAACCGTCGAATCGCGCGCCGGGCGGTCGCCACCACACGACGAACGGGCGAACGGCGTAGGCGGCTGCGCCGCCTGTGAGTACTTATGGGGTCCATAGGGGCCAGAAGTGCTCACAGGGACCGGAGGTCCGTCTCCCTGTCCCTGCCGACGTCGAGCCGTTCCGGCGCGTGCATGCGGGTGAAGGTCCGCCCGATGTCCTGGGGCACCTGGCCGCGGGTGACCCGGCTGACGAGGACCATGACCAGGAACGCCAGCGGCACGCTCACCGCGGCCGGATAGCCGACCACCGCCCCGGACCAGCCGGTCCTCGTCCATTCCGCCCAGCCGCCGGGCGCCCCGCCGACCGCGGTCAGCAGCGCCGCCGCCCCGGCCACCACGCCGCCGGTCACCATCCCGGCCGCAGCCCCGACCGCCGTCAGCCCGCGCCACCAGATACCGAGCACCAGCAGCGGGCACAGGGTGGACGCCGCGACGGCGAACACCAGCCCGACGGTCCTGGACAGGTCGACGGACACCATGCCGAGTGCGAGCAGCAGCGGCACCACGCCCGCCAGCACCGCCGCCACCCGGAAGTCGCGGACCCGCCCGCGCAGCACGTCGGTGCTGAGCACACCCGCGACGCTGACCAGCAGCCCCGAGGAGGTCGACAGGAACGCGGCGATCGCCCCGGCCGCGACGAGTGCGGCCAGCAACTGACCGCCTGGGCCGGACAGCACCGACCCGGGCAGCAACAACACCGCCGCGTCCGAGGTGCCGGTGATGAGCAGCTGCGGCACCCACAGCCTCGCGAACACCCCGAGCAGGGTCGGGAACAGGTAGAACACCCCGAGCAGGCCGATCACCGCCAGCGAGGTCCTCCTGGCCGTGCGGCCGTCCGGGTTGGTGTAGAAGCGGACCAGCACGTGCGGCAGCCCCACCGTGCCGAGGAAGATCCCGACCATCAGCGAATACACCTGGAAGAGCGGGTGCTCACCGCCGAGCCCGGAGCCGGGCTCGAGCCAGTCGGCGTCGGTGGCGGGTGCGCCCGCGACCACGGGCACCGGCGAGCCCGCCTCGAGGATCAGCGCGGTGCCCGAGCCCAGCTCGTGTTCGCCCGGCGCCAGGGTGACCGTGCCGTCCACCTCCGCACCGTCGAGGGTTCCGCGGACGCCTGCGGCGACCGGCTCGGACACCTGGACGACGACATCGGTGGTGATCTCCACCGTGGTGCGCTCCGCGACGGTGGGCGGGGCGGGCGAGCCGAGATCGTGTTCCTCACCGAGGAAGTGCGCCGTGAGCACCAGGGCCGGCACCGCGACCGCGGTCAGCTTGAGCCAGTACTGGAACGCCTGCACGAAGGTGATCGAGCGCATTCCGCCGCCGACCACGTTCGCGATGACGATCACCGCGACCGCGACCGCGCCGACCCATGTGGGGATGCCGAGCAGGATGCCGACCGTCAGGCCGGCACCCTGGAACTGCGGAACCATGTACAGGATGCAGATCACCGCAACGACCACCATGGCGAGTTTGCGTAGTCGTGTCGATCCCAAACGGAACTCGGCGAAGTCGGGAACCGTGTAGGCACCGGACCTGCGCAGCGGTGCGGCCACGAACAGCAGCAACCCCAGGTAGCCCGCCGTGAAGCCGACCGGATACCAGAGGGCGTCCGCGCCGTACTTGGCGATCAACCCGGCGACACCGAGAAACGATGCAGCCGAAAGGTATTCACCGGAGATCGCGGCGGCGTTCCAGCGTGGACCGACGCTGCGGGAGGCGACCAGGAAGTCGGAGGTGGTTCGCGCCAGCCGGACGCCGTAGACACCGATGGCCACCGTCGCCACCGCCGCGGCCAGCAGGCCGAGCACCGTGGCCACCGGGATGGACTGTCCGGACACCGTGGCTACCAACCGCGTTCAGTCGTCGGCCAGGTCGACGAACTCTTGCTCGTTGCGTTCCGCGCGCCCGATGAAGAGCCTGCCGACGATCAGCAGCATCGGGTACACCAGCACCCCGAGGACCAACCAGGGCAGCCGGATCCCGAGCACCTCCACCTCGGCGAGCCCGGGGAAGGCGATCATCAGCAGCGGCACGGCGGACAGCAGCCCGGCGGCGAGCAGGGCCAGCCGAAGGGCCAGCCCCAGCTGGGCGCGGACCAGTCCGCGGATCATCGCGTCGCCGACCTCGGTCTGCTCCTGGACCTCCACCCTGGTGCGCACGATCCGGGCGCCGTGCCGCTTGGCCAGCACCACCCGTTCCCTGGCCCTCGGCGCTCCCCCGGGCGCGGTCACCGGCCGGTCCAGCTCTGCCGCGGCGCGCGCACCAGCCGATCCTTGAGCTCCCTGGTGTGCCGCCTGCTCACCGGCAGCTCCACGGCCGGGCCGTCGCCGACGGCCCGCAGGCACACCACCGTGCCGTTGCCGACGCTGCGGATCCCCGTGACCAGCTGCAGCGACACCAGGTACGAGCGGTGCACCCGCAGGAATCCGGCCTGTTCCCAGCGGCTCTCCAGGGCGGAGATCGGGATCCGCACCAGATGCGATCCGGTCGCCGTGTGCAGCCTGGCGTAGTCGCCGTCCGCCTCCACCCAGGCCACCGCGGACCGGGGAACCAGGGTCGTGACGCCGCCGAGTTCGACCGGGATCACCTCGTCCGCATCCGGCTCGGACCTGCCCGCGCCCGCGCGACGCTCGTGCTGCTGTTTGAGCGCGACGATCCTGCGGACCGATTCCGCCAGTCTCTCCTCCCGCAACGGTTTGAGCAGGTAGTCGACGGCGCCGAGGTCGAACGCCGCGACCGCGCGATCGTCGTGCGCGGTCACGAACACCACCGCGGGCGGATCCGCGAACGCGGAGAGCACCCCGGCCAGCTCCAGCCCGTCGAGGCCGGGCATGTTGATGTCGAGGAACACCGCGTCGATGGCGGCTGACCTGCCGAGACGGTCCTTGATCACCCGCAGCGCGGTGGTGGCGTCGCTCGCGGTGAGGACGTCACCGACCGCGTCCTGGGCGCGCAGCAAGTAGGCCAGCTCGTCGAGGGCGGGGCGCTCATCGTCGACGGCAAGCACGGTCAGCGGGGCGATGGTCGGCCCTTCGGAGTTCTGCGTCACAACGGAACCATCGTGCCATGGGTGGACCTTCCCGCCGTCACGCTCAGGCCCGGATTCCCGGCCGGAACTTCGGCACCCGCATGCTCACCTTCGTGCCCGCGCCCGGCGCCGTCTCCACCACCAGCCCGTAGTCGTTCCCGAACGCGGCACGCAGCCGGTCGTCCACGTTCGCCAGGCCGACGTGGGCGGATTCCCTGGCGCTCGGCCGGTCGCCGCCGGACTCGACCGCGTCCAGCGAACCCGAGCGCAACAGTTCGGGATCCATCCCGACGCCGTCGTCCTCCACGCTGATGACGCAGTCGGTGCCCTCGTCCGCCGCGACGATGCTCACCGTTCCGCCCTCCGGCTTGCTCGAGATCCCGTGCCGCACGGCGTTTTCCACCAGTGGTTGCAACGCAAGGAACGGCAGCACGACGCCAAGCACCTCGGGGGCGACCTGCAGGCGTACCTCGAGGGCCTTGCCGAACCGCGCCCGCTCGAGGGTCAGGTACCGGTCGATGTTGCGCAGTTCGTCGGCCAGCAGGGTGTACTCGCCAGCGGACCGGAACGAGTACCGGGTGAAGTCGGCGAACTCGAGGATCAGCTCCCTCGCCAGGTCCGGGTCGGTCCGGACGAAGGACGCCACCGTGTTGAGCGCGTTGTAGATGAAGTGCGGGCTGATCTGGGCCCGCAGGGCCCGCACCTCGGCCCGGTCCAGTCGCGCCCTTGACGCGTCGAGTTCGGCCAGCTCGATCTGGCTGCACGCGTACCGGGCGACCTCCGTGATCGCCCCGAGCAGGCCGGGGCCGGGCACCCCCGCGGTCAGCACGCCCATCACGCCGACGACCCCGGAATCCTCGATCAGCAGCGGTTGGGCGATCAACGCCCCGACCTCGGGCTTGCCTAGCTCGGCCGATTCGACCAGCACCCGTCGCTCACCGGCGACCGCCCGCAGCCCGACCTCCAGGAACCGCTCGGCCAGGTCCGCGTGCGGCCCGTTCCAGGCCAGCAACACCCCGTCCGCGGAGGCCAGCGCGACCGCATCGGCACCGATCAGCGCCTGCAGGTGCGGTGCGGCCTCGGCCGCGGACGTGGCGTCGAGGCCGCGGCGCAGCGGTTTCGCGGCGAGGGCGGCCGTGTGCAGAGTGGCGTGCACGGCCCGCTCCGCGGGTGTGGTGAGCGTCCTGCGGCTGCGCAGCCACCACGCGCCGAGCGCGAGGGCCGCGGCTACGATGACCAGCAGAACCGCGGCGGTGGTGCCGGTCACCGGTCCCGCCCCTCGTCGAGCAGGGCGAGCAGCTTGCGCGGGGCGACCGTGCGGTACGCGTCCTCGACGATGTCCGCGATGTCGTCCCATTCCTGCGGACGGTCGAGGTATACCCCGATCCAGCCGCGCCCGCCCACGTACGGCGGCACGAAGAAGCGCTCCGGGTCACGGGCCACCCAATCGGACTGCGCCCCGGCAGGCGCCGCCGCCCAGAAGGCCAGCCGGTCGTCGTGATGGTGGTCGGCCAGGGTCGCGAACTGCGGGGCCTTGCGGACGAACCAGGCCGGTTCGCCGTGGCTGATCCGCTCCGTCGCCTCCGGCATCCGCAGACACAGCTCACGGAGTCGGTCGATCGGGCCGGTCGCGGTCATGTGTAGACGCTACGACAGCCGGGCGGTCGCCGACGCGAGACGCTCACGGGGTGCCGGGGCAGGTGTTCGGCGCGGGTACCCCCGCGAACCGGTCCGCGATCCAGGCCACCGCCCCCGGGTTGGCCCGCGCATCGGCGTGCCCCTCGCCCGGCCGCGACTCCAGCGCGATCACGTCGCCCAGCGCACAGGCCTTCGTCACCGCCACCCTGGTCCAGTCCGCGGGGATCAGGTCGTCGGATTCCCCGACCACCACCAGCATCGGCGCTTCGGTGCGGTGCTGCGGCAATGCGATCCGCTCCAGCCACGCCCGCATCCGATCGGTGTCGGCGCTGGTCAGCGGAAGACTGTCCGCCCGGGTGATCCGCACCGCCGCATCCCATTTTCGCTCGGCCGCCCGCGGGCCGCACGACATCAAGGCCTCGCGACTGTCCGCAAGCGCGCCCCGGATGTAGTTCGCCGGATCGAGGCCCGCGTGCTGCGCCTCGCTGCCTGCGAGCAACATCGGCAGGAAGATCTGTTGCGGCAGCGTCAGCCGGATTCCGCCGAGGTCGTCGGCGATGTGCGACAGGTCCGCCGCAGGGGACAGGTGTGCCGCGCCGACGAACTCGAGCCCGTCGCCGTATCCGGCCGCGTGTTCGGCCGCGGACCAGGATGCCTGTCCGCCCTGCGAGAGACCGAGCGCCGCCCAGCGGTTCGAGGTGTTCGGCACCGCGGCCCGCGCCGCCCTGACCCCGTCGATCAGGTTGTGGGCGGCGGACTTCGGCTCCAGGTACGGGTGCGGTCCCGGTGTGCCGAGCCCCTGATAGTCGGAGGCGACGACGACATAGCCCCGCTCGAGCAGTGCGGTGACCATGCCCACGGCCCCGAGCAGGTCGGGGTACCGCGAGGGCGCGCACTCGTCGGTGACGCCGGTGGTGCCGTGCCCGACCGTGACGATCGGCCACCCGCCGTCCGGCGCGGCGCCCGGCGGGACGAAGACCGTGCCGGACACCTCGGTTCCGCTGCCGTCCAGGCCCGAGGTGGAGCGGTAGACGAGCTCGCGGGCGGTGACCGGCCCGTTCGGGCTGACCGCCGCGGTCTCGGCGAGCGGCTGGTCCCCGATCAGCGCCCCTCGCTCGTCGCCGACCGGTGCCGGGGCCGACGTGACCGCGGCGGCCGCGTCCGCGGTCGCGGTCAGGGCGTCGCGCGCGGACTCGGCGGGGGCGTCGGAGCAGCCTGCGGCGAGCGCGGCACACGCGATCGCGGCGAGAATCGCTCTGGTCCGGATCACGATCCGATTGTGCCCGAGCTGCGCCGGGGCGCTCACCACCGCGACCGCCGCACCCTCGACTCCGCCGCCACCTCTTCGATGTCGAGCCCGTCGAGCACGTCCCGCAGCACCTCGTCGTCGAGTTCACCCGCGTTCCTTGCCGCGATCAGCGCCGCCCGCTGATCCTGGAGAACCCCACGCCGCAACCGGTTGAAGACCGCACTCGCCCGCAACGCCTTGGCCTCGTATTCGCTGACCTCCTCGGCGCGGTCCATGTTCGCCCTGGCCTCGGACACCTTCCTGACCCGCTCGACGAGCGCCGACAGCTCCGCGGTCGGTATCCCGGCAGGCGGATCCCGCAGCGCTTCCTCGAGGGACTGCGCGGCGGCATCGTGGGAGATCCGCCGAGCGAGTGCCATCTGCTCGCCGAGTCGCTGCTCCTCATCGGGATCGGCCACGTCGAGCCGCCGGATCAGCAGCGGCAGCGTCAGGCCCTGGATCAGCAGTGTCCCCACCGCCACCGTGAAGGCGATCGCCACGATGACGCCGCGGCCGGGAAACGGGTCGCCCGCCAGCGTCGTCAGTGGCACGCCGGACGCGGCGGCGAGGGTGACGACGCCGCGCATCCCCGCCCAGGAGATCACCAGGTTCTGGCGCCAACCCTCACTCCTGGCCTGGGTGGCGAAGATCCACACGGGGCGAATCAGGATCACCAGGGCGAGGACCGCCAACCCGTACGCGAAGATGTGATGGACGGGCAGCCCCTCGTCGCGTACGTCCTCGATCACGAACTTCAGCTGCAAACCCATGTAGGCGAAGACGAAGGTCTCCAGCACCAGGTCGATCGTCGGCCACACCGCACTCTCCTGCAGTCGCGTCGAGACGGACTCGTCCCCGATGTCGCGTCCGAGGACGAACCCCGCCGTGACGACGGCGAGCACGCCGGAGGCGTGGATCTCCTCGGCCGCGAAGTACGCGGCGAAAGGCAGCAACAGCCCAAGCACGGTCTCCATCGGCGAGTCCTCGATCCGCGCGCGGACGAACCGGACGGCAATCGAAAGGACAAGGCCGACAAGAACTCCGCCCACGACCTCGTAGAGGAAGTACAGCACCGGCGACCCGATCGCGATCTTCCTGCCGGTGACCGCCGCGGTCGCAAGGGCGAACAGGGTCAGCGCAGCAGCATCGTTGACCAGGGACTCGCCCTTGAGAATGGCCATCATGCGACGCGGCAGACCCAGCTTCCGGCCAACCGCGACGGCCGCGACGGCGTCGGGGGGCGCCACCACGGCGCCGAGAACGAGCGCGGCTCCAAGGGTGAGCTCCGGCACCAACCAGTTGGCGAACCATCCGACGGCGAAGGTGGTGACGACCACCATGCCGATGCCGAGCCGCAGGATCGGGGCGAGGTTTCGCCGAAAGGTGCTGAAGGAGAAGTCGAGTGCCGCCGAGTACAGCAGCGGCGGCAGCACGACGCCGAGCATCAGCTCCGGCGAGAGCTCGAGGCGCGGGAGACCGGGAATGAAGGAGGCGGCGCCTCCGATGGCGACCAGCACGAGCGGGACCTGGAGGTCGAACCGCTTGGCGAACCCCGTCACGGCCATGGCCACGATCACGACGAGGAACAGCCAGGTGAGGGTCATCCGCTAGTCCACCGCGCAGCTTCCACCCTTACCCGGCAGACGGTGCCTGTTGGCCGCGACCCAGCGGTAGACGCGGTCCTGCAGTTGGCGAACACCCCAGATCCGGTAGACGAACAACGGGATTCGGGTGCCGAGCACCCCCGAGAGCGCGGCGTTGATGGCGCCCGCACCCGCGTACCGGTCGCCGCGCGAGTCCACCGCCCACGCCTGCTCGAGCGCGGCATCGGTGTCGACGCCGAACCGCTCCGGTGCGCCGCGCTGCTGGAGCGCGAACGTACTGACGCGGCCGCGGCGGTCGATGCGGCCGAGGAACTCCGCGCTACGGACGCAGAAGCCGCAATCCCGATCGAACAGCAGCTCCACCGTGTACGGGGAAGGATCGGGCATTGCGGCTCCTGGGTGGGCTCGGCTACTCGTTCGGGATGATCTTCTTGGCCGCATCCTGGGCCTTGTCGACGTGCTGCGCGTACTTGCCGCCGGTCTTCTGGTCGATGAAGTCCCCCGCCTTGTCGACGGCGTCCTCGATCTTGTCGGAGTGTTGGGCGGCGGCCTGCTTGCCCTTGCCGAACAGTCCCTTGAGGGTGTCCATGAAGCTCATAGCGTGTCCTCCTCCGGTGCCGAGCGGGCACCTTGGGTCGCCGGGGCGTTGCCCCGCTTCGCCCCCAGTCTCACAGAGATCCAGTGGTCACGCCACCGGATCCCGGTCATCCGCGCCGGTCACGCCGCCGACATCCGGCTGCGCGAACAGCCGCCGCTGCTCACCGTGGATAGCACCGGAGATCCACCACGACACCTCGACAAGCACGATGCCGACCGCGCCACAGACGAGCGCGGTGGTGGTGGCCCCGATGTTCGACGGGTCGAGCTTGAAGAACTCGCGGGTGAAGGGCAGCCCGAACAGGATGAGATATCCGCCGGCCGACCCGGCGATCAGCAGCACCTTCCACCACGTGTACGGCCTCGCCACGATGGCCAGCACCCACAGCGCGATCATGATCAGGGTGATCAGGGCGGTGGTTCCTGCCTGCACCCGCTGGGTCTCGGTGGCCTCCGGACCCGCGTACACCAGGGCGTAGGCCACGAACGTCGCGGCGCCGATGACGAGGCCGGACGGGACCGCGAACCGCATCACCCGCGGGACGAACCCGCTGCGTGCCCGCTCGTTGTTCGGCGCCAGCGACAGGATGAACGCCGGGATACCGATCGTGAACCAGGCCGCGATCGTGACGTGCCGCGGCAGGAACGGGTACGGCATCGGCTCGAAGTGGAAGAACTGGGAGAGCACCCCCGAGAGCCCGATGAGGAACGCCAGCAACACCGAGTACACGGTCTTGGTGAGGAACAGGTTCGAGACGCGCTCGATGTTGCCGATCACCCGGCGCCCCTCGCCGACCACGTACGGCAGCGTGGCGAACTTGTTGTCCAGCAGCACGATCTGGGCGACCGCCCTGGTCGCGGGGCTGCCCGAGCCCATCGACACCCCGATGTCGGCGTCCTTGAGCGCGAGCACGTCGTTGACGCCGTCGCCGGTCATCGCCACCGTGTGGCCGCGCGACTGCAGCGCTCCCACCATCTCGCGCTTCTGATCCGGCCGCACCCGACCGAAGGTGGTTGCCGTGTCCAGGGTGTCGGCCAGCGCCTCCCGCTCGGTCGGGAGTTCCCTCGCGTCGACCGGGCGGTCACCGCCGGGCAAACCGAGCGAACCGGCAACCGCGCCAACCGAAACCGCATTGTCCCCGGAGATCACCTTGACCTGGACGTGCTGATCGGCGAAGTACTCGAGGGTCTCTCTGGCGTCGGGCCGCACCCGCTGCTCGAGCACCACCAGCGCCCGCGGCGTCACCTGACCCGGTGCCGCGCCGTCGTCCACGGGCAGGTCGCTGCTGCCGAGCATGAGCACGCGCAGGCCCTTCGCGCCGATCTCCTCGGCCTCACGGGCGGTGTCGGTCTCGGGGTCGAGCAGCACGTCCGGGGCGCCGAGCACCCAGTTCCCGTTGTCGCCGTAGGAGATACCGCTCCACTTCTTGGCGGAGGTGAACGGCGCGATGGCCGTACTGGTCCAGCCGGGATCGCCGTCACAGGACTCCGCGATCGCCAGCATGCTCGCGTTCGGACGGGGATCGCTCCCCGCCATCGCCGCGAGCGCGTCGCGAGCCGAGGCCTCGTCCCCGTCGAGAGAACGCAACTCCGACAACCGCATCCCGTTCTCGGTCAGCGTGCCGGTCTTGTCGGCACAGACCACGTCGACGCGGGCGAGCCCCTCGATCGCGGGCAGTTCCTGAACCAGGCACTGCCTGCGCCCGAGCCGGACCACGCCGACCGCGAAGGCCAGCGAGGTCATCAGCACCAGGCCTTCGGGAACCATCGGGACCAGCGCCGCGACCATGCCGTTCAGCGCCGTGCCCAGATTCTGCTCGCTGACGAACAACTGGTTGTAGATGATCAGCAGGCCCGCGGGGATCATCAGGTACGTGATGAACTTGAGGATCTTGTCGACACCGCTGCGCAGTTCGGAATGCACCAGGGTGAACTTGCTCGCCTCCGCCGCCAGCTTCGCCGCGTACGCGTCCTTGCCGACCTTCGTGGCCTGGTAGGCGCCGCTGCCCGACACCACGAAACTGCCCGAGAGCACCTGCTCGCCCGGCCGCTTGTGGACGGGGTCGGCCTCGCCGGTCAGCAGTGATTCATCGACCTCGAGGACCTCGCCCTCGACCACGGCGCCGTCGACCACGATCTGATCGCCCGCGCCCAGTTCGATGATCTCGTCGAGAACCACCTCGTTCGGTGCCACCGACACCGAGGCGCCGTCGCGGCGGACCTGGGGCTTGGCCTGACTGACGATCGCCAGTTTGTCGAGGGTCTGCTTGGCCCTGACCTCCTGGATGATGCCGATCGCGCTGTTCGCGATGATCAGCAGCCCGAACATGCCGTCGATCACCGAGCCGGTGGACAGCACGATGATCAGCAGCACACCGAGGATCGCATTGATCCGGGTGAACACATTGGCGCGGACGATCTCCTTGACCGACCGGCTCGCGCGGCCGGGCACGTCATTGGTCCGCCCGTCCGCCACCCGGCGCGATACCTGCGCCGCGGTCAATCCGGTCGAGACATCGACCTCGCCTGCCGTCAGTGTTGCGACCGTCACACCGTCGCCGGAATTCTCGTCGGGGGCCATGCCGCCAGGCTATGTCAGACCCGGGGACCCCCGCCGCCCCTCGCTCATGCGAGCCGCAGCCACCACTGCCGCTGCGAGGCCGGGCGCAGCACGTCGATCCGCTGTCCCGGCATCGGCACGCTCACCTTCGTGTCGACCTCGCCCGCCGCCGCCAGCAGCCGTGTCACCGGCTCCGCCCAGGGATGGAAGGCCAGGTTGAAGGTGGCCCAGTGCACCGGCACCAGCACGCCGGATCCCGGCTCGCCCCGGTTGAGGTCGGCGTGCATCCGGACCGCCTCCTCCGGGTTCATGTGGATGTCCGGCCAGTGCTCGTCATAGGCACCGACCGGGAGCAGCGTCAGGTCGAACGGGCCGTGCCGCGTGCCGATCTCCGCGAACCTCGGGGTGTAACCAGTGTCACCACCGAAGAACACCGCCCGCGTCGGTCCGGCGATCACCCAGGACGACCAGAGCGTCGGATTGCGCACCAGCCCGCGGCCGGAGAAGTGCCGCGCCTCGGTGCAGGTGAGGGTCAGCGCACCGACCGTCGCCTGTTCGTCCCAGTCGAGCTCGACGATCCGATCGTCCGGCACCCCCCAGTGCCGCAGGTGCGCCCCGATACCCTTCGGCACCACGAACGGGGCGCGCTGGGTGCGCACCAGCGCCATGACGGTGGTCTTGTCGAGATGGTCGTAGTGGTCGTGCGAGACGACGACGGCATCGATCTGCGGCAGGGCCTCGATCCCGACCGGGGTCGGATGCAGCCGGGCGGGCCCGATCAGCCGGGAGGGCGAGACCCGATGGCTCCAGACGGGGTCGGTGAGCACCCGATGCCCGTCGATCTCGATCAGCGCGCTGGAGTGTCCGTACCAGGTGACGGCCAGCTCGGCGGGCTGCGCGGGTGCGAGCGGGGTGGCCAGCGGGATCGGGCTCCGCGGGCGACCCAGCCGGCCGCGGGTGAGGAACGAGGTCACGATGCTCGGGCCCGTGGTCACGAACTGGCTGCTGGGCTCGCTGTTGTGGAACCGCTTGCCGCGGTATCGGGCGGAACCCTTCGCGTGCGGCACGATCGCTGTGGTCGAGGCGCCCATCGCCGAGGACAGATCCGTGCCGACGCGCACGAGCGCCGCGACCCCTGCCAGGCCGGCCGCGGCCCCAATGGCGCCCTTGATCCCGATTCTCATCGGCCCTTGAACTCCGGCTGCCGCTTCTCCCACCGAGCCTGGCGGGCCTCGTCCATGTCCTCGCTGCGCCATGCGGCCTGCAGCGCGCTGAGCTGTTCGGGAGTCGGGTCGTCCTGGGTGCCGTCGTCGTTGAACACCATCTTGAGGTGCCGCAGCGACAGCGGGGCCAGCGCCGCGATGCGCTTGGCCCAGTCCTGCGCGACCGCGAGATCACCGATCTTGTTCGCCAGGCCCGCGGTCAGCGCCTCCTCGGCGGACAGCGACTCGGCTCCGAGCAGCATCGTGCGGGCCGGTCCGCCGCCTGCGAGGGACACCAGCCGCTTCACGGTCCAGGTGTCGACGGAGATGCCGAGCTTGGCGGCGGGGATCGCGAAATGGGCATCGGGGGCGACGACCCGCAGGTCGGAGGCCAGGGCGAGCTGGGTGCCCGCACCGACGGCGGGGCCATTCACCGCCGCGATCACCGGGATCGGCGCCCCGTCGATGGTGTGCAGCATCTCGAGCAGGGTGTCGGTGAAGCCGTCCGCGTACACGTCACCGGACAGGTCGGCGCCCGCGCAGAACGCGGAGCCCTGCCCGGTCAGCACGATCGCCCGCGCCCCGAGGGCAACGGCCTCGTCGACGGCATCGCGCAGGAGCACGCATTGCTCGGTGTTCAGAGCGTTCCGCCGCTCCTCTCGCTGGAGCTCGATGGTCACCACATCACCGTCGCGGCTGGTCCCGATCATGTGATTGACCGTACCGTTCTCACCCGGGAGGTTGCCACCATGCAGACACGGTCGGACGTCGTGGTCATCGGCGCCGGGCAGGCAGGCCTGTCCGCGGGCTACTACCTGCGCCGGTTCGGACTCGAGCCCGATGCCGGATTCATGATTCTCGACCACGCAGGCGGCGCCGGCGGCGCGTGGCAGTTTCGTTGGCCCTCACTGACATTGAGCACCGTCAATCGTGTGCACGACCTGCCCGGCATGCCGTTCACCGATGTCCTGGACGGCACCGCACCCGCCGAGGTGCGCGCCGCGGAGGCGGTGCCGCGGTACTTCGCCGAGTACGAGCGCCGCTTCGAACTGCCGGTGCACCGGCCTGTGCATACCAGGGTGGTGTGCGATCGGGCGGGCGACGGTCTGCTCACCCTCGAGACCGACTCCGGCACCGTCACCGCCCGCGGGATCATCAACGCCACCGGCACCTGGGAGCGCCCGTTCATCCCGCGTTACCCGGGAGCCGAGCTGTTCCAGGGGCGCCAGCTGCACACCAGGGACTACCAGAGCGCCGCCGAGTTCGAGGGTCGGCACGTGGTCGTCGTTGGCGGCGGCATCTCCGCCGTGCAACTGCTCGACGAGATCTCCCTGGTCACCTCCACCACCTGGGTGACCCGCAGCGTCCCACAGTTCCGGGAGGAGCCTTTCACCGCGGAGGAGGGCAGGGCCGCGGTCGCGGTGGTCGAGGACCGGGTGCGGCGCGGCCTGCCGCCCGGCTCGGTGGTGTCGGTGACCGGGCTGCCGGTCACCCCTGCGATCCGGGCCGCCCGCGCCCGTGGCGCGCTCGCGCGACTGCCGATGTTCAGCGAGATCACCGCGGACGGGGTGCGCTGGGCGGACGGCACGCAACGCCGCGCCGACGTGATCCTGTGGTGTACCGGCTTCCGCAGCTCGCTCGACCACCTGGCCCCGCTCCGGCTGCGCGGGCCAGGCGGCGGGATCACCATGACCGGGCGGCTGGCCACGCAGGTCGCGTCCGACCCGCGCATCCACCTGCTCGGGTACGGCCCGTCCGCGAGCACGATCGGGGCGAACCGCGGCGGGCGGGCGGCCGCGGCGGAGCTGGTCGAGCATCTGGGCGGCACCGGCCGGTAGCGGGCCGTCGTCAGGCCGAGGCCACCGCCCGTTGCCGGATCTGCCGCGGCGACTCACCGGCGAGGTCCCTGACGGCGCGGCCGAACTGGCTCAACCCGGTGAACCCGCTCCTGCGCGCGATCTGGCCGACCGACAGGTGCGCCGTGCCCGGGTCCGAGAGCAGGTCGATGCCGTGCCTGACCCGCCGCCTGCGGATCATCCCGTAGACCGAGATGCCGTCGCCCTCCATGAGTTTGTGGAGGTAGCGAGGGCTGACGTTGATCCCCGCGGCAACGCGATCGACGCTGAGCGTCGGGTCGGTGAAATTGCGTTCGATGAAGTCGTACACCCTGGCCCTGTTGCCGACGGCCATCTCCTCCGGCGCCGGCTCCTCGTCCGCCGATGGCTGGATCACCGCAAGCGCCAGATCCACGATCGCGTGCTCGATCAGCGACTGTTCGGCGAGGGTGTTCGGGTGGTGGCGGGTGAGCGGCTCCAGCATCCCCGCCAGCGCGCTGCCGACAGGCGATCCGGGAATGACAGCGCCGGTGAGCCTTCGGGTGTCGATCGACCTCTCCGTGAGCAGCAGGCGAGGGAGATAGACGAAGACGACCTCGCTACCTGCGGCCACGTCGAGCTCGAACTCACGCCCGAAGTCGACGAACGTGAGATCTCCCGCGGCGCCCCGAGCCGAGGTCCGATCCTGTTCCACGCCAACGGTGCCCGACCGGATGGTCGCCACCGAGACGTAGTCACCCATCTCGTCATCCAGCAGGGTGCGGGTGCGAACCGCCCTGACCGCGGTCGACTTCATCCGATTCACGCGGATCGTCCCGAAGTCGGTCGACCCCATCGTCGCTCTGAACTGTGACGGCTGCTCGGCGCTGAATCGGCAGATCCCCGAGAGCATCTCGATCCCGTCGGCCCCGCGCATGTGAAGTCCGCCATGAAACCGCTGCGTCAGACCCGCGGTCTGCAGCGTCGCCCTGCCATCGTTCAATTCTTCCCCCGTGTCGCCCGTGCCCCCCGACATGAGTTTCCGTAGGCACCATAACGCAACGGCACGGACCCCACCGGCAGTCGATCAGCCCGCGTCGGCCACCACCTGGCGCGTTCGCGTCAGCGGAGCGAACTCGAATCCCCAACCGAGCGACCGCCGCACACCCAAGGTGAGCAGTCGCTGGTATTGGGACCAGGCGTGCGTCTGCCAGTCCAGGAACCGCTCCACCACGAGCGTGCGCCACTGGGCGTCGTCCAGGGTCAGCGCCACGGTGGACACATGCAAGCGGGTGCAGATCAGCTGTCGCTCGACGCAGATCTCGATCTCCGACAGCCCGGCCAGACCCACCGCGGGACACCACTCGACTCCCGCACAGGTGTCGAACCTGACGGCCGTCGCGTGCCGCTCCCAGGTCGCCAACGTCTCCTCGACCGCGTGCTCATGGGCGGCAAGGACCGCATCCAGGCGGTCGCGCAACCTTCCTCCGAATGCCGCGCGCAGAACCGATCTCGGCGGGGTGAAGGTCACCTCGAGCGCCGACACCGACGCGCTCTCGCGCCGCACACCGCAGCCCTCCCCGAACAGCCACTCCACGACGCGCATCTCGGGCGGGTGCACGAACTCCGGTCCAACGGTCGACGACCCGATCCAATGCAGCCGGGAGATGTCGGGACACTGGAGCGGCGGAACCGAATCCGCGTGTGCGATAACCCACGTCATAGCGGGCATGATGGCATCCGGACAAGCGTTCAGACCGCACCGAATACCCAATTGTGACCCTGGTGCGCGAATCGTCGAATCCCCATGCGCGGATCACCCAGTCCGATCACGGGCTCGGAACCACCACTCCAACGGGTCCGGATCCGACGCACAGCGTCAGGTCCGGCTCCATCGCGCGGAGCTCGAGCAGGTCACCGCCACCCGTCAGCCGGACGAAGACACTGTTCGGCCCCCGCCGAACCGGAACCGTCACCGGGTCCCCCTGCTGGAGCGATGCCGTGATCTCACCGTCCGCCGAGGCCAGGTAGTTCAGCCGAACGGTCCACTCCCAGCCGGCCAGCGGTCCGTCGAGCGGCAGCTCGGAAATGTCCGTTCCGATGCGGTGCCCACAGCCCGGCTCGGGACCAGGATCGATGGTCCGGACCCAGGTCACCTCCGCGTCGACCAGCCTGCCGTCGTCGTCGAGCATGCGCAGCTCCGGCGTGGCAGCTGCGAACTCGGGGCGATCCGGCAACGGCCCGAGGACGTGACTGACCAGGTTGTGTGGATGAGCGACGGGTAGGAGCACCCAGATCGACGTCGGCTGCTCCAGCAGCGGCACATCGGGATGCTCCGCGAGCGCCGAGCGCGCGTTGGCCAGGTAGTCGCGTGTCGTGTCGTCCCGCCAGCTGTCGGCAAAGGTCGCGGTCGAGACGAGGCTGCCCGCGACGAACGCGGACATCAGCGCCACCGTCGGCGTCGGTCCACGCCCCGAACCCGCCCTTGCCGTTCGGGCGGGGGCACGCAGGGTGACGGCCAGCGCGATGGCGATGATGACGGCGCTGTCGGTCAGGTAGCGCAGCGTCTGCCCGAGCTCGAAGGTCGTATCCGCACCCGACCTGGTGACCACCATCGCCGCGATCGAGGCGAACGCATAGGCCCCCACTGCGATCCACACCAACGCGACCCGGCGCTTCCAGACGATCGTCGCGACGACAACGGCGGCGGCGAGGACCCCGCTGACGCCGATGAGCACCGCGGACGGGTCCGCCCACGGCGGACTCGGTGGCCAGCGGTCCCAGGTCCATGGGCCACCGAAGAGCGCCGGAATCAGCCCCTTCGACGTCGCGTGCCAGACCATCTCGGTCGCCGACGCGCGGTCGTACGGGGCGAGATCGATCGTGACGGTGAGGCGGTAGATGAGCGACCACACGACCGCGAGGAGCAGCGTGGGCGCCCAGAGGAGCGCCCCCCTGGTGGCCGCCGCGCGAATCGGCCGCGCCAGGCCGTCGACCCGGTAGATCAACGCGACCGCGACGAAGGCCGCCAGGGGAACCAGCACCGCCTTCTCGAAGAACTGCAACGACGCGGCGAACACCAGGAACCCGGAGATCGCGTAGCGCGCACTGCCGGTGCGGCACAACCGAATCGCGTCCCCCGCCACCCAGGCGAGACCGATCTGCAGCGGCAACGCGTTGAGGCCGGCGGCCCACCAGGCGAAGGCGGGCAGGGTGAGCGGCGAGAAGAGGTAGAACACCAACGGGATGAGGACGGCCGGGCGGCGACCGAGGATCAGCCGGAGCAGTCGCAGCAGGGCCAACGAGGCCAACGCCTGGAGCACGAGCAACATCAGCGCAGGCCCCAGCCAGTTGTACGGCGCCAACCTGGTTGCGATCCCGGCGACGAGGAAGGCCGCAGGCATGAAGTGACCGTCGTGGTCGTAGAACAGGAACTGCGACGACAGCAGCGACATGGATCCGGACCGGCCGGTCAGGATCAGGTCGTCCCAGTAGAAGTAACCGCGGCTCAGGACCAGGCCGCGCACGACCAACTGCAGCCCGATCAGGGCGAACGCGATCTGCAGGACCCGGGTGCCGGACAGCGGCCACCAGCGAGACATCCGGGGCCGCCCGTCGGCGGCCTGCTCCGGGACCGGGGCGTGGGCCCGGTCCGCGGGGAGCGTTTCTGCGCGCATGGTGTCCCCGACATTAGTGCCGGTATTGAGCACGCAGACGTGCGGACGCTGGCTAGGATCAGTGCTTGGTGTTGCCGAGAGTCCCGTGCGACCGAGAGGACCCAGATGCGTTTCCTCAAGCTTGCCGCCACCGCCGCCGCACTCGTCGCTGTGCCGGCCGCCCTCGCGGCACCGGCCGCCCAGGCCCTGACCCCACGGACCGTCTTCGGGACGGTGAGCTGCAAGCAGGGTCCGCGGAACTCGCCACCGGTGGCGGTATGGGTGGTCGCCGACAAGGGCGAATCCGGATGGGCGGAACTCGACAACCCGGTCGGCGGCCACGGATGGATGCGCGAGTATTCGTACACGTCCTATGAAGCCGAGCGATTCCGACTTCTCGTCGGGTGCGGCGGAACAGCCGAGCAGGCGGAGCGGGCCGTGGTCACCGGCTGGATGAAATCCGGTCGCCACAACCTGACCATGAACTTCTGACCGTCCGACGCCGGGCCGCCGCGGGGATCACCCCATGTCGAACTCGTCCGGGTCCGGTCCCAGCCGGTTACCGACGTCGAGACCGGCGATCGCGGCGAGGTCATCCGCATCGAGCTCGAAGTCGAACACCTCGATGTTCTGCCGGATCCGATACGGCGTCACGGACTTCGGGATGACGACGTTGCCGAGCTGGAGGTGCCATCGCAGCACCACCTGCGCGGTGGAACGCTGATGCTTCTCGGCGATCCGGGCCAGCGCCGGGTCGTCGAGCAACGCACCGCCCTGACCGAGGGGCGACCACGCCTCGGTGAGGATGCCGTGGTCGGCGTGGAAGGCCCGCAGCTCCGGCTGCGCGAAGTCCGGGTGCACCTCGATCTGGTTGATCGCGGGCACAACGGACGTTTCGTCGATGATCCGGCTCAGCTGCGCGGTCTGGAAGTTGGAGACACCGATCGAGCGCACTCGCCCCTCCGCCTTCAGCTCGGCGAAGGCACGCCAGATGGCGATGTAGTCCTCGCGCATCGCGCGGGGCCAGTGGATCAGGTAAAGATCGAGGTAGTCGAGGCCGAGCCGCTCGAGGGAGGCGTCGAACTCGCGGCGGACCGAGTCCGTCGTCCAGGTCTCCCCCGCGCCGTTCCACAGCTTGGTCGTGATGAACAACTCGTCCCGCGCCACTCCGGAGTCCGCGATCGCCCGGCCGGTACCGACCTCGTTGCCGTAGATGGCCGCGGTGTCGATGCTCCGGTAGCCGATGCTCAATGCGCTGGTGACGGCCGTGTAGCTCTCGTCGTCGGGCACCTGCCACACCCCGAAGCCGAGCTGCGGGATGGTGTTGCCGTCGTTCAACGTCACGTTCGGGACAGGGCTCACAGAGGTCATGCAACGGATCAACCCCCGCCGTCGGAGCCTTGTTCCCCGCGCGACTGAGACAATCGTCGCCATGACCGCAACACTGCACGCCGACGGGCTGTCCGCATCCCGCGGCGAGCGCACCCTCTTCTCCGGGCTCGACCTCGTCGTGGCCCCCGGCGACGTGATCGGGCTGGTGGGCGCCAACGGCGCGGGCAAGTCGACCCTGCTCTCCATCCTGTCCGGCCACAGCACCGCCGACGTCGAGGGCGCGGTGACGCTCAGCCCGCCGCACGCCACCGTGGGACATCTCACTCAGGAACCCGAGCGCCTCGCCGGCGAGAGTGTCGAGGGATTCCTCGGCAGGCGCACCGGCGTCACCGGGGCCGAAGAGGAGATGAACGCGGCCGCGGAGGCGCTGGCGGAGGAGGGCGGCGACGACCGGTACTCGCACGCGCTCGAGCGGTGGCTCGGCCTCGGCGGCGCCGACCTGTCCGAGCGCGCCGAGAAGGTGCTGAGCGACCTCGGCCTCGACGTCGGGCTCGACGCGGAGATGACCGCGCTGTCCGGCGGTCAGGCCGCACGGGCGGGGCTGGCCTCGCTGCTGCTCTCCCGATACGACGTGCTGCTGCTCGACGAACCGACCAACGACCTGGATCTCGACGGCCTCGAGCGGCTCGAACGGTTCGTCGCGGAGGCCAGGACCGGCATCGTGGTGGTCAGCCACGATCGAGAGTTCTTGGCACGTACCGTGACCGGGATCGTCGAGCTCGACCTCGCCCAGCAGCAGATCGCGGTGTACGACGGCGGCTACGAGGCATACCTCGCGGAGCGGGCCATCGCCCGCCAGCATGCGCGGGAACGCTACGAGGAGTACGCCGACACCAAGGCCGGTCTCGAGGATCGCGCTCAGATGCAGCGCAATTGGCTCGAGCACGGTGTCCGCAACGCACGACGGAAGGCCAAGGGCGCCGACTCCGACAAGATGGGACGCAAGGCCCGCTCCGAGTCCACCGAGAAGCAGGCCGCGAAGGCCAGGCAGACACAGCGCCGGATCGAACGGCTCGAGGTGGTCGAGGAGCCCCGCAAGGAGTGGGAGCTGCGCATGCAGATCGCGGACGCCCCGCGCAGCGGCACCGTGGTGGCCACCGTCAGCGGCGCGGTTGTTCAGCGTGAAACATTCCGACTGGGGCCGATCAGCGCCCAGATCGAATGGGGCGACCGGGTTCTCATCACCGGGCCAAACGGTTCGGGCAAGACGACACTGTTGCGTCTGCTGCTGGGCAAGCTGGTCCCCGACGAGGGCACCGCGGCGCTCGGGTCCGGGGTCGCGGTCGGTGAGGTCGACCAGGCCCGTGGGCTGTTCGAGGGCGACGAAGCCCTCGCGTCGGCGTTCGGCGCCCAGGTTCCCGACTGGCCCGACGCCGAGGTGCGAACCCTGCTCGCCAAGTTCGGCCTGCGCGGCGCGCACGTCCTGCGGTCGGCGAGCTCACTCTCGCCCGGCGAACGGACAAGGGCCGCACTGGCTCTGCTCCAGGCCCGCGGGGTGAACCTGCTGGTCCTCGACGAGCCGACCAACCACCTGGACCTGCCCGCCATCGAGCAGCTCGAGCGCGCGATGGACGAGTACGAGGGCACGCTGCTCCTGGTCACCCACGACCGGCGGATGCTGGACACGATGCGCAGCACCCGCCGGTGGCGGATGGACGGCGGTCAGCTCACCGAAGCCTGATCAGCTACCGAAGAGCTGCTGACCGATGTAGCCACCCTTGGCGCAGCCGGGCGGGATCGCGAACACCGCGGACCCGATCGGCGTGGTCCACTGGTTCAGCATGTCCAGCTCCGAAAGGCGTTGCTGGATGGGCACGAACTGGGCATCGACGTCGGCCTGGTAGCAGACGAAGATCAGGCCCGAGTCCGAGATCTCACCGCCGGCAGGCGCCTCGTCGTAGTTGTACCCGCGTCGGTGGATCCGCTGCCGCGGGTCCGCCGACCTGGCCCTGGCGATGTGCGAGAACTCCGGGATCACCGGGAACCCGCTCGCGCCCACCGCCGCGAAGTCGGGCTCGTCGTGTTCCGAGTCGCCGGTCAGCGGCGCCCCGTCCGACAGTCTGCGCCCGACCGATTGCTCGCGCCCCGGCCGGTCCACCTTGTCCCACTCGTCCAGGTCGAGGTGGGTGCGCCGGATGACCGCCGAGGTTCCGCCCGCCATCCACGCCTGCCCGGACCCGTTGTCCCAGACAAGATCCGCGAAGTCCGCGGTACCCGGCGAGGGGTTCACCGTGCCGTCCACCTGACCGAACAGGTTCCGCATCGTGGTGCCGGGGGCCTGCGTGCCGCGGGCCCGGCGGAAGCCGCGCTGGGTCCAGCGCACCGTGCCGAATCCCGCAGCGCCCTTGAGCAACACCCGCAGCGCGTGCGCAACGGTGACCGGATCCTCCGCGCCGACCTGGAGCAGCAGATCCCCTCCGCTCCACCGGTCCTCGAGTCGGTCCACCGCGAAAGGGGGCAGCGGACGCAGCCACGCAGGGCGCAAATGCTCGACATTCCCGGCCCGGAACACTCCGGGGCCGAACCCGACCGTGACCGTGAGCCGGGTCGGCTCGGTGGCCAGGTCCGGTTCGGTGTCCGCCAGCGCCGCCCTGCCCTCGGTGAGCCGGGCCGCGTCCTCGGTCCACACCTTCAGCAACCGGATCAGCGCGGCCCGGTCCACCTCCGGCCGGAGATCGAGCGCCACGAACGTCGAGTGCGCCTGCGGCGCCGTGGCGATGCCCGCCTGATGCGTGCCGTAGAAGGGCTCGACCTCCGACTCGGTTGCCGCTGGCGGCGCCGCCTGCGGCCCCTGGTCGAGCGTGACCTCGCGTGCGCCCCAGGCCAGGCCGGTGCCGCCGAGAACGACGGCACCGGCGCTGAGCAGGCGGCGCCGGCTCAGCTCAGCCATGATTCCCTTCGTAGCTCTCGTTGGCTCCGGTGAAATCCCTTACCTGGACCGTGGTCTCGGAGGTGGACCCGTCACCGAAGGTGAGCGTCAGCGGCACGTCGGTGCCCGCCTTCACGGGAGCGGGCAGGCGGAGGAACATGATGTGGTCCGCCCCTGGTTCGAGCTTGTGCGTACCCGAGGCGGGGATGGACACCCCACCCTCCTTCTTCCGCATCACCATCGCGCCGTCGGGGCCCATCGCCATCTCGTGCACCTCGACGGCAGGCGAGATCGGGCTGCTCACCGCGACCAGGGTCGCTTCGGTCCCCGATTCGTTGACGAGGGTGCCGAAGGCGGCGGTCATCCCGCTGTCGGCCGCCTTCACCCAGGACTCGGTCAGGGTCACCGACTCGGCCGCCGGCCGAGCGCTCTCGGCCGCGTTGTCGGAGTCCGACGAGCAGCCGGCGAGGGCGAGTCCCATGGACAGAGCGGCGCCCGCGGCCAGCATCCGCCGGCGAGAGAAGATGTTGTTGCTCATGATTGTTGTTCCTTCGATACGAGTTCGTTTGTCTTGGAGTGTCTTCCGGAGCGCCACGCGGCGACCGCGAGCGCGAGCGCGGCGATCACCAGGGCGGCCGGCCCCAGCAGGCGGCGGTACAGCGGCGACGGCTCCGCCGCGGACGACTGCACGTCCGGTGCCGGCGCGACCGCCTGCTGCCCAGCGGGTGGGGTCGGCGTCGCCTCGACACCCGCCGCCCCGGCGGGCGCACCCACCGCGTAGCCGAAGGTCCCGGTGAGCTGGTGCCCGTCCTCGGACACCGCCCGCCAGCGGACGTCGACGGCCCCGGAGCCGGCCTTCACCCGCTGGATCATCCTGGCTCCGTCGCGCCTGACCGGGCCGTCGTCGAGACGGGTCCCATCCGCGGTGGTGACCACGACCGCGGCACCGGTCGACTGCACCGCCGTGGAGAAGGTCAGCACGACCTCGGTTGGCGGTTCCGCAAGCACGCCGTCGCGAGCGGGAGACGAGGACAGCAGCTCGGAGTGCGCCGACGCCACCGGCGCGGTCAGCACGACCGCGCCCAGTGCCAGCAGCAGGGCGATCGCCGCCCGCCTCATGCCGGTTGCCGCCTCGAACGCAGCCCCAGCAGCATGTCCACGATGAGGAAGCCGAGCAGCGAGAGTCCGAGCAGCGGCACGAAGATGCCGACGGCAACCGCGACCACCGCGATACCGCCGATGGCCGGCCATGGCAGCCGCCGCATGGCGCCGCGGCGCGGCACGGTGCCGAGCGCGAACCCCTCCGAGCGGCGGGGACGCCGCTGCCACCACATCCAGTAGCCGGTCACGATCAGCGTGATCAGCGACAGCGCGAGTGCCCCGAGCAGCAGCTGGTTGGCGATGCCGAACAGCGTGCCCATGTGGCCTGCGATCCCCCACGAGCTGAGCTTGGCGGCCAGCGGCCAGTCCGCGAACCGGAGCTCGTCGGTGACCTGCATCGTCCTGGCGTCGACCGCGATCGAGTCGCCGCCCGTCGCGGTCTCCTTCACCGCCCAGGCCTTCGCGGCGCTGGCCGGGATCGTCGCGGACAGCGATCCGGTCAGACCCTGGTCGCGAGCAACGGCCAGCACGCCGTCGACGGCCGACGGGTCCGCCGGTGCGCCGTCGGTGACAGGAGCGACCGGAGCGCCGTGCCCCGCGTGCTCGCCCGCGGGCGCGGCCGGGCTCGCCCCCAGCGTGGTGTCCAGTTTCGGGGTGGTCCAGCTCATCTCGGTGCGGAGCGTCTTCACGTTCTCGCCTGCGTTGTCCGACCAGGTCAGTCCGGTGATGGAGAGGAAGATCAACCCGATCGCGGCGCAGGCACCGACGACCCCGTGCCAGTTCAGCGTGCTCCTGCGGCCGGTCAGCGACCGGTCAACCGTCAGCAACCGGCCCCGGCCGTTCGCGCGGTCACGGCGGTACTTCGTCCACCACAGATACAGGCCGGCGAGCACGATCACGCCGAGCCAGGACGCGGCCATCTCGCTGTAGAGGTTGCCGACCTCACCGAGATGCAGGTTCTTGTGCAGGGCCGACAGCCAGGCCCGCAGCGGCAGGTCCCCTGAGTCCGTCGCCAGCGCGCCGAGCACTTTGCCGCTGCCCGGGTCGACGAACACCGTCGTCTCCCCCGAGCCGACGCCGGGGTCCTCGAACACCACGCGGGTCGACCCGCCCGCCTCGGCGGTCTGCAACGACAGGACCGCGGACGGGTCGCGGCCGTCGAGCGCGGCCCGCAGCTGCTCGGACGCGGGCAGCGGGTGATCCGTCGCGGGCGCCTCGAGGTAGTTCCCGTAGACGAGCCTCTCCAGCGTCGGCGCGAACGCGTATACGAATCCCGTGAGGGCCGCGACCAGGAGGAACGGGCCGACGAACACGCCCGCGTAGAAGTGCAGCCGCAGCAGGAGCTTGCGCAGCGCCGAGGATTCGGTGCCCGGCGGCGAGGATTTGGGCACGCCGGGCTCGGTGGTGATGGTCATGACATCGCTTTCGTCGATCAGACTTTGGGTGCGCGGGACCCCATGGGAACCGCGAGAGACCGCGCCCCGGCCGGGACGGCCGTGGTTACGCGGTGGGGTGAGGTGTGATCAGACGAAAAGCGGTGGGCCGCGCCGCGAGACCGATACGCGGCAGAGGGCGGAGACGAGCGGGTGCACCTCGGCGACGGGTCGCCAGCTGCGGGGTCGTTCGAGGACGGGGATGGCGACGACGAGTGCCGCGACGACCGCGCGCAGCGCGGCCTCGGTGCGCGGGCCGATCCGTTCCGCCGCCGCGATGAGTGCGGCGCAGACGCCGATCGCGAGGGCGTGCGCGGCGAGCATCTGCGGGCTCATGCCGCCGATCGGACCCGAGGCCATGTCCGCGTGGTGGGCGCCGCCGAACGCCAGCGTGGTGTGCGCACCGAGCTGCCCGACCGCCAGGATCGGGACCAGCGCAGGCCCCCCGCGGCGAAGCGCGGGGACTGCGGCCATCACGGCGACCAGCACCGCGGAGAACCCGACGAGGAGCATGAGGGTGGACCCGGCGGGCAGTCCGCCACCGCCCGCGCCGTGCGCTGCGACGGCCACGGCCGCGGTTGTCGAGCCGACGGACGCGCAGCGCACACGGCGAGAGAGCTTCTCACCTGGGCCGACGCGCATGGGCGAACCGTACTACATCGAGTAGGACTCGTTCCCCGACCGTAGGAACTACTTGACAGACTGTTGGGTTTTCCCAACAATCTGATGCATGAGCCCGGTACGACGCGGGGAATCGCGCCCCATCTTCAACCGCATCGCGGTGCTGCGGGCCGAGCGCTCGCTGAGCAGGGTCCGGCTGGCCGAACTGATCGAGGTGAACCCGCAGACCGTCGGCGCGCTCGAGCGCGGCGACCACTTCCCGAGCCTGGACCTGGCGATGCGGATCTGCGAGGTGTTCGGCCTGCCGATCGAGGCGGTGTTCTCGCGGACCGAGTTCACCCCGCTCTCCACCGAGCTCTACCGACCACGCGAGTCAGGAGTGAACCGAGATGCCTGAGATGAACCTCGTCGAGCGCTATCAGGCGCACCGGGCCAGGAGGTTCCTCGCGAACTCCGAGAAGTGGCGGCACATGCTGCCCGGCTGGCGTACCCGGCACCGCCGTCGAATCCTGGTGATCGCGCTCGCCGCGACCTTCGCCTTCATGCTCACGGTCGGCGTGCTCTGCCATTTCTTCGAGCGCGGCCCGCTGCTGTGGCTGCCCGCCTGCCTGCTTTTCCTCCCCATCTGGACCTCGCTGCAGATCGTCTCCGGCCGCCTCGGCGACGCGCCGTCCGGGACCCTCGACGAGTGGGAGGTGCAGCAGCAGAACGCGGCCCGCTCCACCGGCCTGAGCATCACCCAGTCGCTGGTGATGATCCCGGTCATCTACCTGATCGTCGGCAGCGTGGTCACCGAGGGAAGCCACACCACGATGGCCTACACCGGCGGGCTGCTCACCCTCACCACGCTGATGATCGGCGGCTGCTCCCCCGCGATGATCCTGGCCTGGAGCCGCCCCGATCCCGATCCCGAGTCCGACGAATTCCCCATGGAGGCAGCGTGACCGACAGCCACACCCTCACCATCGACCGCATCTCCAAGCGCTACGGCGAGGTGGTCGCGCTCGACGACCTCAGCTTCGAGGTGCGCCCCGGCGAGATCTTCGGATTCGTCGGCAGCAACGGCGCAGGAAAGACCACCACCATGCGGATCGCGCTCGGGGTGCTGTCCGCCGATTCCGGCGAGGTGCGGCTCGGCGGCCGACCCGTCGACCTGGACGTGCGCCGCACCATCGGATACATGCCCGAGGAGCGTGGCCTGTACCCGAAGATGAAGGTAGGCGCCCAGCTCTCGTATCTCGCCGAACTGCACGGACTCTCACGCCCCGAGGCGAGGTCGGCGGTGACCCGCTGGACCGACCGGCTCGGCATCGCCGAACGCATCGGTGACACCGTGGACTCGCTGAGCCTGGGCAACCAGCAGCGAGTCCAATTGGCCGCGGCGCTGGTGCACGACCCGGCGGTGCTGGTCCTGGACGAGCCGTTCTCCGGCCTCGACCCGGTCGCGGTGGACGTGATGAGCGACGTGCTGATCGAGAAGGCGAAGACCGGGGTGCCGGTGATCTTCTCCAGCCACCAGCTCGACCTGGTGCAGCGACTGTGCGACCGCGTCGGCATCATCAAGCACGGCAAGATGCGCGCGGTCGGCACCGTCGACGAACTGCGCGGCGGCGAGAGCGCCCAGCTCGTCGTGCACGCCCCCGGTGCGGGCGCGGACTGGGCACAGCACCTGGCCGGGGTGAGCGCGGTCAGTCACACCGACGGGCGCACCGTGCTCACGCTCGAGCCAGGCGCGGACGACCAGGCGATCCTCGCCGCCGCCCTGAAAACCGGACCGGTACACGAGTTCTCGTTGCACCGCCCGTCCCTCACCGAACTGTTCCGAGAGGTGGTCGCGGCATGACCAGGGAGTGGAGCCTGCGGAACGACCAGAAGACACTGCCGACCGCCCGCGCAGTACGCCTGGTCGCCAAGCGCGAGTTCCTCACCCAGGTCCGCAAGAAGAGCTTCCTGATCAGCAACGTGGTCATCCTGATCGCCATCGTCGGCGGCATCGTCGGGTACTCGATCTTCTCCACCGGCGACGACGCGGACCGCGCCGCCATCGGACTGGTCGGGGACCAGTCGTTGTCCCCGACCCTTGTGGCCGCGGGAGAGCAGGTGGGCACGCCCGTCGAGGTGTCCGAGATCCCCGACGAACAGACCGCCCGAGATCGCGTCGGCAGCGGCGACCTGGACGTGGCCCTCATCCCGAATCCGGACGGATCCGCCACCGCGGTCACCGAATCCGAGATCGACGCCGCGCTCCGCACCGTCATCGACATCGCGGTCACCGGCCAGGCTCAGCAGCGGGCTCTGACGGCCCAGGGCGTGGACGTCGCGCAGCTGAGTGCGGACATCGGCGCGGCCGTGGTCACCGTCGAGGCGATCGATCCGCCCGACCCGGAGGAGGGCCAGCGCATCGCGATGTCCATCGCGGCGGTGACCCTGCTGTACATGCAGATCCTCGGCTTCGGCATGTACGTCGCGATGGGCGTCGTCGAGGAGAAGTCCAGCCGGGTGGTCGAGCTGCTGCTGTCGACCCTGCGCCCGCTGCAGCTGTTGTGGGGCAAGGTCATCGGCATCGGCGCGGTCGGGCTGGTACAGCTGACCGCATACGGTGTCGCCGGGGTCGGCGCCGGACTCGCCACCGGGGTCCTGACCGTCACCGGCACGGCGATCGGGGTGTTCGTCGGCACCCTCGGCTGGTTCGTCCTCGGCTTCACGTTCTTCGCGGTGCTCTACGCCGCGGCCGGCTCGATGGTCTCGCGCCAGGAGGACGTGAACTCCACGACGATGCCCCTGATGCTGCTGATCATGGCGATGTTCTTCTCCGCCTTCTCCGCGGTCGGCAACCCGGACGGCACCCTGAGCACCGTGCTGAGCTGGATCCCGCCGTTCTCCGCGATCCTGATGCCGCTGCGGATCGCGGCCGGGGTGACCGACCCGGCACAGGTGATCGGCACCATCGTGCTGATGATCGCGGTCACCGCGGCGCTCTCGCTCGTAGCCGCGAAGATCTACCAGCGCTCGATCCTGCGGGTCGGCAAGACGGTGTCCTGGCGGGAGGCGTTCGGCCGATAAGGTCGGGCCATGACCGTGCGCCTGTCGGCCCAGCAGATCCTGGACCTGGTACTCGATGCCGGGAGCTTCGAGCCATGGGACCGGCCGCCGGTGCCGGTCGAGGCGAACAGCTCATATCGAGCGGACCTCGACGCGGCCGCAGCCAAGACCGGCCTCGACGAGTCCGTGATCACCGGTGTCGGAACCGTCCGGGGTCGCCGGGTCGCGGTGATCGCCTGTGAGTTCGGCTTCCTCGCGGGGTCCATCGGCGTCGCCGCCGCCGAGCGGATCGTCACCGCGATCGAGCGGGCGACCGCCGAGGGCCTGCCGCTGCTGGCGTCCCCGACGTCGGGCGGCACCCGGATGCAGGAGGGCACCCTCGCCTTCGTGCAGATGATCAAGATCGCGGCGGCGGTCACCGTGCACAAGGCCGCGCACCTGCCGTACCTGGTGTACCTGCGCAACCCGACGACCGGTGGGGTGTTCGCGTCCTGGGGTTCGCTCGGGCACGTCACGATCGCCGAGCCGGGCGCGCTGATCGGCTTCCTCGGCCCTCGGGTCTACCAGGCGCTGTACGGCGAGAAGTTCCCCGAGGGCGTGCAGACCGCCGAGAACCTCTACAACAGCGGGGTCATCGACGGCGTGGTGTCGCCGCACTGGTTGCGGCACCTCGTTCATCGCGCGTTGCGGGTGATGACCGGCGAGACCGGGCAGTGGCAGGACCCGAATCCCGAGCCCGCCCACATCCCGGACGTGCCCGCATGGCAGTCGGTGATGCTCTCGCGCCGGGCCGACCGGCCCGGTATCCGGCAGCTGCTGCGGCACGCGGCCACCGAGCAGATCCCGCTCAGCGGCACCGGGCAGGGCGAGGCGGACCAGACCGTGCTGGTGTCGCTGGCGCGGTTCCGGGGCGCGCCGTGCGTGCTGTTCGGCCAGGACCGCAGCGGTCAGTCCCCGGCACACACGATGGGACCGGCCGCGCTCCGCGAGGCGAGGCGGGCGATGAAACTCGCCGAGGAACTGCGGATCCCGCTGGTTTTGGTCATCGACACGCTCGGCGCCTCGCTCTCGAAGGAGGCCGAGGAGAAGGGCCTCGCCCCGGAGATCGCGCGCTGCCTCGCGGACCTGGTCACCCTCGACACGGCCACCGTCTCGGTGCTGCTCGGGCAGGGCACCGGCGGCGGCGCCCTCGCGCTGCTGCCCGCGGATCGGGTGTTGTCCGCGCAGAACGGTTGGCTCGCACCGCTTCCCCCTGAGGGAGCGAGCGCCATCGTGCACCGCGACACCACGCACGCGCCGCAGATGGCCGCCGCTCAGGGCATCCGCTCGCTGGACCTGCTGCGCGACGGCATCATCGACGCGATCATCCCGGAATCACCGGACGCGGCGGACGAGCCGATCGGGTTCTCTAAGCGGGTCGGCGAGGCCATCGCCAGGGAGCTGTACGGCCTGGTCGATCAGCCCGCCGCCGATCGGTACGCGGCCAGGATCGCGCGCTACCGGAATCTGGGGCTGCCGCGCTGATCCGTCAGCGGTACCCGGTGGTGTCGGCCGGTCTGCCGGGCTCCTGGACCTCGACCAGGTAACGCCACGCGTCGGGTCTGCTGCCGTCGAGATCGGTGAAGCCGTACTCCCGTGCCAACTGCCCGCTGGAGAGCGACTGCCCGTTCCAGCGCGCGACGTCGGGATCCTGCGCGAGTGCCGCCACCGCCCGGCCCACATAGGTCGGGCTCTCCGAGATGGCGAAATGTGGGATCCGCTCGGTGGCGTCGCGCCAATTCGACTCGGTGACACCGAAGTTGTCCAGCATCATCTCCGACCGCAGCCAGCCAGGGGTGACCAGAACCGCGGTCGCACCGCGCGGTCCCAGCTCGTGGGCCAGCGCGAACGCCATCCGGCTGACCGCGGCCTTGGCCAGGTCGTAGAAGAACGACACCCGATAGTTGGCGGCGTTGTACTCGTCGGTCCCGTCGGTCACCTCGACGACCAGGCCACCGGGGGTCTCCAGCAGGAGCGGGATCGCGAAATGGCTGGTGATGGCGTGAGTGTCGACGCCGAGCCGCAGGTACCGCAGCCCCACGTCGAGGGACGACTCCCACACCGTCTTGTCCCACTCCATCTCGGTGGCTCCCCAGATGTCGTTGACCAGCACGTGCAGGGCGCCCTGCTCGGCCCGGATCCGCTCGACCAGCGCGCCCACCTCCTCGGGCACCAGGTGGTCGACCCGGACCGGGATCCCGCGACCGCCTGCCGCGTCCACGAGGGCCGCCGTCTCCTCGATCGTCTCCTGCCGGTTCATCTCCGACCGCTGCGACCCGCTGGTCCGGCCGGTGACGTAGACGGTGGCGCCGGCCGCACCGAGCGCGGTGGCGATCCCGCGCCCCGCGCCCCTGGTCGCGCCCGCGACCAGCGCGACCTTGCCGTGCATCAGGAGGTTCCGCCCGCCGCGGTCGCGGGGATGATCACCGCGACCATGATCGCGGCGTTCACGGCCTCGACCGTCCTGCGGACAGCGGCACCCGCCCACTCACCGTCGGCGATCTCCTTGGCCCGCTTCTTGATTGCGCGACGGTCACCGTCCGCGATGACCTTGGGCGCCGCGTCGACGGCGGAGAGCAGCGAGACCAGTGCGGCGGTCCGCTCGGTCGGGGTGGCGCCGTCCACCAGGGCGGCGCGAAGCTCGTCGCGGACAGCACGCTCGTGGCTCTCGTCGACCGCGGGCCACACCGTGGTCGGGAAGATCCCGAGCAGACGCCCCTTCGACTCGCGGACCCAGCCCCTGTCCACGATCCGTTGGACGAGCGCCTCGCGGAGCCGCTGGTCGATCTTCTCGATCGCGCTCTCCGGCTTGAGCGGCTTCGAGTCCCGGATCCGGGCGACCGCGCCCGCGAGGATCGGGTCCTCGGGCGGCGCCTCCTCGCTCAGCACAAGCCTGCCCTTCTTCACCTCCTCACCCTCCCCGGCCGGCCGCACCACGCCACCGAGCGCGAGTTCGAGGAGCACGGCCCCGGCCAACGCCCTCGGCAGCGCGGTGCTGCCGATCAGCGGCTTGCCGGATTCGTCGTCGAGCAGGAGCAGGAGCAGATCTTCGGCGAGCAAAGTCATGCGTCCACGGTACGTCGGCTCGACGGGGCGGGTGGTAGCTCGAGGCCCGAGCGCCGTTCACCGACGCTTCGCTGCCGCCCGGCGCAGACGACGTCCGCGGCGGGGCCAATCGCACTGCTGCACCGACCCGGTCACCTACCCTGTAGTGCGCGTCACACCTGCGGAGCGGTTGAGAGGACACGAGTCGATGAGTTACGCCGAGGCCTACCGTGAGAGCGTCGAGCAACCGGAGCGCTTCTGGCTCGATGCCGCCGACGCGGTCGACTGGGATGTCGCTCCCACCCGCGCCCTCGACGCCGACGACGCCCCGATGTACCGCTGGTTTCCCGGTGCCACGCTGAACACCTGCTTCAACGCGCTCGACCGGCACGTCGCCGCAGGCCGCGGTGAGCAGGCGGCGCTGATCTACGACTCCGCGATGCTGGGCACCACCCGCACCTACAGCTACGCCGAGCTGCTCGACGAGGTATCGCGCTTCGCGGGCGCGCTGGTCGCGCAGGGCGTCACGGCGGGCGACCGGGTGATCGTGTACATGCCGATGATCCCGGAGGCCGCGATCGCGATGCTCGCCTGCGCCCGCATCGGCGCGATCCACTCCGTGGTGTTCGGCGGTTTCGCGGCCGCCGAGCTGGCCGCCCGCATCGACGATGCCGAGCCGAAGGCCCTGATCACCGCGTCCGGCGGACTCGAACCGGGCCGGACCATCGAGTACCTGCCGATCGTGGAGCGAGCGCTCGGGTTGACCGCGAACGCTCCCGGCACCGTGATCGTCAAGGACCGCGAGCAGATCCCGGGATCGGCGAGCGATGTCGCCGGCTGGCTGGACTGGGATGCCGCGCTCGCCGCCGCCGAGCCCGCAGGCTGCGTGTCGGTCGCCGCGACCGATCCGCTCTACATCCTGTACACCTCCGGCACCACCGGAAAGCCGAAGGGCGTGGTCCGCGACAACGGCGGCCACGCGGTGGCGCTGGCCTGGTCGATGCGCAACCTCTACGACATCGGCCCCGGCCAGGTGATGTGGACGGCCTCCGACGTCGGCTGGGTCGTCGGGCACTCGTACATCGTGTACGGCCCGCTCCTGGTCGGCGCGACGACGGTGCTCTACGAGGGCAAGCCGGTCGGGACCCCCGACGCAGGCGCGTTCTGGCGCGTGATCGGCGACCACGGCGTGCGCGCGCTGTTCACCGCGCCGACCGCGATCCGGGCGATCCGCAAGGTCGATCCCGAGGCGAAAGAGATTGCGCGGTACGACATCTCCTCGCTCGAGACGCTGTTCGCGGCCGGTGAGCGGCTCGACCCCGACACCTACGAGTGGGCCACCGAGAAGCTCGGCGTGCCGGTGATCGACCACTGGTGGCAGACCGAGACCGGCTGGGCCATCTGCGCGAACCTGCGCGGGCTCGAACCGATGCCCATCAAGGCCGGCTCCCCCACCGTGCCGGTGCCCGGCTATCACGTCGAGATCCTGGACGGGGAGGGTGCGCCGGTGCAGGCAGGCACCGAGGGCAACATCGTCATCGAGCTGCCGATGCCGCCCGGCACACTGGCCGGACTGTGGCGCGACGAGGACCGGTACGTCAAGTCCTACCTGGCGACCTTCCCCGGCTACTACCTGACCGGCGACTCCGGCTACATCGACGCCGACGGGTACGTGTTCGTGCTCGGCCGCAGCGATGACGTCATCAACGTTGCGGGGCACCGCCTTTCGACCGGGAGCATGGAGGCCGTTGTGGCCGGGCACGCCGCCGTCGCCGAGTGCGCGGTGATCGGCATCAAGGACGAGCTCAAGGGACAGCGGCCGAGCGGATACGTCGTGCTCAAGGCGGGCGCCGACATCGACCCGGAGCAGCTCCGGGTGGAGCTGGTGGCCATGGTGCGCGACCAGATCGGCGCCGTCGCGACCTTCCGCGACGTCACCGTCGTGCAGGCGCTGCCCAAGACCCGATCCGGGAAGATCCTGCGTAAGACGATGCGACAGATCGCCGACCACGACGAGTACACCGTGCCCTCGACCATCGAGGACCCCGCGGTGCTCGACGCGCTGGCCCGGTTGTTGGGTGGACGGGACACCTAGGGCCTGTTGCTCGAACCACGCGACCTGCGGCAGTTGCGGATGGTAACGGCTAGAGGTGTACCGCCGTACGGACAAGGTCGGCAACGGCTTTGGATCTGCTGTGTGGTGGCCAGGCGACGACGGTCGTGACGGCCGGTGCGTCCGGCACGGGCACGACGGCATGATCGTCGCGTAGCTGGGCTCGGAGCGACTCGGGCACCAGCGCGCAAGCCCGTCCGAGCGCGATCAGTTGGAATAGTTGGGTATGGTCGCGCACCTGCGGGCCGGGGCCGTCCGGATAGCTGCCATCCCGTCCGGGCCAGCGCGGCAGGGGCAGGTCCGTCAGGGCGTTGACTTCGGCCAACGGCAGATTCGCCCGGCTGGCGAGGGGATGCCCCGCGGGCAGGACCACGACCTGCTGTTCGGTGTGCAGATCCTCGGTGTCGAATCCGGCCGTCGTGTCGTAGGGCCGGTGCAGCAGAGCAACGTCGGCACGCCCGTTGCGCAGCAGACCTTCCGGCTGGCCTGGCCCGCACAGCATCACCTCGACTGCCACGGCGCCCGGTTCGGCGGCGTAGGCGTGCAGCAGCTTCGACAACAGTTCGCTGGACGCTCCGGCCTTGGTGGCCAGCACAACACCGGGCCGGTCGGCCGCGGCGCGGCGGGTTCGCCGCTCGGCGGCTTCGACCGCGTCGAGCGCGGTCCTGGCCTCCCGCAGCAGCACCGACCCGGCCTCGGTCAAGGCGACGGCGCGAGCGGTGCGGTGCAGCAGGACGACTCCGAGCCGCCGTTCGAGCTGCTGGATGGCTCGCGATAGTGGTGGTTGCGCGATCGCGAGCCGCTGTGCCGCCCGCCCGAAGTGCAACTCCTCGGCGACGGCGACGAAGTACCGCATCTCCCGCGTCTCCACCGGGCCAATGGTATCCGGCGATCACCACGACCAATACCCGTGCGGTATCGCCGCCCACCCGATCGGTCTTGGACGCTGCACCCGGAGCCGCAGCAGGATCGGCGGTGTGAGTGAACAGACGATTGCGCTGGTGACCGGCGCGAACAAGGGAATCGGATACGAGATCGCCGCCGGCCTGGGCGCGCTCGGCTGGCGAATCGGTGTGGGCGCGCGTGATCGGCAACGCCGCGAGGCCGCGGTGGCGAAGCTGCGCGCGGCCGGGACCGATGCGTTCGGTGTGCCGCTCGACGTGACCGACGACGCAAGTGCGGCCGCGGCGGCCGAATTGATCGCCGGCCATGCCGGCGGGCTCGACGTTCTGGTCAACAATGCCGCGATCACCGGCGGTATGCCGCAGACACCGACCACGGTCGATCCCGCGACCGTGCGAATCGTCGTGGAAACCAACGTGATCGGGGTCATCAGCGTGACCAACGCGATGCTGCCGATGCTGCGCGCCTCGGCGTCACCGCGAATCGTCAACATGTCCAGCAGCGTCGGCTCGCTCGCCCTGCAAACCACACCCGGCATCGACATGGGCCCGGTTCCCGCCGCCTACTTGGCCTCGAAGACCTTCCTCAACGCCCTCACTGTCCAGTACGTCAAGGAACTGGGTGATACCAACATCCTGATCAACTCCGGCTGTCCCGGTTTCACTGCCACCGACCTCAACGGGTTTCGCGGCGTCCGTACACCGCAACAGGGTGCGGCCGTGGCGATTCGCCTCGCGACCCTGCCCGACGACGGCCCGACCGGAGGATTCTTCGACGACTCGGGAACGGTGCCCTGGTGACGGGCGCGCTCTAGGGCGTGTCTGACAAATAGGCATCGGGACGGGGTGATGCGACGGAGGTCGGAATGGCCGCGCCATACAATCGCGGTGAGGGCGAAGCGCCAGGCCGAGATTCCGGCACTGGTGTGAGGGAGGGGTCAGGATGTTCGGTTGGAAGAAGAAGCTCAACGATTCGACGAAGACGCTCGACGATGTGATGGCGCAGCTCAGGCCGGACCTGAGTCGGGAATCGCTCGGCGTCGGGCCCGACTTTCCGGGCGTCGCCCCGAACCCGCTCCTGAGCAGTGATGCACGCAAGCGCAATGCCGAACTGCGCACGGGCGCGCTTGCACTCGGCGTTCTCATCGACTGGCGGGAGGTCAACGGCAATCCACGCGTGGTCCTGATGTTCGACGTGGAGACCGCCGACGGCATCTCGTTTCGCGGTATCGCAGACGAAGACCTCACGATCACCGAGCTCACCCGACTCGCACCAGGACAGACGTTGCCCGTGCGCTACCGGCCGGCCGTCATGGACCACTACGTCGCCCTTGCCCGGGACGCGGACCCCGCCCATGTGCAGCAGCTCTCTGACGAGATCGCGAGCCGCAAGCGGACCTGACCCGAAGCCATTGATCGATTGGTCGCTGTCGGTGGACTCGACGATCGCTCGCGCGCATCAGCATGCGACGAACACGATCCACCCCACAGGGGGATGGGTCGAACTACACGAATCCAGCGATCGAGCCGCCTGATCACGGGATCGGCCGCTCGCGGGGTGGGTTGTCGACGAAGATCCATCAGCTCGTCGATGGCAACGGGCTGCCTCTGGTCACGCTGATCACTCCCGGCCAGGCCGGGGATTCTGCCGCTTCTGGAGCAGTTGCGCGTCGGACGGGAGATCGGGCGACCGCGCACGAGACCGGATGCGGTCCGCGGAGACAAGGCGTACTCGTCCCGCGCGATCCGGAAGCATCTGCGCGAGCGTGGCATCAAGGCCGTCATCCCTGAACCCAGAGACCAGCAGGGGCACCGCAAACGTCGCGGCTCACGCGGCGGCAGGCCCGTCGGGCTCGACGCCGCCGATTACAAGAACCGCAACGTGATCGAACGCCGGTTCTGCCACACCAAGCAATGGCGAGGCCTCGCCACCCGCTACAACAAACACGCGATCGTCTACCGAGCCGCCGTCCTCATCCACGCCGCAATCGCATGGATCCACGCTTTGTCAGACACACCCTAGGACGGTCGGGGCACGCGGGGGAAGAAGAACCCGGTGCGCTCCTGATACTCGGCATAGCCCGGGCGCCGCGACATCGATCTCTCGAGAAGCCGGGCACCGGTGGCATACACGAGGAAGTAGGTCATCAGAAGCGGCGACGCGATGGTGAGCGGCCCCGGCCAGACGCTCGCGGTCACCAGCCACAACCCCCACCACACGCACGCGTCACCGAAGTAGTTCGGATGACGGGTCCATGCCCACAGCCCGACGTCCATGATCCGGCCGCGGTTGGCGGGCTCGGCCTTGAAGCGCGCCAGTTGGCTGTCCCCGACGGCCTCGAAGGCGAATCCGACGAACCACACCGCCACACCGAGCCCGAGGACCGCGAGCGCGGCGCCGCTGGTGGCGCCGAGCACCGCGGACAGCTGCAGCGGCACCGACACGAACCACTGGGCGACTCCCTGGGTGAGGAAGATCTTCCGAACCACCACCGCGGTGCGCGAACCCGCCGACCGAGCCAGCAGCTCCTCGTAGCGGGGGTCCTCGCCGCGTCCCCTCGACTTGGTGTGCATGTGCCAGCTCAGGCGCAGGCCCCACACCGCGACCAGGAGCGCCACCAGGATCCGGCGCGTCACGTCTCCTCCGCCGATCGCCGCCGCCGCCACCGCAACCAGGACGAAGCCCAGGCCCCAGGACACATCGACCACGTTGTAGCGGCCGATCCTGCGGCCGGCCGCGAACGTGCCGGCCTGCAGCAGCGCCAGCACCACCAGACAGGTGACGCTGACCGCGGCGAAACCAGCGGGCCCGGTGGCGTTCACCGCGGACCGGTCCCGCGGTCGAGCACGATCTGCTGGACGTCGAGGTAGCCCGAACGGAACCCCGCCTCGGAGTATGCGAGATAGAACAGCCACATCCGCCGGAAGATCTCGTCGAATCCGAGCGCGGCGACCTCGGCGCTGCGCGCGGCGAACCGCTCCTTCCACAGCCGCAGCGTTTCCGCGTAGTGCGGACCCATCGATGTCAGCTCCCGCACCCGCAGTGTCGTGTGCCGCGAGGTGACGGCCTCGATCGCCTGCGTCGACGGCAGGCAACCGCCCGGGAAGATGTACTTGTGCACCCAGGTGTAGGTGTCCCTGGTGGTCAGCATCCGGTCGTGTGCCATCGTGATCGCCTGCAACGCCACCGTGCCATCCGGTGCGAGGAGTCGGTCGAGCGCGGCGAAGTACATCTCCCAGAACCGATGGCCCACCGCCTCGATCATCTCCACCGAGACGATCGCGTCGTACTCGCCCTCGACCGCGCGATAGTCGAGCAGGTCGATCCGCACCGACTCGGCGTGCCCGGCCTCGGCCACGCGACGGCGCGCCAGTGCCCGCTGCTGCGTCGACAACGTGACCGAGCGGACCGTGGCTCCCCGCTGCGCGGCGCGGATGCAGAGCTCCCCCCACCCGGTGCCGATCTCGAGCAGCCGGGTGCCCGGTCCGACGCCCGCGGCGTCGAGCAACCGATCGACCTTGCGGCGCTGTGCATTCGCGAGCTGGTCCCAGCCGATCTGTCCCCCGTCGAACAATGCGCTGGAGTAGGTCATCGTCTCGTCGAGGAAGAGCTCGAACAGTTCATTGGACAGGTCGTAATGTCGGGAGACATTCGACCGCGCGTTCTGTTCGGTGCCGAGCTCGCCTGCCGGCTGCGCGGCGACGAACAGCCTGCGGAGCCGCTGCAGCGAGCGCGGGACCAGCGTCTCCACGCCCACGGCGAAGGCCGTCAGCACCGCGGCGAGGTCCGGCGCGGTCCAATCACCCGCCATGTAGGCCTCCCCGAACCCGATCAGCCCGCCGTCGGCGATCCGCGCGGCGAACGCGTCCGGTCTCCGGATGATCATGCGCGGCAGAATGTCTCGTCGGTCACCCGCCCCGACGATCGCGCCGTCCGGGTACTCGACGCGGATCTCGAGGCGACCGGCCGCGCGGCGGAACAGTCGATCGGCCCCGGCCGCGAGAAATCGCGCGCGCGGCCCCGCGGGGGCATCCGCGAGGCCGGGCCAGATCCGGTCGTCGATGTCGGTTCTCACACTCTCCGCGGTCACGATGCCCTCTCCTTCTCCTCGGTGGCAGGCCGGGGCGCGATGGGTACCCCGCGCGCCCACAACCTGATGCCCTGCACTCTGATTCGCGCCGCGACCACCAGCGGGGCCAGCGGCGCCGCCAGGAGTGCGCGGACCACGTTCGCGGTGGTCGCGGGCCGTCGGCGGCCGCGCATCGTCGCGGCGAACGGGGCCCGCCCGTCCCGGTGCAGCACGACACGGACGTCCAGAACGTCGGCGGGTTCCGTCAGCCGCATCGAATAGACGCCATCAACCTCGTTGAACGGCGAGACGTAGAACCGCTTGTCGGTCTCGGCGCGACCGTTCCGATCGGTGCGGAGGAGGTAGCAGTGCCTGCCCCCGTAGGTGTTGTGCACCTCGGCGAGCACGCAGCGCAGGTCACCGGCGCTGTCGTGACACCAGAACAGGCTCAACGGGTTGAACACGTAGCCCGCGACCCGCGCGTTCATCAGCGCCGTGATCTGCCCACCCCGCAGGTCGATGTCGTGCGCGGCCAGCACGGCATCGACGCGGCCCCTGAGGGTTCGGCCCTCGCCTGCCTCGAGATGGTCCTCCGCCCGGAATCCGGCGAACGGCCGGAGCCACCACGGCAGGCGGGGCAGCGCGTCGAGGTCGACGAACCAGCTGTAGCTGCGGTAGCCGAAGGCGTTGTGGACGGGTTCGGTTCGGACGTGCCGGATCCTGGTCCGGTAGAGGGCGGCGGACCCGTTCACCGCGCTGCCTGCCGAACCGTTGCGGCCGCGTCCGTATCCCACACTCCGCCGAGCCGTTCGGCTGCGCGCACGCCGGAGATCGCCCCGTCCTCGTGGAATCCCCAACCGTGATAGGCGCCTGCGAACGCGACCGTCTCCGAGCCGAGGTCCGCCAAACGGGACTGCGCTGCGACGGACTCCGGTGTGTAGATCGGATGCTCGTAGGTCATCTCCGCGATCACCGACCCCGGGTCCACCAGGTGCGATCCGCCCAGCGTCACGAGGAATCGGCGGTCGGTGACCGAGTCGATGCGCATCAAACGGGTCAGGTCGTAGGTGACGATGACGCCGTGCGGGCCGACGCCACGCTCGGGAATCAGGTAGTTCCAGGAGGCCCGTGCCCGCCGTGCCCTCGGCAGCACGGACTGATCGGTGTGCAGCTGAGCGTGATTGATCGAGTAGGGCATCGCGCCGAGCACGGACCGCTCGAGTGCGCAGGCGCGGCCTCCGAGCATCGCCAGCGCCTGATGCGGGTGCACGGCGACGACGGCGGCGTCGAAGTAGCGCACCTCGCCGGTCGAGTCGATCACACACACCCCGTCGCGCCGATCGATCCGTGTCACCGCCGTGCCGGTGAGCACCTCGTCGATCCCGGATGCGATCTTCTCGACGTAGGTCGACGATCCACCGGTGACGGTCCGCCATGGCACCGAACCGAAGACGGTCAGCATGCCGTGGTGGTCGAGGAAGGTGAACAGATACCGCGCCGGGTAGCTGCCTGCCAGCGCGGGGTCGCAGGACCACACCGCCGCCACCAGCGGCGTCATGAAATGGTCGAGGAAGTACCGGCTGAAGCGGTGCCGGGCGAGGAAGTCGGCGAGTGTCTCCTGCGAGTCGGGGCCGTCGACGGGCCCGCCGAGGACGCGGCGGGCGGACCGGTGGAACCTCGTGACCTCCGCGAGCATGCGCCAGTGCCGCGTACGCCGCAGGGCGCCCGCGGTCGGGAACAGTCCACGCAGGCCCAGCGCGCCTGCATATTCGAGGCCGTTGACGTCCGACCGGATCGACATCGACATGTCCGATTCCTGGGTCGCGACGCCGAGCTCGGCGAACAGTCGGCACAGCGTGGGATACGTCCGGTCGTTGTGCACTATGAACCCGGTGTCCAGTGACACCGACTGCCCCGTGTCGAGGTGCACCGTGTGGGTGTGCGCGTGCCCGCCGAGCCGGTCGTCGGCCTCGTACAGGGTGACGCGATCCCGGCGGGACAGGACGTGCGCGGCGGTCAGGCCGGCGACGCCGCCACCGATCACGGCGACGTTCCGGTCCGCGGAGAGGCTGTCCATATGAGTGCTTCGGAGCAGGGCCGGGTGCGGATGGGCGGTGACTCGGACCAATCCGGCGGGCCGTCCGCTACGAACCACCTCACATGACGAGGAAATCGCTCATCCGCACGGCGGTCGGTCTGTTGGCAACCGGCGGGGTGGTGCTCCTCGCGGCGCCCGCCGCCGCCGCACCCCTGGCCCCGGTCCCGTCGCTCGACGTGCAGCGCTACCTGGGTACGTGGCATCAGCTCGCCGCGGTGCCGCAGCCGTTCAGCCTGAACTGCGCACGCGACACCGAGGCCACGTACACGCTGCTCGACGCGCAGAACGTGCGCGTCGAGAACAGCTGCACCACATGGGCGGGCGGCGACAACCGCATCGTCGGCAATGCCCGGGTGAACGACCCCGCCACCATGGCGCAGCTGCATGTCAGTTTCCCCGGGGTGTCCACCCAGGACTCGCCGGACGGACCGACGAACTACGTGGTGAGCCACATCGCCGACGACTATTCGTGGGCGTTGGTCGGGGACCCGGGCCGGTTCTCCGGATTCGTGCTGTCGCGGTCGGCTTCCGCCTCCCCCGAGCGCTGGCGCGAGATCCGGGCGGTCGTCGAATCCCGCGGGTACAACTCATGTCTGCTGCTCACCTCGCCTGCGACCGGAGGGCGCGAGGACATCCGTCCGCTGTGCACGGTGTGACAGGCGCCGGGAGGGTTCAGGATTCGAGGGAGTTCTGTCGAGCCGCGGTGCCCGCGATGTTGTTGACCATGCCCTTGAAGATCACCCCGTGGAACGGGAGGATCGCGTACCAGTAGGCGCGCCCCGCGAGGCCACGGGGAAAGAAGACGGCCCGCTGATCGAGCCGGGCGGTTCCTGCTGCGGTGGGATGAACCCGCCACTCGAGCCACGCTCCCCCCGGCGCGCGCATCTCGGCCCGCAGTCGCAGCAGGCTGCCGCGCTCGATCCTCTCCACGCGCCAGAAATCCAGTGCGTCTCCGGTCTGGAGCCGCCGCGCGTCCCGGCGGCCGCGGGACAGACCGACTCCCCCGACCAGTCGGTCGAGCCAGCCGCGGACCGCCCATGCGAGCGGGAACGAGTACCAGCCGTTCTCTCCGCCGATGCTCTCGACCACCTGCCACAGCGTCCACTGGTCCGCCTCGCACACCCTGCTGCGCTCGTCGGTGTAGACCACCTCTCCTGCCCAGTCCGGGTCGGACGGCAGCGGGTCCGAGGGCGCCCCCACCGGTGACGCGTTGGCCCACGTGGTCTCCACCTCCCCCCGTTCGATGCGGCCGAGCGCCAGGCGCACCGCGTCCCGGTACGGGGTGAGCCCCTCCTCTGGCGGCGGGATGACCGCGTCGATGCCGTGTTCGACCATGACGGCGTCGTTGTGGAGCGACTCGATCAGGGCCCGCCCCAGTGCGGTGGGGATCGGTGTCACCAGCCCGATCCACAGGCCCGCCAGCCTCGGCGTCAGCACCGGGAGCACCACGATGCGGCGGTTCGCCAGGCCCGCGACCTGCGCGTAGACCTTCATCATGTCGCCATAGCGCATCACGTCCGGTCCCCCGATGTCGAAACTGCGGCTGCGCGGAAGCGGGGCCTCGGCCGCCGCGATCAGGTAGTACAGGACGTCCCGGACGGCGATCGGTTGGATGCGGTTGTTCACCCACCTCGGTGTCGTCATCACCGGCAGCCGATTGGTCAGGTGCCGGATCATCTCGAACGACGCGGATCCGGACCCGATGACCACGCCTGCCTGCAGCACCATCGTCGGGATGCCGGAGTCGACGAGGATCTGCCCGACCTGCGTGCGGGAACGCAGGTGCGGCGACAGGTCGGACGAGGTCGGGTGCAGTCCACCGAGGTAGACGATCCGCCCCACGCCCGCGGACCGCGCGGCCGCGGCCACGTTCAGCGCCCCGCGACGCTCGGTCTCGATGAACTCGGTGCTGCTGCCCATCGAGTGGACGAGGTAGTAGACGACGTCGATGTCGGTGAACGCCCCCGCCAACGATGCGGGATCGTTCAGGTCACCGCGCACGATCTCCACGTCGGGCGCCCACGGCACGTCGTGCAGCTTGTCCGGCGAACGCACCAGCGCCCTGACCCGGTGGCCTGCCGCGAGCAGCCGCGGGGTCAATCGGCCGCCGAGGTAGCCGGTCGCGCCCAGCACCAGGACGTGGGCGCCGCTCATGGTGGGTCGATCGTCCGGCCGAGCTGATGGCGCAGCACGGACTCGAGCTCCTGGTGCCGGAACCCGTGCCCCGCGAGCGCGAGCCTCGTCGGGACCACGTGCTGATCGGCCTCGGCCAGCTCGCGGGCGCCCCGCTCGCCGAGCAGCAGGCGGGGACCGAAGCCAGGGACCGGCAGGATCGCGGGACGGTGCAGCACCCGCGCGAGGGTGCGCGTGTAGTCGACATTGCGCACCGGGGCCGGTGCCACCGCGTTGACCGGGCCGCGGAGCGAGTCGTCGAACAGGACCCGGTGATAGACGTCGACCAGGTCGTCGAGCCCGATCCACGACAGCCACTGACTGCCATCGCCGATCCGTCCACCCAACCCCGCCGAGAACAGCGGATGGAGCAGCGCGAGGGTGCCGCCCCTCGCGGACTGCACCACCCCGGTACGCACCCGGACGACCCTCAGCCCGGCCTCCTCCGCAGGCCCAGTGGCCGCCTCCCAGTCGGTCACCACATCGGCGAGGAACCCGTCGCCGCGGGAGCTGTCCTCGGAGAGGAGCTCGTCGCCGCGATCGAATCCGTAGTACCCGATCGCCGAGGCGGACACGAAGGTCCGCGGACCGCCCTCGGTGCGGCCCGCGAGCCCGGCCAGCAGGCGGGTCGGCCCGACGCGGCTGTCCCGGATCGCCCGCATGTGCGCCGCGGTGAAACGCCCGGCGATCGACGCCCCGGCCAGGTGCACCACAGCGTCGACGCCCGCCAGCAGGTCCGCCGCTGGGTCCGCGGGATCCCACCGTCGCTCGTCCTGCGTCCGCGGTGCGCGCCGCACCAGGCGGATAACCCGGTGCCCGCCCGTGCTCAGGAACGCGGTCAGCGCTGAGCCGACGAGACCGGAGGCCCCGGTGACCGCCACCACCGCAGGCCGGACGCCCCGCTCGCTCGCCCAGCGGTGTGCGGCCAAGTCGCCGGCCAGCTGGCGATGCCGGTAGGCGAATGTCGACCGCAGCAGGAACTCCGGAACCGGGGTCTCGACCCTGTCGATCACCCGGGTCGATCCCGCGGTGACCTCGGTGAAATCGTGAATGTGCCTCCAGGACAGGGTGGCCCGGACCGGGAGCGACGCCGGCCCGTCGGCGGCGAGTTCGTCGACGAAACGATGGGGTGGGTCGTACGCGGCGCCGTCGTGGCGGGCGACCCAGCGCAGCCCGGCCGGCAGTGCGAGCACCGCCGTTCCGGTGGCGAGCGAATCCGCCTCCGACACGATCCGCAGCGGCTGCCACGGCGGTGACAGCCGGGCGAAGGCGCCCGGCCTGCCGTGCCAGGCGAAGACCGCTGCTCGGGGCGTGTCCACCACGCTCGAGTACACGATGCCCATCGTTCGACCCTAACCCCGTTTCAGCTCGCCGTAGCGGGCCAGCGCCTCCCCGCGCTCGACGGCGTGATCCACGATCGGGTCCGGGTAGTCGCGGGGGCGACCGTCGTCCAACGTGTGGACCCGGGCCCCGGCGATGTCGCGCAGTTCGGGCACCCAGCGGCGCACGTAGTCACCGTCGGGGTCGAACTTCTTCCCCTGAGTGATCGGGTTGAACACCCGAAAGTACGGAGCCGCATCGGTTCCCGATCCGGCGGTCCACTGCCAGCCGTGCTGGTTCGAGGCCAGGTCGCCGTCGATCAGGTGGCGCATGAAGTACCGGGCCCCGCGCCACCACGGCAGGTGCAGGTCCTTCACGAGAAAGGACGCGACGATCATCCGGACCCGGTTGTGCATCCAGCCCTCGGCCAGCAGCTGACGCATCCCGGCATCGACGATCGGGTACCCGGTCCGGCCGGCACACCAGGCCGACCACGCCGAGTCCGCATCGGGTCCGCTGTCGTATCGCATCGCGTCGAAGCGCTGGTCGTAGTTGCGCCGCGCGGTGTCGGGACGATGGTGCAGGACGTCGGCATAGAAATCGCGCCAGGCCAGCTGCCGTCGGAACGCCGCGGGTCCGCTGCCGGGCCGACCGGCGAGGTCCGCGAGCATCGTGCGCGGGTGAATGCACCCGTACTTGAGGTACACCGACATTCGGCTCGTGCGGTCGAGATCGGGCCGGTCCCGGCCTACGTCGTAGCCGGCCAGGTCGTCGTCCAGGAACTCCGCCCATCGAGCGAGCGCCGCCCGCTCCCCTGCCTGCTCTCGGCTCGCGGGGCCGGTCCGCGGAATCGGCACTCGGGCCGACAGCGCCGGATCCAGCCACGAGACCGTGCGCGCGGACGTGTCCGCGGGCGCCCGCCAGCCGTGGTCGAGCCAGCGCCCGAAGTACGGGGTGAAGACCCGGTACGGGCCGCCGTCGGCCTTCGTCACCCGGCCCGGCGCCACCGCGTAGGGCGAACCGGTACGGACGAGGTCGACCTCCCTCGCCACCGCGTCGTCGCGGTCACGCCCATACGGACCGAAGTCGGCGCTGACGTGCACGGCGGCGGCGCCGATCTCCCTCGCCACCTGCGGCACGACGACCCGCGGGTCGCCCCTGACCACACACAGCTTGCCGCCGAGGTCGTCGTCGAGCGCTGCCAGGCTGCCGTAGAGGAAGTCGCGACGCGCGGCTCCTGACGGTCGCAGCAACGCCTCGTCGAGGACGAACAGCCCGAGCACCTCGTCTCCGGCGGCCGCCGACAGCGTCGGGAGGTCGCCGGTGCGCAGGTCTCGGCGGAACCATACGACCGCGGTACTCATGGCAGCCATTCTCCACGGCTGAACTTCAATGAGACTGAGGAACTCTAGTTGTCCGGAGCTGGTGGCACCGAACCAATGTGGGTGCGGGTGTCGAACTCTACGACTTCTCCCGTTTCTCGGCGCGGGTTTGATGACCAAGGCAGACACAGTTCGACTCGGAAGCTCCCGTCGGGTTCCGGATACGCGCAGAGCGTGCCGCCCAGCAGTTCGGCGCGTTCGGTCAGACCGCGCAGCCCGTGCCGTGAACCGGGTAGTTCCATTGCAGGCGCCTCGGAGTGGCTGTTCACGACAGCAACAGTGATAGTGGTCGTGCTCGAACCGTAGTCGACAGTGACCCGCGCGCCGGGTGCGTGCTTACGGACGTTGGTGAGTGCCTCCTGCACGGTGCGATAGATCGCCCGCTGGATCGCGGCAGGCAGATTCGGCGGCAGGTTGCCGCGGACCGAGACGTCGAGTCCGCTGGACTCCACGAGCTCGGTCAACTGGGCGACGGTCGGTTGGGGGGCCAGACCAGTTGCGATGGTGCCGGATGCGCGCAGCACGGTGATCATGTGTCGCAGCTCGTCGAGCGTGCGAACGCTGAGTGTCCGGATGGTCGCCGCGATGTCCGCGGTGAGCTCGTCGCGACTGCTCACCTCCAACGCACCGGCCTGCACCGCGATCAGGCTGACCTGATGGGAGACGACATCGTGCATCTCGCGAGCGAGCTGGGCACGGTCACGGCCGAGTGCGGTCTCGGTGCGCAGCACATCACCCTCCTCGTGCGCACGAGTGATCTCGGTGATCTTGCTCTGCAACATGATTCGGGATGCAACCAGCCGACCGAGGAGCACCGGGGCCGCAGCGAGCGTGACGATGAAGATGAGATCGCTTACGAACCACCGCGTATCGAACCGCCAGTCGATCGGGTACCGGCTCACGATCCCCGCGACGCAGAGCGCGGCGACGCACAGCACCACCACAGCATCACGCCGGACCCAACGCCCCACGCTGTAGATGGCAATGGCCGGGATCAACACCGACACTCCGAGCGCCGCGACAGGCAAGGTCGCCACGAACGCTACGACCGGAAACCGGGAACGCAGAAAGAGCGCGGCAATACCTATCGTGACGGCAACCTGCGCCCGCCCGTCCATACCGCCACCGACCAGCCAGATATCGAGCGCCGCAACAAGAATCAGAGCCACGAACGCCAGCCGCGCGATCACGGGGTGATCGATCACGGCGACTCACCGTCGATCACCCCGGCCTGCTGCGCGATCAAGGCGGCCTGAACGCGGGTCGCTACGCCGAGTTTGGCAAGCACCGCGCTCATGTCGTCCTTCACCGTGCCGATGCTGTGCTGGATGAGATCGGCGATTTCCCGGTTGGACAGGCCAACCGACGCGTGTGCGAGCACGGTGCGCTCTCGTTCGGTCAGTTTCGCGACCGCGGTCACGGACGCGGCGACCGCGCTGGACGCGACGAATCCGCTTATGACCGACCTGGTCACACGGGGCGACAGCACCACGCCACCGGCCGCAAGAGTCTTCACCAGAGTCGCGAGTTGACGTGGGTCGGTGTCCTTGAGGAGGAACCCGGACGCGCCCAGCCGCAGCGCCTCCACAACGTATTCGTCCGCGTCGAACGTGGTCAGGATGGCCACGGCGGGCGGTTCGTCGCGTCGCAGCGTCTCGCGCAAAATGGTCAGTCCGTCGATGTGCGGCATGCGAATGTCGAGCAGCACCACGTCGGGGCGGTGCCGCTCGATCTGGTCGAGCGCCGTTCGGTCGTCTGCCGTCGCAACGACCTCGATCTCCGGGTCCTGGCCGAGAATCAACTCGAAACCGGTCCTGACCAGAGCTTCGTCGTCGATCACCATCGTCCTGATCATCGGCAGCAACGATACGCCGGGCGACCGGGCGACGAGTGGCGGGAGTTTGTGCAGCCAGGTGGCTGGCACGAATCGTTCCCGCGGGCGACGACGGGCGGTTTGCCGCGCCATAGCGTCGGACACGACTCGAGAGGAAGGGACCGCGTGTGACGTCCACAGCCACAGCCGAAGCCACTGCGGGCGACAAACCAAAGGATGAGCGAGTTCTCGCGCTTGATGTGCTGCGCGGTGTCGCCATTCTGGGCACACTGGCCAGCAATGTCTGGATCTTCACAAGCGGCTTCGGGACGCTCCGAGACTCGTCCGCCACGAGCAGTTGGCTGTACATGTTCTCGGGATGGCTGCCGAATGGCAAGTTTTTGGGGCTGCTCACCATCATGTTCGGTATCGGGCTTGAGATTCAGCGTCAGGCCGCGCTGCGGGCGGGCGCAAAGTGGCCGGGCAAATACCCAGTACGCGCCCTGCTGCTGTTCGCCGACGGTGTACTGAACTACATCTTCGTCGTCCAGTTCGATGTGCTGCGCGCCTACGCCGTCGTGGGTGTGCTCGTCGCGTTTCTGCTACTGACGAGCGAACGGATCCAGTACTGGTTGATCGGCTTGTTTCTGACCGTGCACTTCGCGGTGTTGGCCTGGCAGGGCTACCACAACAGCGTCGATCAGCCGGAGATGGACCCGACACAGATGGACCCCACACGGGCCGACGCACTGCCCAGCGACACCATTGCCAACAGCTACCTCGCCGACGTGGTCTCCAACATCAAGAGCCTCGGCTGGAGCTTCGGCCACGGATCGGAGTTCCTGACCATCTTGCTCATGGGACTTGGCCTGTTCCTGCTCGGTGCGAAGCTATACCGAATCGGCATCTTCACCGAGGAGAGGCGTCGGCTGCGGTTCGCATTGATGAGCTTCGGATTCGGTATCGCACTGCCACTGGACTACCTACTGTCCATGACCTCGGTATTCCCGTCGAACCTCGGCTCGTTCGCCAGGTACGGCGCCGCCGCCGGCGTCGCTCTCGGCATCCTGGCACTGACCGGCGAGTACATCGGCCGACGCGGTCGGGTCGGCACACCGGGACGCATGCTGTCCAACGTCGGCCGCATGGCCCTGAGCTGCTACCTGCTGCAGAACGTACTCGGCGTGCTCGCTCAGCGGTTTCTCTTCAACCGTCCGTTCTTCCAACAACTCGACCCGACCTACGGCACGTACGCGGTATTCGCGACGATCTCCGCGCTCCTGATCGTGTTCTCGTGGGCCTGGTTGCGGAAGTTCACCCGCGGCCCCTTCGAGCTGGCCTGGAACTGGTCGTATCGCATGCTCACCCGCGAGGGCCGCGCTACCGGATGAGCGCATCCGCATCAAGGTCGTCCCCTGGGTTCCGCACGCGCAGGCCGGGTCCCTCCGGGCACAATGGCGTGGTGACCGAACCCGCCAACGCCACCGTCCTCGTCGTCGATGACGACGAGGACGTGCTCGTCTCCCTGCGACGGGGCCTGCACCTGTCCGGCTTCACCATCCTGACCGCGTCCGACGGGGCCGAGGCGCTCGGCGTGGTCGCGGACCGCTCCCCCGACGCCATCGTCCTCGACATGAACATGCCGGTCCTCGACGGCGCGAGCGTCGTCACGGCGCTGCGTGCGATGGGCAACGACATCCCGATCTGCGTGCTCAGCGCCCGCGCCTCGGTCGACGACCGGGTGTCGGGGCTCGAGGCGGGCGCCGACGACTACCTCGTCAAGCCCTTCGTGCTCGCCGAACTGGTCGCCCGCATCCGCGCGATGCTGCGCCGCAGGACGACGCCGCCCGTCGCGGCGCCGCCGCCGCAGGGCGCGATCACCGTCGGCCCGTTGACCGTCGACCTGCTGGGCAGGCGGGCCCATGAGGGTGACCGCGAAATCGAGCTCACCAAAAGAGAATTCGAGCTGCTGGCCATTCTCGCCCGCAACAGCGGCGTCGTGCTGAGCCGGGAGCGGCTGCTCGAACTCGTGTGGGGCTACGACTTCGTCGCCGACACCAATGTGGTCGACGTGTTCGTCGGCTACCTGCGACGCAAGCTCGAATCGAACGGCTCGCCCCGCCTCCTGCACACCGTCCGCGGAGTCGGGTTCGTGCTCCGGGAAATGCCGTGAAACGCGGGCACTCGTACTCGCTACGGGTCCGGGTGGCGGCCGCCACCGCCCTCGGCGCCACCATCATCGTCGCGCTGCTCGGTGTCTTCGTCGCGCTCGCCATCTCCCGCAACAACATGAGCCAGCTCGACCGCAGGCTGGAGACCGCCGCACGGGTGCTGATCGTCAACATCGGCACCGCCTCGATGTTCCTGCCCAGGTTCGGCGACGCGGGCGCGTTCGCCGTCACGATCCGAAACGACGGCACCCTCGCCGCCAGCACCCCCACCCAGCTACCCGAGCTGCCCGAGGGCGCCGCCACGGTGAACGTCGACCACACCGCCTACCGGGTCAACACCACGGCGGTGGCGGGCACGAACACGACGGTCTCGCTGGCGGTGCCTGCCGCCGAGGCCAAGGACGTGACCGCGGAGCAGCAGCAATGGGTGCTGGTGGCCGGGCTGCTCGCGATCGCCGCCGCTGCGGGGCTCGGCTGGATCTTCGGCGGCCGGGCCGTCCGCCCGATCGTGCAGCTCACCCATCAGATCGGCGACGGACCCCCGCACGAGGGCCCGCCGCCGAAGGTGTCAGGGGTCCGCGAGGCAGAGGAACTGGCCGACGCCATCGAGCTCATGCTGCGACGCATCGCCGAGGCCCAGTCCCAGACCACCGCCGCCCTCGACACCGCACGCGACTTCTCCGCCGTCTCCGCGCACGAGCTGCGCACCCCGCTGACCGCGATGCGCACCGACATCGAGGTGCTCAGCACCCTCCAACTCGACGAATCACAGCGGGCCGAGATCCTCGCCGACCTGGCCAGGACCCAGGGCCGCGTCGAGGCCACCCTGTCCGCGCTCGAACGCCTCGCGTCCGGGGAACTGTCGAGCGAGGACGACCACGTCCCGACCGATGTCGTCGAACTCTGCGACCTCGCCGCCCAAGACGCGCGGCGGCACCATCCGGACGTGCAGGTCCAGGTCGAATCCGAGCCGTCGCTGGTGATCCGGGGCCTGCCAGCAGGCCTGCGGCTGGCACTGGACAACGCCATCGCCAACGCGATCCGCCACGGCGGCGCCACGACCGTTGTCCTCGCCGCCCGCCGCACGTCCCCTGACACCGTCACGATCACCGTCGACGACAACGGCGCCGGTGTGACCGAGGCCGAGCGGGAGGCGGTCTTCGCGCGCTTCTACCGCGGCACAGGCGCCAGCAAGGGCGGCTCCGGGCTCGGCCTCGCGCTGGTCGCGCAGCAGGCGCAGCTGCACGGCGGCAGCGCGTACTTCGAGGTCAGCGACCTGGGCGGGGCCCGATTGGTGCTGGAATTCCCCTACCGGCCGTGAGCCGGGGGATGTGCGATCTCACCTGAGCGAGTAACGATGGTGGGCGGCACCCCCGAACCGGACGGTCGCCGTCATCCCTGGACGACTCGCGAAGGGAAGAACAATGCTCACCAGGAGAAATGTCCGTGTGCGCGCCGCGCTGCTGATCGCCGGAGCCGCCGTCACGGGCAGCCTGCTCGCCGCGCCGGTTGCCGGCGCAGCCACCCCCATCGGCGCTCAGATCGGGACCGACCCCGCCTGCGGACCGGTGGCGGCGGGTCCGCCTGGGACCCTGCTGATCCACAACGCGCAAACCCCCAGCGGTCTGGGCGGGATCATCGTGAGGAACTTCTTCCAGTTCCCCGGTGGCACGACACCGTCGGTGAGTCTCGACCCGGGCGACATCAGGACCATCATCGTCACGACCGGTCCCGCGGCAGGGGGCTTCGGCGTAGGGCAGGTCGCCGGCAGCTACCAGCTGCCCGGCGGGATCACCTGCGTCCTGAACGTGCCCCTGGTCCTCGAACCCTGAGCGCGCGAAAGGCCCCGTACCGCAACGCGATACGGGGCCCTTCGAGGCGAAGATCTACTAGGTGTCCAGCAGGTCGATGACGAAGACCAGGGTCTTGCCGCCGAGCGGGTGACCCGAGCCGGCCGGACCGTAGGCGAGCTCCGGCGGCACGGTCAGCTTGCGGCGACCGCCGACCTTCATGCCGGGGATGCCCTCCTGCCAACCGGGGATCAGCCGGCCGAGCGGGAACTTCACGGACTCGCCACGCTGGAACGAGGAGTCGAACACCTTGTTCGTGTCGTACTCGACGCCGTGGTAGTGGACGTCGACGACCCCACCGGGCTGCGCCTCCGCGCCGTCGCCGACGGTGATGTCCTCGATGACCAGCTCGGCCGGGGCCGGGCCGGTGGCCGGCTCGATCTCCGGTGCGGCGGGCGGAACCACGACATCGAGCAGGTCGATGACGAAGACCAGGGTCTTGCCCGAGAGCTGGTGCCCGGCACCGGCCGGACCGTAGGCCAGCTCCGGCGGGATGGTGAGCTGCCTGCGCCCGCCGACCTTCATGCCGGGGATGCCCTCCTGCCAGCCGGCGATGAGGCCGGACAGCGGGAAGTTGATCGACTCGCCGCGACTCCACGAGGAGTCGAACTCCTCGCCGGACTCGAACTCCACCCCGAGGTAGTGGACCTCGACCTTGGCGCCGGGGGTGGCCTCCGCGCCGTCGCCTACGGTGATGTCCTTGATCACGAGCTCGGTCGGCGGGGGGCCGTCCTGGAACTCGATCACGGGCTCGTCACTCATCCGAGTCACCTGCTTCCCAGATCGATGTAGTTGCGCTCGGTGTAACCGGTGTAGATCTGACGCGGGCGGCCGATCTTGGTGGCCGGGTCCTCGTGCATCTCGCGCCAGTGCGCGATCCAGCCGGGCAGCCGGCCCATCGCGAACAGCACGGTGAACATGCGGGTCGGGAAGCCCATCGCCCGGTAGATCAGGCCGGTGTAGAAGTCGACGTTCGGGTACAGCTTGCGCTCGATGAAGTAGTCATCGGTGAGCGCCGTTTCCTCGAGGGACTTGGCGATGTCGAGCAGTTCGTCGTCGCCACCGAGCTTGCTCAGGATGGTGTCCGCGGCCTTCTTGACCAGGGCCGCGCGCGGGTCGTAGTTGCGGTAGACGCGGTGACCGAAGCCCATGAGCTTCACGCCGTCTTCCTTGTTCTTGACCTTGCGGACGAACTCCTTGGCGTCGCCACCGTTCGCCTTGATCTCGTCGAGCATCTCGAGCACGGCCTGGTTGGCGCCGCCGTGCAGCGGGCCCCACAGCGCGTTGATGCCGGCGGAGACGGACGTGAACAGGTTCGCGTCCGACGAGCCGACCATCCGGACCGTCGAGGTGGAGCAGTTCTGCTCGTGATCCGCATGCAGGATCAGCAGCATGTCGAGGGCCTTGGCGATCTCGGGATCGACCTCGTACGGCTCGGCCGGGAAGCCGAACGTCATACGCAGGAAGTTCTCCACGAGCGAGAGGGAGTTGTCCGGGTACAGGAACGGCTGCCCGACGGACTTCTTGTACGCGTAGGCCGCGATGGTCGGCATCTTCGCGAGCAGACGGGTGGTGGACAGCTCCACCTGCTCCGGATCGTCGGGGTCGAGCGAGTCCTGGTAGTACGCGGACAGCGCGTTGACCGCGGAGGACAGCACGGGCATCGGGTGCGCGTTGCGCGGGAAGCCGTCGAAGAACCGCTTGAGGTCCTCGTGCAGCAGCGTGTGGCGCTGGATGCGGGTCGTGAAGGCGGCCAGCTCGTCGACCGAGGGCAGCTCGCCGTAGATCAGCAGGTAGCTGACCTCGAGGAAGGTCGAGCCCTCCGCGAGCTGCTCGATCGGGTAGCCGCGGTAACGCAGGATTCCCTGTTCGCCGTCGATGTAGGTGATCGCCGACTTGGTGGAGGCGGTGTTGACGAATCCGGGATCCAGGGTGGTGTACCCGGTCGCGGACAGGAGCTTGCCCAGCTCGATGCCGTCATTGCCCTCAGTTGCTCGGGCAATCGTCATCGCATGTTCGCCACCGGGGTAGCTGAGCGTCGGTGTGGTGTCATCGGCAGCGGGCACGAAGGATCCCTCTCAAACTCGGATCAGCGAGTAGCACTATCAGTCGGATAGAACCTAGTCTCTGTTACGCCAACTTGCCCAGGGAGGGTCCGCGCCGAGTGGGATTCACCACTACAGCGCGCCGAGACCCCAGGCCCCCGTCCAGGTCTCGCCTGGCCGGAGGACCACCTGGTCGATGCCCGAATTGAACGCGTCCGGCGGGCAGGTCATCGGTTCGATCGCCAGGGCACGGCCGCGGCCCGGATAGCCCTGGCCGCGCTCCGGATCCGCCGTGAACACCTGGATCCAACCGAACTGGCGGTCGGTCCACAGCACCGCGCCCGACCCGTCCGGCGCGCGCAGTTCGTGCCGGGCACGGCCGTCCGGATCTGGGACGATCGAGCTGAACGGCGTGTCGAGCCAGACCCCGTCGAGCGAGCGCGGTGCGGTGAAGTCGAAGTCGGTGCCGTGGACGGACTCGGAGTTGCCCACCGGCAGCATCCGCTCCTGGTCCAGCGGCAGCCTGGTGCCCGCGGTCAGCCGCAGAGTGCACTCGTCGAGCGGGGTGTCGCCCGCCCGGACGAAGGTGTGCACGCCCATCCCGAACGGCGCGGGCATCGCTCCGATGTTGGCGGCCGTGTGCGTGACGGTCAGGCCCGCCGGGCCCAGCTCGTGCGTGGTCGTCAGCTGCAGCGGGTAGGGCCAGCCCTTGTGCAGGCCGAGGCGGATGCTCTGCCGCACCCGGGTCGGGGTGTGCTCCTCGAGCTCCCAGTCGTCGCGGCGCACCAGCCCGTGGATCGCGTTGTTCCTGGCGGGTTCGGTGATCGCCAGCTGGTGTTCGACGCCGTCGAAGATGAAGTAGCCGTCGCGAATCCGGTTCGGCCACGGCGCGAGCACCAGCCCGGCGGACAGCGGCGGCTTCTCCCCTGCAGGCGATGTCTCGGTGAGCGGCCTGCCGCCGATCTCGAGCAGCCGGAGTCCGGCCCCACGGGAGACGACCTCGGCGCGGTAGTCACCGTGCTCGATCTTGAAGCTGCGCACACCGGACGAGCGAACGGCGCCGTTGACGGACTCAGACATGACACGACTCGCACATGGCACACAGTGTCCACCAATCGGCGCGCGACGGCACCCATCCCGCCAAAGCCGCCGCCCCGGACGATCAGTCGCGCCGCACCCGGTACCGCAGGAACATCGGGAACGCGAGACAGGCCAGCCCGACGCCGATCACCACCAGCACCCCGCCGCCAGCCGCGGCGACGGCCGTGCCGAAGGCGAAGGCCGCCGCGCCGTGCAGGACGTCGCCGATCCGCGGCCCGCCCGCGACCACCACGATGAACACCCCCTGCAGCCGTCCGCGCATCTCGTCGGTCGCCACCTGCTGGAGCATCGTGCTGCGGAACGCGGCCGAGACCATGTCAACGGCACCGCCGAACGCGAGGAAGCCGAGGGCGACCCACAGCAGCACCGGGCCGCCGTCCGGGGTGGCGAACCCGACCGCGACACCGAAGCCCACCATCGCCAGGCCCCACGCCACGATGCAGGCCACCACGGCCCTGCCCTGGTACCTGACCCCCGGCAGCCAGCCGGAGAACACGCCGCCGAGCACGGCGCCGGCCGACATGGCCGCGAACAGCAGGCCGAGCGCGGCACCGCCGCTCAGCGGGTCGCCGAAGCTCTCGTGCGCGATCTGGGGGAACAGCGCCCTCGGCATGCCGAAGACCATCGCAATGATGTCGACGACGAACGACGCGAGCAGCACCTTCTGCGTGGACAGGTACGCGAAGCCGTCGAGCACCGCTCGGAGCCCTGCCCTTGTGGTCGGGCCGGTCGGCGGCAGCGCGGGCAACCGCAACACCGCCCACAGCGTCGCCATCAGCGCGATCGCGTCGACCAGGTAGAGCACCGCCAGCCCGGTCAACGGAACGAGCACGCCCGCCAGCAGCGGGCCCGCGATCGCGCCGAACTGGAAGACCGTCATCGTGAGCGAGTTGGCGGCAGGCAGTGCCCGCGAGGGCAGCAGGCGCGGGATGATCGCATTGCGGGTCGGCGAGTTCACCGCGAAGAACGCCTGCTGCAGCGAGAAGAGCGCCAGCACCAGCCAGACGTTGTTCACCCCTGCCGCGGCCTGCACCCAGAACAGCACCGAGGTGACCGCGAGCCCGATCGTCGTGATCGTCATCAGCCTGCGGCGGTCCATCACATCGGCGAGCGCGCCGCCCCACAGCCCGAAGACAACGAGCGGGACCAGCCCGAACAGGCCGGTCAATCCGACATATGCCGAGCTCCTGGTGATCTCGTAGACCTGGAGCGGCACCAGCACGACGCTGATCTGGGCGCCGATCACGGTGACGATGCTCGCCAGCCACAGCCGACGGAAGTCCTGGTTCTGCAGCGGCGTGACGTCGGCCAGCAGCCGCCTGCGGGTGACCTCGGTCAAGGCTGCAGTCGCTCCGCGGTCCAGACGCCGTCCGTCAGCGTGGTCTTCACCCGGTTGTGCATCCGGTTCGCCCTGCCCTGCCAGAACTCGACGCTGTCCGGCCGGAGCAGGAAGCCGCCCCAGTTCGGGGGCACCGGCACGTCGTCGACGTCGGCGAACCTGGCCGTGACCTCGGCGAGCTGCGCCTCGAGCGCGGCACGCGAGTCGATGGGACTCGACTGGCGCGAGGCCCAGGCCCCGAGCTGGGATCCGCGCGGCCGGGTGCGCCAGTACTTCTCGGTCACCGTCGGGTCCACCCGGGCGACCGATCCCCTGACGGTCACCTGGTGGGCGAACGCGATCCAGGAGAAGGTCGCCGACGCATAGGGGGAGGCGGCCAGTTCGCGCGCCTTGTTCGACTCGTAGTTGGTGTAGAACACCAGCCCGTCCTCGGAGAGCCCCTTGCACAGCACCGTCCGCGAGGCGGGCCTGCCCGCCGCGTCGACCGTGGCCAGCACCATCGCGTTGGGCTCGGCGATACCCGACGAGCGGGCCTGGTCCAGCCACCGGCGCAGCAGCGGGTACCACCCTCCGCGCAGCGATCCCGCACCGAGATTGCCCTCCGGCACAGCAGGATTCGGGTCCTGGTGCGCATAGCCGACCCGCATCGCGGCGAGATCGGGGTTCGCGGCGGACTCGGGCTCGGAATCGGGTGACACAGCCGATGACGTTACTCCCGGGTATGTGCCGCTCACCCACGCCACGCAACGGGCTAGAGTTTGACCTGACCCACCCTGTCGACCATGGATCGCACCCGCGATTCCCGCGACGCAGGGCTACCAGTCACGGCGGCGCAGAGCCTGCACACCATGCATGCGCCCCGCACGACGGCGATGACTTAGGCGGAGCAGCCCGGACCGGGCGAATACCGAAGACGACGAGGAGAGTCCACGAGCAATGGCAGCGAGCGCGGCAGTACCCGAGGATTTTGTCAGCGGTCTCGAGGGCGTCGTCGCCTTCACCACCGACATCGCCGAGCCTGACAAGGACGGTGGCGCGCTGCGCTACCGCGGGGTCGACATCGAGGACCTGGTCGCTCGCGGCGTCACCTTCGGCGACGTCTGGGCCCTGCTCGTCGACGGCCAGTTCGGCCAGGGCCTGCCGCCCGCCGAGCCGTTCCCGCTGCCGATCCACACCGGCGACGTCCGCGTCGACGTGCAGGCCGGCCTGGCCATGCTCGCGCCGATCTGGGGATACCAGCCGCTGCTCGACATCGACGACGACACCGCCCGCGAGCAGCTCGCGCGTGCCTCGGTGATGGCGCTGTCCTACGTGGCGCAGTCGGCCCGCGGCGTCTACCAGCCTGCCGTGCCGCAGAAGGTCATCGACGAATGCCCCACCGTCACCGCACGTTTCATGACCCGCTGGAAGGGTGACCCGGACCCGGCGCACACCGAGGCCATCGACGCGTACTGGGTCTCCGCCGCCGAGCACGGCATGAACGCCTCCACCTTCACCGCCCGGGTCATCGCCTCCACCGGCGCCGACGTCGCGGCCTCGCTCTCCGGCGCCATCGGCGCGATGTCCGGCCCGCTGCACGGCGGCGCCCCCGCCCGCGTCCTCCCGATGATCGAGGAGACCGAGAAGAGCGGCGACGCCCGCGCGCTGGTCAAGGGCATCCTGGACCGCAAGGAAAAGCTGATGGGCTTCGGGCACCGCGTGTACCGCGCCGAGGACCCCCGCGCCCGCGTGCTCCGCGCCACCGCCAAGCGCCTGAACGCGCCCCGCTACGAGGCCGCCGCCGCGCTCGAGCAGGCCGCCCTCGCCGAGCTGCGCGAGCGTCGCCCCGACCGCGCGATCGAGACGAACGTCGAGTTCTGGGCCGCCGTCATCCTCGACTTCGCCGAGGTCCCGGCGCACATGATGCCCGCGATGTTCACCTGTGGCCGCACCGCAGGCTGGTGTGCGCACATCATGGAGCAGAAGCGTCTCGGCAAGCTGGTCCGCCCGGCCGCCATCTACACCGGACCCGAGCCCCGCACCCCCGAGTCCGTCCAGGGCTGGGACCAGATCGCAGGCTGATTCGGGCCCTCTACCCGTTCGCATCACCAAAACGAGAAGGAACTCGAACCGATGACCACCCCGATCATCCCCGCCGACCTCAAGCCCGTCGATGGCCGATTCGGTTGCGGACCGTCCAAGGTCCGCCCCGAGCAGCTCCAGTCGCTCGTGGACGTGGGCGCCTCGGTGTTCGGCACCAGCCACCGCCAGAAGCCGGTCAAGGACGTCGTCGCCCGGGTGCGTTCCGGCCTGGCCGACCTCTTCTCGCTGCCCGAGGGCTACGAGGTGGTGCTCGGCAACGGTGGCACCACGGCGTTCTGGGACGCGGCCGCGTTCGGCCTGATCCGCGAGAAGTCGCTGCACCTGACCAACGGCGAGTTCAGCTCCAAGTTCGCGTCGGTGGCCAAGGCCAACCCGTTCATCGGTGACCCGATCGTCGTCTCGGCCGAGCCGGGCAGCGCGCCCGCGCCCGTGTCGGACCCGTCGGTCGACCTCATCGGCTGGGCCCACAACGAGACCTCCACCGGTGTCGCGATCCCCGTGTCGCGTCCGGCCGGCTCGGAGAACGCGCTCATCGCGATCGACGCCACCTCCGGTGCAGGCGGCCTGCCGGTGAACATCGCCGACTCGGACGTCTACTACTTCGCCCCGCAGAAGTGCTTCGCCTCCGACGGCGGGCTGTGGATCGCGATCATGAGCCCGGCGGCCCTTGCCCGCGTCGAGGAGATCAAGTCCACGGGCCGCTGGACCCCGGACTTCCTGTCGCTGCCGATCGCGGTGGACAACAGCTCGAAGGACCAGACGTACAACACGCCCGCGCTGGCCACCCTGCTGCTGTTCGCGAACCAGATCGAGTGGATGAACAGCAACGGCGGCCTGGACTGGGCCACCAAGCGCACCGCCGATTCGTCCTCGCGCCTGTACAACTGGGCCGAGGCCAGCGAGTTCGCCACCCCGTTCGTCGCCGATCCGGCGCACCGCTCGCAGGTCGTCGGCACCATCGACTTCGACGACAAGATCGACGCCGCCGCGGTGGCGAAGATCCTGCGCGCCAATGGGATCGTGGACACCGAGCCGTACCGCAAGCTCGGCCGCAACCAGCTGCGCGTCGGCATGTTCCCGGCGATCGACCCCGAGGACGTCACCGCGCTGACCAAGAGCATCGACTGGGTCGTCGGCCAGCTCTGAGTCGAACCCAGCACATAGGTCAGCCCCCGGCACTCCCTGCCGGGGGCTGACTGCTTTGTGACGCGGGTTGCTCTCGCGGCGACTTGGCGCACATCTCGGCCCGACGATGACAGGATCGGCAGCGACTGACATCGATTGGGAGGGAATCGTTTCATGTTCAAACGCAGTTTCGTCGTCCTCGCCGCACTCACCCTGACCGCGTTCGCCGCGGGATGTGGGAGCGACTCCTCTGACACGTCCACGACCACGACTTCGGCGGCGACGTCGACCACCACCGCGCCGACCACCACGGCCGCGGCCGCGAGCCCGGCAGCACTGCCGCCGGTGGTCGTTCCCGTGTCGCCCGGCGCGGTCTCGCCCGCACCGGTGGTGTCGCCTGCGCCGGGACCCGTCGGCGCGGACGGCTCCACCGGCAACAACCTGAGCACCGAATACTGTGCGCGCAACCAGGATCCGGGGTGCCCCATCGGCAGCTACGTGGCGCCGGACGCCATCCCGCACCCCGACGGCAGCGGGAAGTACGTCCCGTGTGAGGGCACCATCTGCACCAACCCGGACCACGGCGCCGGGACCGACCCGCAGCAGAACGGCGGCGCGGTGATGCAGAACCCGAACGGCGACGGCACCGACGTCCCCTGTGAGGGCACCATCTGCACCAACCCGAACAACGGCGCGGGTGGGTAGCCCTATGGCCCGGTGATCGTGGTCAGGAAACTCGCTCGGATGTCGTCGCGGCCCGCCGCCTCGAGCAACGCGGAGAAGGCTGTTGCCTCCTCCGCGGAGGCGCGGCGGGCCGTGTCGGCGAGGAATGTCGGGTCGTCGAACAGGTCGGCAACGGCGTCGGCCGCACGGGCCAGGGTGAAGATGTCGTACATGGGAGATCGATCCTGACAACTACGGCTAACACGACAGGGGAAGACTTAGCGTGCCCTACATTAGGGCTGCCTAAGTAAAGGCTCGCAAGAGGCCTTGCGTCAATAGTTGTGTCGTCAATCACAGGCAAATACCTGCTGGTAGGCGGCCGATTGACCAGTCGGCGCCGACTGCCCACCATTTCGAAACCGCAGCCTATACGGTACCCTTGGTTACACATACATTGACCCTCTCCGAGGAGGTCCGCCGTGACCGAACACATCGACGTGCTGATCGTCGGTGCCGGACTGTCCGGGATCGGCGCAGCCCACCGGATCCAGGCCAAGTTCCCCGCCCGATCGTTCGCGATCTTCGAGTCGCGCGACGCCATCGGGGGCACCTGGGACCTGTTCCGATACCCCGGGATCCGGTCGGACTCCGACATGCAGACCCTCGGCTATCGGTTCCGGCCGTGGACGGACGAGAAGTCGATCGCGGACGGCCCCGCCATCCTGGAGTACGTCCGCGACACCGCCCGCGAGGCAGGCATCGACAAGCAGATCCGCTTCGGACACCGCGTGGTGCGCGCCCGGTGGTCGAGCGCGGACGCCAGGTGGACCGTCGACGCGACCCACGGGGACGACACCGTCACGGTCACCTGCGACTTCCTGTACGTCTGCAGCGGTTACTACCGCTACGACCAGGGATTCACGCCGAAGTTCGAAGGCACCGACCGCTTTCAGGGCCGGATCGTGCACCCCCAGCACTGGCCCGAGGACCTCGACTACACCGGCAAGAAGGTGGTCGTCATCGGCAGCGGCGCCACCGCCGTCACCCTGGTGCCGTCGATGTCCGACCGGGCCGAGCACGTGACGATGCTGCAGCGCTCCCCCACCTACATCGCCGCCCTGCCCGCCAAGGACCCGACCACCAACGGGCTGCGGCGACTGCTCGGCGACAGGCTCTCCTACCCGATCGCCCGATGGAAGAACGTCGCGTTCTCCACCATCACCTACCAGCTCAGCCAGCGGCAGCCGCGCCTGGTCAAGTGGTACCTCCGGAGGGCCCAGCAGCGCGCTCTGCCCGCCGGATACGACATCGACACCCACTTCACGCCGAGCTACAACCCCTGGGATCAGCGGATGTGCCTGGTGCCGGACGGCGACCTGTTCCGGGCCATCCGGCACGGCAGGGCATCGGTGGTCACCGACCGGATCGCCACCTTCACCGAGCGGGGACTCGAACTCGAGTCCGGCCAGGAACTCGCGGCGGACGTGATCGTGACCGCAACCGGCCTGAACCTGCTCGCGTTCGGCGGGATCGAGTTCACCGTCGACGGCCGCGAGGTGTCGCTGCCGGACACCCTCGCGTACAAGGGCATGATGCTCAGCGACGTGCCCAACTTCGCCTTCACGGTCGGCTACACCAACGCGTCATGGACGCTCAAGGCCGACCTCGTCGCCGACTACGTGTGCAGGCTGCTCGCGCACATGGACCGGCAGGGTCACACGGTGTGCGTGCCGACCAACGACGACCCGGCACCGACCACCCGGCCGCTGCTCGATTTCGCCGCCGGCTACGTCCAGCGCTCGATCGACGAGTTCCCCAGGACCGGCACCAAGGCGCCGTGGCAGCTCGGCATGAGCTACGCGCACGATGTGGTGACGCTGCGGCACGGCCGGCTCGAGGACGACGCGATGCAGTTCAGCTCCTGACTTCCCGAACGGAGATCAGAGCAGTGTGACTTGGTCTCTGCTTCGAGTGCCGTCTCGAGGACGTTCGCCGTCAACTGTTGAGTAGCCCGTTCGGCCCAACCACCTCGACACCGTCGGCCTTGGCCTGCGCCAACAGCTGCTGCGACAGTTCCTGGCGATCGATCTTCGACTGATCCATGGAATCGTGTGTTTCGGCCATGATCTCGCCTCCCCTCCAAGCTGCGCTCGGCGTGTCGGGCCAGATGCCGGATCAACCGCTAATCAGACAGTCCCGTCTGTCACCAAAGAATGAGCGGAAGGTCACCCCTGTCCCGGGCAGAAGCCGCCGCAGGTGTCGGGGAAAAGACTCCCTAACGGGAGTTCGGCCAAGAATTCACCGGCAAATACGACAAATTCGTCGTAAAAGGGAGGGAGAACGGGAATGGCGCTGGATCCGACCGCTTCGAGGGACCCGCCCGCGGGCGGGTCGGCGGGAGTGAAGCCGAGGGAACCGGAGGACGGGACAGCGTCGGCAGGAATAGCGGCGGCAACGCCAGATCCTGCGACGAGGACACCGGTGAGTACGGCAGAGGCAACGACCGCGGATGCGATACGACCGATGATTGGACCGCGCATTTACGAAACTCCGTTCATTGAACATAGAGAAGAGGACCCGTCGCAAGCGTTGGCTTCGCCGCTCGCGCGCCACTCTACTGTCCACAGGCCGTTTCGGAGCACAGAACGATAATTCCTTGCGGCACTTGTCGATTCGTTGAACACAACGAAAGGCGTCGTCCGCCTCGACGACGATTTCATCACCGGGATTGGCGCGTACGGATCGGCATCACCATGCCGCTCCCAGCCGAACAGCTTCCCAGCAGCCGGATCAAGAAACCCACACGAAACCCGACGACCTATCCCCGACGCTCCCCACCATCAACGACCCGACCACCTCGCCCGATGCGCACAACTGCGCGCCCACCACGCCGAACATGAAGCAATCCTGGGCGAGCGCCTGCGCCACCAACCCCCACCCTTCTGACGCCTGGCGCGGAAACAGGTCAGCCCCCGGCATCACGTCGGGGGCTGACCTGGTGCAGCGAGTGGAGATCTACTCCGCGATGATGGCGTCGGCCTCGATCTCGACCAGCAGGGCGGGATCGATGAGCGCGCTCACCTCGAGAATCGTGGTGGCGGGACGGATCTCGCCGAAGACCTCACCGTGCGCGAGACCGGCCTCTTCCCAGCGGCTCATGTCCGTGAGGTAGATCCGGGTGCGGATGACGTCCTCGGGCTTCGCGCCCGCCTCGGCGAGGGCCGCGACGACCCGGCTGACCGCCTCACGGGTCTGCTCGGCGAGGCTGTCGCCGCCGACCGGGCCGTCGGGGCCCGACGCGGTGGTACCGGACACCGAGACCTGCTGGCCGATGCGGACAGCCCGCGAGTATCCGATCTTCGACTCCCAGTCGGAGCCGGACGAGATGTTGTTTCGATTCGACATGGCGCTGATTCTGTCAGGCCGCCGAGTCGCCTTCCGCAGGCTAGTCCGGGTTCGCCGCCACGAAACGCCGGAACGGGTCGAGCGCCTCGTCCCCGAGGTTGGGTCCACTCACCTCGATGCCGGCATCGGCGGACGCGATGACATCCGCGCACCCGAGCCCGAACCGCGGTCCACCCTCGAGGATCGCGCCGAACTCCGCCGCCGAGGCCGCGAACACCACCCGGCTCACCCCCGCCCACACCATCGCCGCGCTGCACATCGGGCACGGCTCCCCGCTCGCGTACACGGTGCTGCCGACCAGGTCGTCCGTGCGGCCCTCCGCGCAGGCGGTGGTGATGGCGTCGAGCTCCGCGTGCTCGGTCACGTCGCCGGAGGTGGCCACGGAATTGGCACCCTCGCTGATCACCTCGCCGTCCGCGCCGACCGCCACCGCACCGAATGGGCGGTTGCCCGCCTCCCCGGTCTCGTTCGCGAGCTCGATCGCCCTGCGCAGGAGTGCGAGGTCATCGGCATCGAGGCCAGTCATCTACTCATCCTTTCGCAGAAACGCCTGTGCGGCGATCCCCGCCGCGATGAAGGTGTATCCCAACCAGCCGGGGCCGTCGTCGGCGGTCAGGATCAGGATGCCGACCGGGATCAGCCACACCGCCAGCGGGGCGAGCAACGCGCGGAGCGGTGGCCGCGGATCCTCCGGATACCAGGCCGAGAACTGCAGCGCGATCAGCATCGCCGCGGTCTGGATCACCCACCCCGTCCACAGGTTGTCGCTGTCGCGCAGCACCGCATCGCCGTAGAACCCGGCGATCGCGGCGACCAGGAAGGCCGCGGCCCACACGCCGGTGATCACGTAGTTGATCCGCAGGAACCGCGGCGTCTGCCAGTACTGCTCGTCCACCTCCTCGCGCGCGTACTGGATGGTGAACGGCATCCGGGCCAGCATCGAGCCGACCGCGATGACGACCAGCGTGATGTTCGCGATCTCGCCGATCCAGGTCTCCATCCAGTCCTGCCCCGCGTCGTCGAGCAGGAAGTGCAGGACCAACAGCGCCGCGAAGAACACGACGTCGATCACGCCGAGCAGTTTCAGGGACCGCCCGCGCAGCAGATCGACCGCGACGAACACCACCGAAAGGGACAGTGCGATCCCGGCCGCCCAGGCGAGGCGCCCCGGCCCCTCTACGACAGCGAGCACGATCCACGGGGCGAGCCCGGTCAGCGGGCCGTCCAGCATCGCCCCGAGCGCATCCCACGCTCGGCGCGCGGGCGAGGACCCTGCCCGTGTCTCCGGAGCCTTTTCGATCATCGCCCTGCCCCCGCCGGTCCGACCACGCCCGATTTCCTGAGGGTAGCCCCGATTCCGACAGAATTTCGGCCAGAGACAATAGCGCGCCCCGAACCAAACCTGTCGACCGGGCGAGGCGTGTCCTGACCCGACCCCCATCACGGGTCCATTACAGTCGGCAAGGGCGAAATCGCGAGCTACGCGATGAGGGAGGTCACGGTGCGAGAACTTCGAGTGATCGGACTTGAGCCCGACGGAACGCACATCGTGTGTGCCGACAACGAGAGCGGCGAACGCTTTCGCGTTCCCGCCGACGACAAGCTTCGCGCCGCCTCGAGGGGCGACGTCGCCCGATTCGGGCAGATCGAGATCGAGACCGAGAGCCGAATCCGACCCCGCGACATCCAGGCCCGCATCCGAGCGGGTGCCACCGTCGAGCAGGTGGCGACCGAGGCAGGGGTGTCGGTCAAGAAGATCGAGAGCTTCGCGCACCCGGTGCTGCTCGAACGCTCGCGTGCCGCCGAGATGGCGCAGGCCGGTCACCCGGTGCGCGAGAACGGCCCCACCGTCCTCACCCTGGCCGAAATCGTCGGCCTCGCCTTCCGCGCCCGCGGCCACAACCTCGACGAGGCCCAGTGGGACGCGTGGCGCGACGACGAGGGCCACTGGATCGCCCAACTCGAATGGCAGGCCGGGCGCACCCGCAATGCGGCGCACTGGCGTTTCCAGCCGGACTCCCACGGCGGCACCATCACACCGCTCGACGCGGCCGCGACCGACCTGATCGACCCCGATTTCGGGCGCCCGCTGCGCGGACTCGCCCCGATCGCCGCCGACGACCCGCACTCCCCCGTCCTCGAAGCCGTGATCGAGGCCGAGGTCGAAGAAGAGATGGCGGAGTCCGAGCCACTGGAAGCCGGCGCCATGGATTCCCTCTTCGAGGAGGAGGACATCGTCCACTCCGAGGACGAGGAGCACCAGCCGAAGCCGGCGCCGCAGCACCAGGGCGCCAAGGACAAGCGCGGCAAGCCCTCCCTGCCGTCCTGGGACGACGTCCTGCTCGGCGTGCGCAGCAGCGGTCGCGGCTGACCGATACCCGGGCCCGCTCCCGCCACCGGGATCACTTAGAGTTACGCCGAGTAACACTAAGTGCCCAGAGTGAGCAGGGGGAAGACTGTGCTGGATTTCGACTGGCGTCCGCGGCTGAACACGCTGACCCGGAACGCATGGGGCCTGACGTTCGGCGACGGGATCCAGGCGGCCGAGCCGACCCCGTCGGAGCAGATCACCCAGGGCCTGCACCGCGACCTGTACCGGTTCGGCCCGCAGATCGGCGCCAACCCGGCCCTGCTGGTGCCCCCGCTCGCCGCACCTGCCCAGTGCTACGACCTGCGCCAGGGCCAGAGCCTGGCCGCACACCTGCTCGAGCGCGGGCGCACGCCCTACCTCGTCGACTACGGCACCATGACCTCCGCGGACCGGGGCCTCGGCTTCGAGGCCTGGGTCGACGACATCATCCCCGAGGCCGTGCGGCACGTCTCCGAGCTGCACGACGGCGCACCCGTCGACCTGATCGGGTGGAGCCTGGGCGGGACGATCTCGCTGCTCACCGGGGCCGCGCACGCCGACCTCCCGATCCGATCCATCTCGGCGATCGGCACCCCTGTCGACTATCGGGAGATCACGGCCATCGCGCCGCTGCGGGCCATCGGCCGGATCACGGGAGACCGGCCGCTCACCGCGGCCACCTGGGCGCTTGGCGGCCTGCCCGCCCCCGTGGTGCAGGCCAGCTACCGGGTCACCGCGCTGCAGCGCGAGTTGACCAAGCCGTGGTTCATCGCACGCAACCTGCACGACACCGAGACCCTGGCCAGGATGGAGTCCATCGACAAGTTCATGGCCGCCATGCCCGGCTACCCGGCCCGGTTCTTCCACCAGGTCTGCACCCAGTTGATCCTGGGCAACACCCTGACCGCAGGGCAGTTCCGGCTCGGATCCCGCACGGTCGAGCTGTCCGCACTGTCGGTGCCGGTGCTCGCGGTCGGCGGCACCGACGACGTCATCGCGCCGGTCGCCTCCGTCGCGCGCATCACCGACGTGCTGACCGGGGCGCCCTCGGTGCGCTTCGAGACCGCGCCCGGCAGCCACCTCGGACTGCTCGCGGGCCCGGGCGCGAAGCAGACCACCTGGGCGCACCTCGACGAATTCCTGAGCGAGACGGCGCCGCAGCTGGTCTGAGCCTCACCCGTTGGCGAGGTGCGCGTCGACCGTCCGCCCGACGAGGGCGGCCGCGCCCTGCGGGTCCCCGATCACCTGCAGGGCGCGGTCGGCCGCCAGCACGGCCATCCCGTGCAGGCCCGTCCAGATCCCCAGCGCCCGCTCCCGAGCGTCCGCGCTGCCCGCGGTCGCCTCGTCCACCAGCGCGACGAGCGACTCGAACAGCGGCAGACTCGTGCGCCGGAGTTCCGCGCCCGAGCCCTCGAGCAGGTCGTGACGGAACATCAGCTCGAACATCGCCCGCCGACGATCGGCAAAGCGCACATAGGCCCACCCGAGTGCCACGAGCCGGTCCCTGGCCGATAGCTCGCCGTCGAGCCCGGCCGACCGGACCGCGACCGCGAGGTCCGCAAGACCCTCCGCCGCGATCGCCGCGAGCAGCGCCTTGTGGGTCGGGAAATACCGGCGCGGGGCGCCGTGCGACACCTCCGCCGCCCTGGTGATCGCGCGCAGGCTCACCCCCGCGATGCCCTCCCGCTCGAGCAGCTCGACACCACACCTGACCAGCTTGTCGCGCAGCGGTTCGTCGTCCACGTAGACATTGTCTAACACTCGGTGGCAGTATCGGACCCCTACGCGTAGACAATGTCTACGCCCTGTCGATCAATCACCTCGGGAGCGCCAACTGTGTGGTACTGGCTGTTCAAGTACGTCCTGATCGGACCCGTCCTGCGCCTGTTCGGCAGACCGACGATCGAGGGTGCCGAGCACATTCCGCCCACCGGTCCGGTGATCCTCGCGAGCAACCACCTGACCGTCGCCGACTCGTTCTTCCTGGTCCTCATGGTGCGTCGACGCATCACCTTCGTGGCGAAGAGCGAGTACTTCACCGGCACCGGGCTCAAGGGCAGGCTCACGCGCTGGTTCTTCTCCTGCACCGGGCAGGTCCCCATCGACCGCAGCGGCGCGGACGCGGCCAGGGCCGCACTGGCGACCGCGACCGGGATCCTCGAGGCGGGCGGCATCTGGGGCATCTACCCCGAGGGCAGCCGTTCACCCGACGGACGGCTGCACCGGGGCAAGACGGGTGTCATGCGGGTCGCGCTGCCCACCCGCGCCCCGGTCGTGCCCGTGGTGATGCGTGGCACGCCCGCGGTCAATCCGATCGGTTCCCGGATGTGGCGGTTCGGCAAGGTCCACATCACCGTGTGCCCGCCACTGGATCTGACGCACCACCACGCGGCCGTCCCGAGCGAACGGACGGTGCGCGAGGCGACCGACGAACTGATGCGGACCCTGCTCGCCAACTCCGAACAGGAATATGTGGACGCGTATGCCGCGCAACGGGTGGGGGTTTCGCTCCCACACGAACACGTGCCCAGGTCGTACCCTTTCAGGTAAGCGACGACAAGGGAGGTGCAGGCTGTGGGGGCCAAAGCATCAACGATCTGGTACGTCGACGCCCCCGATCCCATGGCCGTCCTCCGCGATCACCCCGAGCCCGACGCCGATGCGGCGCACGCACTGGTCGGCAAGCTCTATCCCGAAATGATCATCACCCCACTCGAACCCGGCCCCCTTGCCACCTCGGCCGGGGTGCCGCACGGCGTGGTCTACGTGGGCAGCTATCCCGGGCTCACCGTCGTGTGCGGATCGAACCTCACGGTGCACGAGCCGTCGACGCTCGATGAATCCTGGACTCGCCCACTGGCTTCCGAGCGCACGTATCTGATGTGTACCGAACCGGACACCGCCTGGGCGTCTTTCGCGTACTGGGAGCGCGGGGCGCTGCGCCGCTCGTTCAGCGCGACGCCGGTGCACATCTACGAGGACTTCGGATTGCCGCTGGTGTGGGAGCGAGGGTTCTGGGCCGGTGAACATCCTCTGGCCTACCCGGCGGAGGTGCTGCCCGACCCGCAGTCGCTGCCCTTCCATCCCGGCGAGTTCGCCGAGGCGGCCAACGCCGAGTGGCTCGGGTTCCGCTACACCGGTCCCGTCCGTGACGGCGAGATCGACCCCGCCACCGTCGGCGTCTGCGGATTCGCGGTCTACAAGGAGGGTGAGCCGCCCCCAGCGGTCCTGTCCGCGAAGCCCGATGGTGCGCCCCGGGTCGGATTCTTCCGCGGGATCCGCCAGTGGTTCGGGTTCGGCTTCGACTGACCCGGCGTCAGCCGGCCCCGGCCAGCAGCGCGATCCACCCGGCGACGACACCGACCACGGCACCGAGCACCGCCCAGCGCCACACCGGCACCGTCCGCCACTGCCACAGCGTCGGCGCGACACCGACCGCGACCACCACGTTGACCACCAGCGCCAGCAGCGGGTGCACCGCCGCCATCGCCGCCCCACAGGCGGCCACCCCGACGCCGGTGAGCGCGGCAGCGAAGCCCGACACCAACAGGCCGGTGGCCCACGGTGTGCGGGCGCCGACCGGACCACTCACCCGGCCGTCCTGACCCGTTCGTAGAACGCCATCGCGGCCGCGGTCGCCACGTTCAGTGAGTCGGTTCCCGGCGCCATCGGGATCCGCGCGCGCACATCGGTGTTGCGCATCGCGTACTCCGACAGTCCCGGCCCCTCGGCCCCGAGCAGCAGCGCGACCTTGTCCCCCGTCATCGCCTCGGCCAGCGTCACCGCTGACGGATTCGGGGTCAGCGAGATGAGCTGAAATCCGTTGTCCCTGAGCACATGCAACCCGCGCGGCCACTCCGGCACCCGCGCGAACGGCACCCGAAGCACATGCCCCATCGACACGCGCACGGCCCGCCGGTAGAGCGGGTCCGCGGTGCTGCCACCGAAAAGGACGGCGTCAACGCCGAGGCCCGCGGCGTTGCGGAACATCGAGCCGATGTTCTCGTGGTCGTTGACGCCCTCGAGCACTGCGACGGTGCGCGCGCCTCGCAGCACCTCCTCCAGCTCCAGCGGGGGTGGGCGGTGCGCGGCGGCCAGCACGCCACGGTTGAGGTGGAACCCGACCACCTCGGCCATCACGTCGGCGGAGGTCCGGTAGAACGGCACGTCGACGCCCTCGAGGTCGTCCGCCAGCTCGCTCAGCCGCCGATCCACGCCGAGCAGGCTGATCGGCTCGAACCGGGATGCCAGCAGCCGCTGCGCAACCAGCACGCCCTCGGCGATCACCAGGCCCTTGCCCTCCGGCAGGTCAGGACGCCGATCCGACGAGTTCAGGTCGCGGAAATCGTCCAGGCGGGTGTCGGCCGGGTCGTCGATGTCGATTACGTGAACCACACCGCCATCCTGCCGTACACCACGGTGCCACCCACAAATCTGTGCCACCCTCGAAGGATGACCGACTCTACGATCGCGATCAGGACGGCAACGGAGACGGACTGGGACGCGGTCGCGCTGCTCGATGCGCACGCGTTCGGTTTCCATCCCACCGCCGAGGACATGGCCTTCACCCGGCGGTTCGCCAGGACGGAGGACGTCATCCTCGCCACCGACGACGACCGGCCCGTCGCGGTGGTCATGCACTTCGCGATGCGGATCACCGTCCCCGGCGGCACCCAGTTGGATCTGCCGGGGGTTTCCTGGGTCTCTGTCGCGCCGACTCACCGAAGGCGCGGCATCCTGCGCGCACTGTTCACCGAGCAGCACCGCCGGTTCGTCGCGGCGGGGGCACCGTTGTCGATCCTCACCGCCACCGAGGCCACCATCTACGGCCGCTTCGGCTACGGTCCGGCGACCAGCGAGCTCGCGGTCTCCGTCGACCGGCGCTCGGCCCGAATCCGTGACACCGCAGCGGATCCTGGCGGGGTGGCCCTGGTGCCGCCCGCCGCGGCCCGCCCGGCGCTGCCGGGAATCTACGACCGCTGGCAGGCGCGTACACCGGGGGCCCTGGCCCGGCCGCAGGTCTACTGGGACCGGATGTTCGCCGACCTCGAGCACCGCCGCGACGACGCCTCCGCCCTGTTCTACCTGGTGCACGCGGACGGTTACGCGGCCTACCGCCGCAAGCACACCCAGGACGGGATGGTCGCTGTGGTCGACGACCTCGTCGCCGCGACCGACGAGTCGTACGCGGCGCTGTGGCGGGTGCTCGCAGGCATGGACCTGATGCGCGAGATCCGGGTCGATCAGGCCGCGGACGACCCGCTGCCCTGGCTGCTCACCGACGCGCGGCTGCCGCGGGTGACCTCACGAGACGACGCCGTCTGGGTGCGGATCATGGACGTGCCGGCCGCACTGACCGCGCGCACCTTCGCCGTCGACCTGGACGTGACCCTCGAGGTCAACGACCCGTTCCTCGACGCGGGCGGCACCTTCTCACTGCGCGTGGTCGACGGCAGGGCCACGGTCACCAGAACCGATGCTCCCCCGCAGGCCCGACTCGATCTCGACGTACTCGGCAGCCTGTACCTCGGCGGCCACCGCGCGCGCTCGTTCGCTAGGGCCGGGCGGCTGTGGACCAGCGACCAGGCGGTCCTTGACCGACTGGACCTGGCCTTCCGCGCCGACCGGGAACCGTTCGCCGGCTGGCACTTCTAGGTCGGAGCGACCGAAAGCAGGAGCGGAGCCTGCGGAGCGACCGACAGCGCTACTCGGACTCGCTGACCATCGAAGAGATGATCTCGACGGACTCGCGCAACACGGCGATCTGCGACTCGTCGAGCGCCGCCAACCGCTCGTTCATCCACTTCTCCCTCGCGCTGGTCTCGTCCGTCACCAGCGCCTGACCGGAGTCCGAGAGGGACACGATGATCTGACGGCCGTCGGTGGGGTGCGGTGTCCGCACGACCATGCCGAGGTCCGCGAGGGAGGCGATGACCCGGGTCATCGACGGCGGCTGCACCCGCTCCTTCGCCGCCAGCGCACCCGGCGTCATCGGCCCGTCCGCGGAGAGGCTTGCGAGCGCGGACAGCTGCGTCAACGACACCTGAGAATCCGTGCGCCGCCCGCGGAGATGCCGCGTCAGGCGCACGACGGCCAACGAGAGATCACTGGCCAGAGTGCGAGTATCCAATGTCACCCTCCGGAGGATACGGCACTACCTGACAAGCGGTTCAGGTAATCGCATCCGTGATGGGCCCGACTGCGAAATAGGCCACGAACAGGCCCGCGACCACCCACAACAGCGGGTGGATCTGCTTGATCTTGCCGCTGAACGCACCGATCACGACCCAGGCGATGAAGCCGACGCCGATGCCGTTCGCGATCGAGTAGGTGAACGGCATCACGACGATGGTCAGGAAGGCGGGCAGCGCGATGTCGAACTTGGTGAAATCGATGTCGCGGACCTGACCGATCATCAGCGCGCCGACGATCACGAGGGCAGGCGCTGCGGCCTCGATCGGCACAACGGAATACAGCGGGGTCAGGAACATCGCGGCGAGGAACAGCAGTCCGGTGACCACGTTCGCCAGCCCGGTGCGGGCACCCTCCGCGATACCCGAGGCGGATTCGACGAAGACCGTGTTCGAGGACGCCGACGCGCCGCCGCCGACGATCGCGCCTGCGCCCTCCACGACGAAGGCCTTCCCGATCCCCGGCAGGTTGCCGTGCTCGTCGGTGAGTCCGGCCTCCTTGCCGAGGCCCGTCATGGTGCCCATCGCGTCGAAGAAGTTGGCGAGCACCAGGGTGAAGACCAACAGGCTGGCGGCCAGCACGCCGATCCGGGTGAACGCGCCGAAGAGGTTGACGTCGCCGACCAGGCTCAGGTCCGGCATCTGCGCGAGCACGTCCGGCATCGCGGGAACGCTGAGGTTCCAGCCGCTCGGGTTCACACCCTTCGAGGGGCCGACATGCCAGATCGCCTCGATGATCGCGGCCAGCACCGTCGTCACCACGATGCCGATGAGCAGGCCGCCGCGGACCTTGCGCGCCACCAGGATTCCCATCAGCAGCACACCGAAGACGAAGATGACCGTCGGCCAGGTGGAGATGGACCCGCTGATACCCAACCCGACGGGAACGCTGGTGCCCGCATCATCCGGGATGCGACGGACGAAGCCGGCGTCGACGAATCCGATGAACGCGATGAACATGCCGATGCCCGCGACGATGGCCGATTTGAGCGCGTCGGGCACCGCGTTGAACACCGCGGTCCGGAAGCCCGAGATCGCCAGCACCACGATGATGATGCCGTCGATCACCACCAGGCCCATCGCCTCCGGCCAGGTGACCTGCGGCGCGATCGTCACAGCGAGCAGCGCGTTGATGCCGAGGCCCGCGGCGATGCCGAACGGGTAGTTCGCGATGATGCCGAACGCGATGCTCATCACGCCCGCGACGAGCGCCGTCACCGCCGCCACCTGGGTGATCGGCAGGATGTTGCCGAGCACGTCCGTCTTCGCGGCCGCGTCGTCGGGTGAGAAGCTACCGAGGATCAGCGGGTTGAGCACGACGATGTACGCCATCGCCACGAAGGTGACCAGTCCGCCACGGACTTCGTTGCTGACCGTGGAACCACGTTCCGTGATCTTGAAGTAGTTGTCCAGGAGCCTCGAGGTTCCAGCCATAGCGTCCAATGTCCCAATCGCCGAAGGTGCGCGTCGCACCTGGGAGGTTAGGGCAAAGCGGAACGGGTAGCTTAATTATGTGACCGAGACCCGCGATGACCCGCTGATCCCGCGCAGGCTCACCGATCCGCGTCCCGTGGTGACGATCGGCACACTCGCCTGGCTGGTCACGACCGCGGTTGTGCTCGCCGCGGGCGACCGTTGGCGCGAGGCGCTGCCGATCTGTCTGGCCGGATTGGCCGTCGGTGCACTCGGATTCGCCCTGTTCCTCGTGCAGCGCGCCGCCGCGCGCCGCGGCAGCAGGGGCGCGCAGCGCGGCCTGCGCTGACCGGGCCTAGACCCGGCTCGGCTCCATCGTCGGGTCGTCCCCGGCCTCGTACTCCTCCAGCTCGACGTACTCGTCGTGATACTCCTCACCCACGGCGGGAACCTCCGTTCGCCGCCGCCACCAGAGCGTCACCGCCACGGCCGCGGCCACCAGCGCCAGCAGCACCACGACCGCGAACCAGAACCTCGGACCGTAGTAGCCGCTGAGCGTCATCCGGAGGGCGTTCCTCGCGTAGGTGAGCGGCATCAGCGCCTGCAGCCACCGGAACGGCTGCGGCATCTGCTCGATCGGGAACACGCCACCGAACGAGAACAGCTGGACCATCAGCAGACCAAGGGCGATGAAGGTGCCGTTGACGGCGCCGAAGACCACGGTGAACATCCGGCCGAGCGCGAGCGCCGCCGCGCCGATCACCAGCATCACCGCGACCATCATCACCACGCTCGGCGGCTCCGCGCCGGCCACGGTGATCGCGGCGATCGAGGCCAGCACGACGCCGCCTGCCATGATCGCGGCCGGCACCCGGTAGCGGCGGAGCCCGTCGCGCCTGATCGGCCTGATCACGAACCAGATGAGGATCCCGAGCAGGAACAACGCCACGGACATGACCACCGGCACCGCGCCGGGACCGAAGCCGGCCGCCACGTTGAGATTCTGCGGGCTCAGGTTCACCGGTGATGCGAGCATCGCGGCCGTGGCCTTGCGCTCGTCCGGCGTGAACGACGGCACCTGCGCCGCGCCGTCGGCCAGACCCTTGGCGAGCTCCGCGCTGCCGTCGTCGAGCTGTCCGACGCCGACCTCGAGCTCACCGAGGCCGTCTCGCAACTGCACGCCGCCCGCGTCGAGCTGCCCGAGCCCGGAGTTCAGCTCCGCCGCGCCCGCATCGAGCTGGTGCGCGCCGTCGGCCAGTTGGCCGAGCCCGCCCGACAACTCGCCCGCGCCCGCGGCCGCGGACTGAAGGCCGCCCCGGTAGTCCGCCGACGGGTCGGAGAGCTGGAACGCGAGCTCGCGTGCGCCCTCTCGCAGCTGCTTGAGCTGGCCCGCCACGTCCTCGTCGCCGGTCGGGAGCCCGGCGGCGACCATCGTGTCGACGAGCGGACCGACCACCGTGTCGATCACCTCGCTGATCTGCTTGGCTCCCGCGCCCAGCTCGTCGGTGCCCGAGACCAGCTGTCCGAGGCCGTTCTTCAGTTCGGTCGCCCCTGCCGCGGCCTCATCGGCGCCCGCGGCCAGTTCCGAGGCTCCCGAGGAGAGTTCCCCACTGCCCGCGTGCGCCTCGCTCAGGCCCGAGGAGAGCTCGACACTGCCGTCGGCGAGCTGGGTGGTGCCCGACAGCGCCTCCCCGGTACCGGCCGAGAGCTGGCGAGCGCCGGACGCGGCCTCCTCCAGCCCCTTGCCGACGTCGCCGAGCCCGACGAGCACCTGGTCGACCGACTGCTCGCCGATCGACTCGGAGACCGCGGAACGCACCTGCGCCATCAGGCCCTCGCCGACCGGCGTCGCGACCAGGCTGTTGTGGTCGTTGTAGACGACCTCGAGCCGCGCCTTCTGCGGCTTGTCCGATCCGGCACTGGCGATGTCCGCGCTGAAGTCCTGCGGGATCACCAGCGAGAAGTAGTACTCCCCGTCCTCGACGCCCGCGGTGGCCCGCTCCAGGTCGACCTCCCGCCAGGCGACATCGCCGCTCTCGATCAGCGACGCGGCCACGTCCTTGCCCGCCTCGAGCCGGGTGCCGTCCATGTCCGCGCCCGCGTCGTTGTTGACGATCGCGACGGGCAGCCGGTCGAGGGTGTCACCGGGGTTCCACAACGCCCACATGTAGAAGCCGATGAGCGCCAGCGGTGCGATCACGATCGCGGCGAGCACCCCACGGTTGAGATGTATCCGACGCGTGGGCTGGTCGGGACCGCCAGGGGTGGCCGCTGCCGCCATGGTGTGACCTCTTCTCGTGACCGCAAAGCTGGACGATCGTCCAAAGCGGTCACCTTAGGGAAGACGGCGCTCCAGTGCAGGGTTTCGCGAAGATTTAACAATCGCCCAGATCCACAGGCCCGCCCATGCGGCGCCGAAGAGCCAGCCCGCGATCACGTCGGTGAGCCAGTGCGCGCCGAGGTAGACCCGGGAGAGCCCGATCGCGAGCGTCCACAGGGCCAGCCCAGCGAACACCGCGGGGTTACGCCAGCGCGGCCCCGCGAGCCGCACGATCACCGCCCCGACGACGCACACCAGGATCGACGACATCATCGCGTGCCCGGACGGGAACGAGTGGGTGACCTCGACCACCAGCCGTTCGGGCTCCGGCGGCCGCGCCCGGCCGAACGCGAGCTTGAGCAGGGACATCACCAACTGGCCGGTGAACATCGCGCCGCCGACCAGCAGCGCCTCCGCCCGATGCCCCCGCGCCAGCAGCGCGAGCACGATCACCGTGGTGACCACCAAGGAGGCCACCGTGCCACCGAGATTCGTGATCACCACGACGACGTCGGTGAGCCATGGCGTGCGGATCCCGACGACGGAATCGAGCACGGACTGGTCAATCTGCATGTCGCTCCGCAGGCTCCGCTCCGGGTAGCGGTCGCTCCGCAGGCTCCGCTCCGGGACACTGTCGCTCCGCAGGCTCCGCTCCGGCCAACAACCCGCGCTCCGTGCAGTGCGTGCGCCCGTCCTCGTCCACCCACCACGGCAGGTCGATGTCGCCCCGCACCGCCCCGCTCAGCCGAACGGTCAGGCGGTCGTGCACCACCAGGGTGCCCTCGGGCAGCGGCAGTCCGAGCGCGACGTGGGCGAGCACCGCGGCCGGCTCTCGGTCCCATGCGCTGACACGGCGGCCCGCGCCGAGCACCTCTCCGCGGATCGCCTGCGACGCGTGCGGCAGGTCGAGCAACTCGGCCAGCCCGGCCGCGCTCGGCAGGTCACCGACCACCAGTAGCTCCGCGGGCACGGCCGCCGCCAGCCAGGGCCGGTCGAGCACGACGGCCTCAGCCGGGTCGGCCAGCTGCCCGGACAGCGTCCTGACCGCCGCGGGCGGCGAGAGCTCATCCAGGTCGAGGATCCCCGCTGCGGTCGCCTCCGCCAGCAACCGGTGCGTACGCGCCACCACAGCGGGGCCCGGGTCCCGGTCTGGGTCGGCGAGCCGGTCCAGCAGCAGTTCGGCCATCTCCACCCCGTCGACCCGGTCGGCGGCCACGACCCCCGACAGCGCCGCGGCGTCCGGGTGCTCGAGCACCTCGAGCAACCCCTCGAAGGTGCGATCGTCGGCCAGGCGCAGCGCCCCCAGCCGGACCCCGCCAAGGCACGCATGCCTGCGCAACCACCAGGCGGTGTACCCGAGCCGGTCCGAGAGCAGCGCCGCGGTCGCGGGCTCCCCGGCCAGCAGGCCGAGTGCGTCCGGCCAGGCGCCGGAATCCACCAGGTCGAGGTCACGGACGGCGAGCAGCACCTCCGGGTCCTCCTCGAGGGTCGACCACCAGGCGTCCTCGTCATCGAGGTCCTGCTCGGGCCCGGTCGGCAGATCCGCCCGAAGCACCGTGAACCCCCAGCCGACACCGACACCGCGCAGCGCGGCCTCGCCGAACCGCTCGACCAACGCCGATGACACGGTCCCGAACGGAGAGTCCGCCGCGAGCACACGGGCGAGCGGCGCGCCCGGCAGCAGTAACTCGTCCGCGGCGCGCAGCGTTCCGTCCGCATCCGGCAGGGGTAACTGACCGAGCCAGCCGGGCAGGTCCCCCGCCGCGGCGGCGACGGCAGCCAACGACAGCACCGGATCCGCGAGTTCGCTTGCGGCGGTGGGATCGTCGAGATCCACGTCCTCGATCGCAGACCGCAGTGCGGGGTCGGCGAGGACGTCGAGCGCGGACGCGCTGCCCGCACCGAGCCGGCCGAGCAGTCGGTGTGCGGCATCAGGATGCACCAGCCGGATCCAATGGACCCCGTGTGCGTCGACACCGGCTCCGACGCCCCCGAGGTCGTGGCCGAGCACGACGGTTCTCGGGCCCGTCACCGTGCGACCGTCCGTCAGCGGCACCGGGATCGCGGCCAGCTCTTCCGCGGCAACCGAATCCACGACCAGCGGCTCCAGCGCCGCGTAAAGCCGCCCCCACCAGAGCGGTTCGCGATGGATTCCGGCGAGCAGCTCGGCCAGGTGTGCCAGCCCGATGCGGTGCACCCCGACCGCGGACAGCGCCTGGGCCTCGCGCTCGGTGGACAGCCCGGGACCGAGCAGCCCGGGGATCACCTCCAGCAGCAGTTCGGCGAGTTCCGCCGTCAGCCCTGGCAGCACCACCGCGGATCCCGGCACCAGGTCCCGCCCGTCGGCGCCCGGGAGCCAGGCGTTGCCGGCCAGCTCTCTCAGTACCGCCTCGCGCAGCACCGCATCCACCTCGCCACGCGCGAACCCGGGCAGCGGCACCAGTCGCAGTCGCTGCGACTCCGGAAGCGCCGCAACGAAACCGGCGTATCCGTCGGCCAGGTGCTCGAGGGCGGCGCCGGGCATCAGCCGCCTGCGGTCGGGCTGCAGCGCCGCGTCGGCGATCAGGATCGCGGGCAGCGACAGCTCCTCGTCCGACCGGGTCGGCGCGCGCAGCACGTCGGCAGAGACCGGACGGACCCGTCCGTCGCCGACCGGCACCGCCCAGCGAGCGGACGGCCCTGTCGAGTACTGCCACCAGGTGTGCTCGCCGTCCCGCGCGAGCGGAGCCTGCGGAGTGACCCCGACACGGAGCTCGGTCAGCCCGTCGGCGAGCGGCCGCTCGGATCGGGTGAAGGTCCGGTCGGCGAGCTCGATCGACGTCAGCGCGGGCAGCTCCAGCAGCAGGACCGGGGCGTCGTCTGCCAGTTGCCGCAGCAGCTCGTCCCCGTCGACGCCCGGCCGCAGCGCCAGCACCACCTCCGAGTCGAAACCGGGCGCTGGCGCCGTGTCGGTGGCCCACACCAGCCGCAGGACGGGCACGCCTCGCTCGGGTTCGTCCAACCCGGCGGCGTGGAGTTCGTCGCGGGTCCGCTCCGCGGAGAAGGCGATCGAACCGGTGGTCGACCTCAACTCGATCTCGTCGCTCACCGACAGCACGGCGGTGAATCCGACGCCGAACCGGCCGACCACCGGACCGCCGTCGGTGCCCTTACCCGAGACCCGTAGCGCCGACAGTGCCTGGACCCCCGCCTGATCGAGGGGGGCGCCGGTGTTCGCGACGTGCAGTCGGGTGCCGTCGAGCCGGATCCGCATCGCGCCGGGGACCCCGGCTCGGGCGGCGGCGTCCGCGGCGTTCTGGGCCAGCTCGGTCAGCAATCGGTCACGGTATCCAGCAGCCGCGAGGTCGGCCTCGGTCGCGGCGTCCTCGCGGAGCCTGGTCGGCGAGGAACGCCAAGCGAGCAGCGTCGATTCCCTCAGCGCATCGGCGCCGAAGGGGTCGGCGACCGTCAGTCCGTCGATGCCGGTTCCCCGGCGGCGTCGGAGGTCGGTGCCTCGTCGGCGGGAACCTCGTCCGCGGCTGCCTCGACTGCCGGAGCCTCGCCTGCCGAGGCCTCGTCCGCGGGAGCCTCGACTGCCGGAGCCTCGTCCGCGGGCGCCTCGACTGCGGGGGCCTCCGCCTTCGGTTCCGGCAACGCGACCACTTCCACCGCGCCGTCGTCGAAGGCGTCGAACTGCGGGCTACCCGCGCCGGTGGGCAGCGTGGTGTCCGAGTGCGCGCCGCAGCCGTACTGCGCGTACACGACGTGGCCGTCGGCGGCCATCTCGTTGCCGCACACCCCGAACGCCACCCGCAGCGATCCGGCCAGCGGCAGGTAGAACCCGCACAGCTCGCAGGTGGACGGCGCGGCCTTGGCCATCTCGGAGTCAGGACCGTAGTCGCCCTCGCGCCAACGCTCCGCGGCGTCCAGCCTGCCCTCGAGACTCATGACCTGCTTGCGGCCCAGCCCGACCTCGAGCGCAACCTCGTCGACCACCGGGTCGCCGGTCGCCACGTATCCGGGCACCAGCCGGGGATCCCCTGGCAGCGGGGCCAGCAGGTCGCCAGGGGAGAGATCGCCGGGGCGGATCCGCTCATCCCACGGAAGCCAGTCGGGCGCGGTCAGCGCGTCCGGACCGGGCAGCAGGGCCAGCTCGCTGACGGTCGCGCGGTCGGACTCCGGGTCGGCCGCGAGCACCACTGCCCACTGCCAGCCGCGGTAACCGGGCAACTGCGCGGCGAACCGATGGGTCGCGGCGCACTCGCCCTCGGAGGTGACGCCAAGGTGTGCACCGACATCCCCCTCGCCGAGGTCGATCAACGCCTGACGGGCCAGGTCCACGGCATCGGCCAGGACGGGGCGCACGGGGGCAAGCTCGGGGGCAGATTGGGCACTCACACCCCCATTTTGCCGTATCGCGACAAATCATCGGCGCAACGGGCTGCAATGCTGGTCTGATGACCGGGCGACGGCTACCCCAGATCGCGGCCGCTGTGGCCGCCTTGATGCTTGCCGGCTGCGCGAACGCAGCCACGAATTCCGGCGCGGAACCGGACGCGGACAGCGTCGAGCGACTTCGCGTCGAGGTCGTGGGCGAGCGCCCACACGACCGTACGGCCTTCACCCAGGGCCTCGAGATCGCCGACGGCGAACTGCTCGAGGGCACCGGCCTGGCCGGACGGTCGGAGCTGCGGGCAGGCTCGCAGGAGACCGGCGTGGAGCGCCTCCGGGTGCCGGTGCCAGAGCAGATGTTCGGCGAGGGCATCACCGTCTCCGGCGACACCGTCTGGCAGATCACCTGGCGCGACGGCGTGGCGATCGCCAGGGACCGCCACACCCTCGCCGAGCGCTCCCGCATGACGTACGAGGGCGAGGGCTGGGGACTGTGCGCGCAGTCGGACCGCCTCGTGATGAGCGACGGCTCGGACACCCTCACCTTCCGCGACCCGGTCACCTTCGAACCGCGCGGCACCGTGGCCGTCACCCTCGACGGGCAACCCCAGGATCAGCTGAACGAACTCGAATGCGTCGGTGACACAGCGGTTTACGCGAATGTGTGGCAGACCCAGCAGATCGTGCGGATCGATCCGGACTCCGGCCGGATCACCGCGGTGATCGACGCGTCGGGCCTGCTGACCGACGAGGAGAGCCGCTCTGTGGACGTGCTCAACGGGATCGCGGAAGTGCCGGGCACCGACCGGTTCCTGATCACGGGCAAGTACTACCCACGCATGTTCGAGGTCCGCTTCGTCCCCTGACACCCGCGACGGGCGAGGCGTGTGGTCCTTTGTCGCCCATCTAGGACAGAATTGACCCGTGACCGGACCACGCGTGCCCAACGATCCCGACGGGAGTCGGGCATCCGACGACCTCGGACCGGGCCGGAGCCATCCGGGATTCGAGAACTATCCGCCTACACGCCGGACCTCGGCCCGCCGCGCGCCGCTGCCCCCGCTGCATCCCGTCGGTGACACCCGGCAGGGTTCCTCGGGTGAAGCCCGGCAGGCTTCCTCGCCGAAGCCGCCGCCGATCCCCCGCAAGCTCACCGTCACCCGAGTGGCGGCGATGCGCAGCCGCGAGCTGACCAACCGGGGCATCGCCACCTTCCACCGGGCGGCCAAGGCCGACGGCGCGGAGAAGTCGGGACTGACCGCGCTGACGTATGCGGTGATGGCCAACTTCGCCACCGATGCCACCATCGCGGTCGCGCTGGCGAACACGCTGTTCTTCTCGGCCGCCACCGGCGAGGACAAGACCAAGGTCGCGCTGTATCTGTTGATCACCATCGCCCCGTTCGCGGTCATCGCCCCGCTGATCGGCCCGATGCTCGACCGGTTGCAGCACGGACGCCGGCTCGCCCTTGCGTCCTCGTTCGCGCTGCGCGCGGTGCTTGCGGTCGTGCTGGTCTTCAACTTCGACAGCTGGGGCCTGTACCCGGCCGCGCTCGCGATGATGGTGCTGAGCAAATCCTTCTCGGTGCTCAAGAGCGCCGTCACCCCGCGCGTGCTGCCGCCGGAGATCGATCTGGTCCGGGTGAACTCGCGACTGACGGTCTTCGGCCTGATCGGCGGCACCATCGGCGCGGGTGCGGTGGCGGGCGTGCTCGCGCTCATCGTGGGATCGTCCTCGGGGCCGTTGTGGTTCGCCGCCGCCGTCGCCGCGCTCGGCGCGTACCTGAGCATGCGGATCCCGGCGTGGGTGGAGGTCACGGAGGGGGAAGTGCCCGCGACCCTGACCTATCACGGCGACGACTCGCGCACCGAGCCGATCGGTAAGGACGCAGGCGAGGCGGCGAAGGCAGGCAAGCGGCGCCAGCCGCTCGGCCGCGCGGTCATCACGGGTCTCTGGGGTAACAGCACCATCCGGGTGCTCACCGGGTTCCTCACGCTCTACATCGCGTTCGTCGCGAAGTCCCGCACCGAGCACGAGCCGATGGCGCAGGCGGCCATGCTGGCGCTGGTCGGCGCCGCGGCCGCGATCGGCAACTTCGCGGGCAACGCCACCGGCGCGCGGCTCAAGCTCGGCAGGCCCTCGGTGATCGTGCTGCGCTGCACGGCCGCCGTCACCGCGATCGCGATCATCGCCGCCCTGACCGACAGCCTGCTCACCGCGGCGCTCGCCACCCTGGTCGCGTCGGGCGCGAGCGCGCTGGCCAAGGTGTCGCTGGACGCCTCGCTGCAACACGACCTGCCCGAGGAGTCCATCGCGTCCGGCTTCGGCCGCTCGGAGACGGTGCTGCAGCTGAGCTGGGTCATCGGCGGGGCGCTCGGCGTGCTGCTACCCACCGAGTACTGGATCGGTTTCTCCGTGGTGTCGGTGCTGCTCGTGCTCGGCCTGGTCCAGACCTTCCTCACCTACCGGGGTTCGACGCTGCTCCCCGGGCTCGGTGGCAAACGCCCGAATGTGGCCAACCAGGAGATCACTCGACCGATCTCCGCGAACGCAGGGAACCGAACGTCGTGACCAAGACAAAGAAGATCGTCCTCATAGGCACCCTGGGGCTGCTGATCGCGCTCGCCGGGTTCGCGGCCGTAGTCACCGCGCTGGTGCGGGGCGCCGACGAGGAGCCGCCGACGGTCACCGCGTTCGCGGGCGGCAAGTCCCTCGTGGTGGAGCCGACCCAGTACTGCAACCTCTACCTGGAGGACTGCGTGGAGAACCCCGTGGCCGAGCTCCAGGTCCCCCGTGGCAAGCCGCTGCAGATCTCCCTGCCCGGCGACATCGCCGACGGGCTGTGGCGAGTGGTGATGGTCTACCAGCTGGACGACGGCAGGGTTGGCGTCGACGAGCGGTACCACACGCCGGGCGAGTCCCTCGCGATCACCGTCGAGACCCCGGAGGGCATGCAGCTCAACGGCATCGAGATCCAGCAGCCGTCGGCCGTCGTCAACGAGCAGGGCCTGCCGTTGGTGCACGCGACGTGGGCGATCAAGACCGCCTGATCTGGTACGCCAACGCCGAGGGGCACCGTCTCGCGACGGTGCCCCTCGGCGTTGCTGTCGGGTGCGGCTAGCTGTCGAGCTCGCGGGCGACGGCGCGCACGACCTCGGAGATGCGCTGCGCGGTCTTGCGGTCCGGGTACTTGCCCTTGCGCAGGTCGGGCTGCACCTTGGCCTCGAGCAGGGTGATCATGTCCTCGACCATGCCGTGCAGCTCGTCGGGCGTGTGCTTGCGCACCGCGTCGTCCTTGCGGGCGCCACCGCCCTGCCGGATCGAGGGCGCCGGATCGAGCACCTTCAGGCTCAGCGCCTGCGGACCACGACGTCCCGCGGCCATCCCGAACTCGACGCGCTGGCCCGCCTTCAGTCCCTCGACACCGTCGGGCAGCGCAGACGAACGGACGTAGACGTCCTCCCCCTCTTCCTGGGAGAGGAAGCCGAAGCCCTTTTCAACGTCGTACCACTTGACCTTGCCGGTAGGCACTGCGTTCACCTGCTCATCTACATAAATGAACGCGCCCCACCGTTTTGCGGGACGCGATGGAGCGAGTCTACCCCCGCGTGCCCCTCCCGGGCACCGGGGTTTGCGGGGGATACGGTTGGAAGGTGGTCAGCCAATCCTCTCCCCGCGGCAACGGTCTCTTCCGTGCCGCGCTCCTGTTCTTCTTTGTCGGCGTGCTCGCCATCGTCGCGATCTTCGTGGTGGCCGCGACCGGCCACGAGCCCGGACTGGCGCTGTATCTGATCGCCCTCGCCTGCCCGGTCGGGTTCGTACTCGGCATCATTTTCGCGCTGCGGTCCGGGCGCCGCGTTCGAAGAGAGGGAAACCAATGAGAATCCTGCTCAACATCATCTGGCTGGTCTTCGGTGGACTCTGGCTCGCGCTCGGCTACTTCGTCGCAGGCATCATCTGCTGCATCCTCATCATCACCATCCCGTTCGGGATCGCGTCGTTCCGGATCGGTGTCTACGCGCTGTGGCCCTTCGGCAAGACGGTCGTCGACAAGCCGACGTCGGGAATCGGCTCGCTGATCGGCAACGTGATCTGGCTGATCGTGGCCGGTATCTGGCTCGCCATCGGCCACGTGGTGAGCGCCGTCGCGATGGCGATCACGATCATCGGGATCCCGCTCGCCATCGCGAACCTGAAGATGATCCCGATCTCGCTGATGCCGCTCGGCAAGGAGATCGTGGACGTCGGTTCGACGCCCACGACGTCAACGAGCTTCCCGGCATGACGCCGCAGCCCCGCGCCACCCCGGCCGCGGGGCGCGCGCTCCCCTCCCACCCACTGTTCCTCGGCTCACTCGCCGCCCTCGCCCTCGCCGTGATCGTGGCGCACGACCGGGTCGTTCCGATGGGATACCCGCTGTGGGGCCTGTTCCAGAACGGCCTTGACCTGCTCGTCTACCGCAGCGGCGGCGCCACCGTACTGCGCCCCGTCGGGCTCTACGACCACGCGCTGCACGGCGGCATGTGGTTCACCTATCCGCCGTTCTCCGCAATCCTGTTCGCCCCGCTCAACGCCGTGTCAGCCGAGCTCACCACCATCCTCGGATATCTCGCGAACTTCGGGATCCTCTACCTCGTCGTCCTGCTGTGCTGGCGACAGCTCGGGTACCGGCAGGACCGGCGGCTCTACGTGGCGACCGGGCTGATGACGGTCGTCTTCACCTGGCTCGAGCCGGTCCGCACCACGATCTGGCTGGGCCAGATCAACCTCCTGCTGATGCTGCTGATCGTGTGGGATCTCGGACGCCCCGAGGGCAGCAGGCTGCGCGGCATCGGCGTCGGGATCGCGACCGGTATCAAGCTGACTCCCGGCTTGTTCATCGTCGAACTGCTCGTCACCCGGCAATGGCGCGCGGCGGCGACCGCGATCGCCGGTTTCCTCGCGACCGTCGTGGTCGGGTTCGTGGTGATCTTCTCGGACTCGTGGTCCTACTGGACCGCGGTGATCCTGCACTCGACGCGAATCGGCGAGACCGCGTGGCCCGCCAACCAGTCCGCCGCCGGGGTGCTGGCCCGCTGGCTGGACGTCGCGGACCCGCCACTGCTGCTGTGGGCGCTCTGCGCGGCCGCGCTGACCGCGCTCGGGCTCGGCGCCTCCTGGCTGGCCCACAAGCGCGGACAGGCACTGCTGGCCACCACCCTCTGCGGGTTGACCTCCGCGGCGGTCTCACCGTTCTCCTGGGGCCATCACTGGGTGTGGTTCGTACCGCTGCTCGTCCTGGCGATGCACCGCGCGCTCGGCGCCGGACGCGCGACCGCCTGGCTCCTGCCCGCGGCACTCGCGCTGCCGCTGCTCTGCTGGACCCATGAGTTCCCGGACGGCGTGCAGGCGATCGGCCTGTTCATGGTCCCCACCTCCGACGCCCTAGCTCCGTTCTTCGCGGCGGTGTACCCCCTGATGTTCATCGTCATCGCCGTCGCCACGTTGGTCGCGCTGCGCCCGGGCCCGCGGCGACGCCGCGCGGAGCCCGAGGTCAGCCCCGATCGAAACTGTGATCTACCTCACATCACGGTAACGTAACAGGACGGTCTCGGACCGAGGCGACCCAATCTGAGCTGCGAATATGTTCGGATTTTCGGGCGAAACGCCGAAAGAATCGAAATTTAGGTAACAGATGACTACACGGCCTCGGCCACGTACGGTCATCTGCGGCCGGAGAAGTTCGGCCAGATCCGATCCGCCGCGCCAAACCTCGTCCCGCGGAACCGGATTCCTACGAGTTACCCAGGGACGAGGACGGGGGACCCACGTCCCCGGTGGACACCGAGGAAAGCGCGCAAGTGCATTCCTCTTGGGGTGAAGCCAGACCCGCACCATCCAGGAGCGGCGAGGCCGGGCGACCTCTCAGCCCGAACCCGACAGCTGACCTCGCAGGCGCGTGAGGAGAGGAAAACCCGCATGAGCACTGGACGCCATCGCAAGCCCACGAACACCCGCCGCAACGCAGCCAAGGTCGTCGTGACCGGCGCAGTGTTGGGCGCAGCCGGCGCGGCCTTCGCGGCCCCGGCCAACGCAGCCCCCGATTCCGACTGGGACCGCCTCGCGCAGTGTGAAGCCGGCGGCAACTGGGGAATCAACACCGGCAACGGCTACCAGGGTGGACTGCAGTTCTCCCCCAGCACCTGGAACGCGCACGGTGGTGGCCAGTACGCCGCGACCGCCAACCAGGCCACCCGTGAGCAGCAGATCGCGGTCGCCGAGAAGGTCCTCGCCTCGCAGGGTTGGGGCGCATGGCCGTCCTGCTCCTCGAGCCTCGGACTGACCAGCGGCTCGACCCCGCGCTCCGCCCCCGCCGCCGAGGTGGCTCCCGCACCCGAGCTGCCCGCCGTGACCAGCCTCCCGACCACCGATGGCGCAGCCGACGTGCTCGACAGCCTCGACAGCGCACTCGATGCGGTCCAGGCCAAGGGCATCGCGATCGACCCGCAGATCGAGGCCCTCTACGAGCAGGCCAAGCTGAACCCCCAGGTCATCGACTTCCTGAAGGCCAACTCGGGTCTCCTGCCCCGCTGAGACTCCCCCTTCACGTGAAAGGCCCCGCACCTACGAGGTGCGGGGCCTTTCACGTTCGATATCCGAGGTCAGCGATTGATGACCGTGTGCGGGTGGGTGTAGGGCAGTTCGGAAACGGGGAGGGGGAACTCGGTGTCCTCCCCGAACGGGGACAGCCCACCGGAGCGGCTCGACGAGAGCTCCGTGACGGCATGATCGCCATCCTGGAGTTCCGGTGCCGGCCAGCCTGGATCTACGTATCGCTTGCTCGAATTGTTAGCCACAGTCCCATTTTGGCAGGAGCTCGCGCCGTGGTACACCCCAGGTCTCTAATCTGATAGTTGATGACCGATACCGAAGGTGCTGCCCCCGCCGCCGAATCACCTCACGGCGCCGCCGTGCCCGACAGCCTGCTCGCCTGGCTGACCGCGAGGACCGATGCGGAGCTGGCCGAGCTGCTCAGGCTGCGCCCGGATCTCGCGGTGCCGCCACCCGCGAACCTGGCGGTCCTTGCCGCGCGTGCCGAACAACGCGCATCGGTGCTCCGGGTGGCCGACGACCTGAACGTCCTCGAGCTCACCGTGATCGGGGTGCTCTCGCTCGAACGCGGCGCGGAGGTCGGGGTCAGGCGCGAGGTCCTCGCGGAGGCGCTCGCCGGACGGGCGCCGGTCAAGGCCGTCGACCGGGCCCTGAAGTCGCTGCGCGCCCGGGCACTGGTCTGGGGCGCGCAGGTGCTGCGGGTCGTCGCGACCGCGAACGACGCCGTCACCTGGCGGGTCGACCGGCCGCAGGAGCCGATGACCGCAGCGCAGGTCATCGCGGGCCTTGCGACCGTGACCGATGCCGAGCGCAGGCTGCTCGAAACCCTGGCCACCAGCTCGCCGATCGGCCGCACCCGCGACGCGGCGCCCGGCACCCCGCCGGACCGGCCCGTGCAGCGTCTGCTGTCGCTTGGCCTGCTGTCCTGGGTGGACGAGCAGACCGTCGAGCTGCCCCACCAGGTCGGCCAGGCGCTGCGCGGCGAGACGATCACCGACCCGATGGCCCTCACCCCGCCGCCGATCCGCACCAACAAGCAGAAGATCGCGGACGTGAACGCGGTCGCGGCGGGTGAGGCGCTCGAACTGATCCGGCACTGCGAGGACCTGATCGCGGCCCTCGGCGATCAGCCTGCGCCGACCCTGAAGGCGGGCGGTCTCGGGGTCCGCGAGACCAGGCGACTGGCGAAGGCGGCAGGCGTCGACGAGAACCGGGTGAGCCTGATCGTTGAGCTGCTGGCCGCGGCAGGCCTGATCGCGAGCGGCGCCCCCGACCCGGTTCCCGCCACCGACACCGGCGACGACTACTGGGCACCGACGGTCGCCGCGGATGCCTGGCTCAACACCGGCACCGCACAGCGGTGGTACACCCTCGCCCACGGCTGGCTGGAGATGCCACGCAGGCCATGGGTGATCGGGCTGCGCGATCCCAACGACAAGGCGATCGCCGCGCTGTCCGAGGAGGTGCGCGCCTCCGGCGCACCCCGCGACCGCAAGTTCGTGCTCGAGCTGCTCGGTGAGCTCGCCCCTGGGCAGGGCGCGACCACGTCCGAGCTCGCCGCGCTGGTCGCGTGGCGGCGCCCGCGCTGGTCCGGCCGGTTCGGTGCGGGCGCCGTCGAGCACACCGTCGCCGAGGCGGCCGCGGTCGGCCTGATCGGCCGCGGCGCGCTCGCATCGCCGGGACGTGGGCTGCTGCACGGGGCCACCGCGGAGGCGGTGGTCGCAGAGATGACGGCGAGCCTGCCGGCCCCCATCGACTACGTCCTGGTGCAGGCGGACCTGACGGTGATGGCCCCCGGCCCGCTCATCCCGGAGCTGCAGGAGCAGATCACCCTGGTCGCGGACATCGAATCGGCCGGCGCGGCCACCATGTACCGGATCCGCGAGGACAGCGTGCGACGGGCGCTCGACGCCGGCAAGAGCGCCTCGGAGCTGCACGCGCTGTTCGAGAAGCGCTCGAAGACGCCGGTGCCGCAGGCCCTGACGTACCTCATCGACGACGTCGCGCGCAGGCACGGCCAGCTGCGGGCGGGGGTGGCGTCCTCGTTCGTCCGCTGCGAGGACCCGGCGTTGCTCGCCGAGGTACTGGCCTCCGCGGTGGCCGAGCAGCTCGCGCTGCGTGCCCTTGCCCCGACCGTCGCGATCTCGCAGGCCCCGCTGAGCGAGGTTCTCGACCTGCTCCGCTCGGCCGGATTCGCACCGGCGGGAGAGGACTCCTCCGGCGCGATCGTGGACCTGCGACCGCGCGGCGCCCGAGTGCCGCGACGACGGACGCGTCCCGCGTTGCGGATGCCCGCCGTCCCCACCGACGACCAGCTCGGGTCACTCGTCAGCCAGCTGCGTGCCGGCCAGCGGGCGGCAACCGCCCCGCGCGGTCAGGGTGTGCGTTCGGACGGCAGCCGGGCAGGAGGCGCCGCGACCATGGCACTGCTGCAGCTGGCGGCGAAGGTCCGGCGCAGCGTGGCGATCGGCTACGTGGACGCGCAAGGAGTGGCGACGGAGCGTGTCGTCGATCCGGTCAGTGTCGGCGGTGGTCAACTCGATGCGCTGGACCCGGAGACCGGGGCGGTCCGCCGGTTCACCCTGCACCGGATCACCTCGGTGAATCTCCTCGACTGATTCCCTGCCGCGCGGGCAGAAAAAGCACGCCCACCTGCACGACTGGCCTTTTCCAGGAAATGACGTATGGTCGGCCCAAGTGATTGCCACTTCGAATTCAGGAGCGACAATGGCAGACAAGAAACCCGGCAAGAGCCTGAAGAAACCGGCACAGTCCCTCAAGGAACGACGTGCCGAAAAAAGGGATCGCGCCGCCGATTCCGGGGAGCTCATCAGGAAACGGAAACGCCACTGATGCACACCGAGGCGACCGCACCGCCCATCCCCCTGCTCCTCGACACCCTGCACAGCCGGATCGACGAACTGACCGGGGAGGCGATGTTCTCGGATGCGCGGTCCAGTGGGTATCACGCCGCACTGCGGTCCGCCAGACTTATCGTGCTGGACGAACGAGCACGGCAGTGCGAACTTCCAGAATGCCGCCCAACCGCAAAAAACAAGAAGGACCATCCGTGAAAAGAACACTTCTCGCCCTGGACCGAATTCAGGCCAGGCTGGAAAATGAACTCGACACCACGGAGGTCCGCACCGAGCGAGACGCCGGATACCGTTCCGGAATTTCCGAGGCGCTCGTGCACGTAATGGAGACGAGAAAAAGTGTAGCCACACAACGGTGACGCACTGAAAGTGAAGGATTCTCCGGATCAACGGGAGAATCCTTCACTTTTTTCGGCCACGGACACGGATCAGCCGGGACCGCCCGTGCCTGTGACGACCACCCCACAGCAAAGTGTGGACAATGGAGTGGTTGTCTACGTAGGAGGCGCACGTGACCGACGGCCCCTTGATCGTCCAGTCCGACAAGACCCTGCTCCTGGAGGTCGACCACGAGCTCGCCGGCCAGGCCAGGCAGGCTATCGCCCCGTTCGCAGAACTCGAGCGCGCGCCCGAGCACGTGCACACCTACCGGGTGACCCCGCTGGCGTTGTGGAACGCGCGCGCGGCGGGCCACGACGCCGAACAGGTGGTGGACGCGCTGGTCACGTTCTCCCGGTACGCGGTCCCGCAGCCGCTGCTGGTCGACATCGTCGACACGATGGCACGATACGGCCGGTTGCAGCTGGTGAAGAACCCCGCGCACGGCCTGACCCTGGTCAGCCTGGACCGAGCGGTGCTCACCGAGGTGATGCGGCACAAGAAGATCTCGCCGATGCTCGGCGCCATGGTCGACGAGGACACCGTCGTCGTGCACCCGAGCGAGCGCGGACACCTCAAGCAGATGCTGCTCAAGATCGGCTGGCCGGCCGAGGATCTCGCCGGGTACGTGGACGGCGAGGCGCACCCGATCGACCTCGCCTTCGACGAGGGGCACTGGGAGCTGCGGGACTACCAGGAGATGGCGGCCGACTCCTTCTGGGCAGGCGGCTCGGGCGTCGTGGTGCTGCCGTGCGGCGCGGGCAAGACGATGGTCGGCGCGGCTGCGATGGCGAAGGCGAAGGCCACCACGCTGATCCTGGTCACCAACACCGTCGCGGGCAGACAGTGGAAGCGAGAGCTGATCGCCAGGACCTCGCTGACCGAGGAGGAGATCGGCGAGTACTCGGGCGAGCGCAAGGAGATCCGGCCGGTCACCATCGCGACCTACCAGGTGATCACCCGTCGCACCAAGGGCGAGTACAAGCACCTGGAGCTGTTCGACTCCCGCGACTGGGGCCTGGTGATCTACGACGAGGTGCACCTGCTGCCCGCTCCGGTATTCCGGATGACGGCGGATCTGCAGTCGAGGCGCCGCCTCGGCCTGACGGCGACCCTGGTCCGCGAGGACGGGCGCGAGGGCGACGTGTTCTCGCTGATCGGCCCCAAGCGGTACGACGCGCCGTGGAAGGACATCGAGGCGCAGGGCTGGATCGCGCCCGCGGACTGCATCGAGGTCCGGGTCACGCTGACCGACGCCGAGCGGATGGCCTACGCCACCGCGGAGCCGGAGGAGCGCTACAAGCTGTGCTCGACGGCGCACACCAAGATCGCGGTGGTGAAGTCGATCCTCGACCGGCACCCGGATTCGCCGACCCTGGTCATCGGCGCCTATCTCGACCAGCTCGAGGAGCTCGGTGAGGCGTTGGACGCGCCGGTCATCCAGGGCTCGACGAAGAACAAGGAACGCGAGGCGCTGTTCGACGCGTTCCGGCGCGGCGAGATCCAGACGCTGGTGGTGAGCAAGGTCGCGAACTTCTCCATCGACCTGCCCGAGGCGTCCGTCGCGGTGCAGGTCTCGGGAACCTTCGGTTCCCGGCAGGAGGAGGCGCAGCGGCTCGGCCGCCTGCTGCGCCCCAAGCATGACGGGGGCCAGGCGCACTTCTACTCGGTCGTCGCCCGCGACACGCTGGACGCCGAGTACGCCGCGCACCGCCAGCGCTTCCTCGCCGAGCAGGGCTACGCGTACCGGATCACCGATGCTGACGACCTGCTCGGTCCGACCATCGGGTAGGAATAGGACCGTGCGCAGCTTCGAGTTCCCCGTCGACCACTCCCACGCCAACTCCGTCAACGAGACGGTCGGCGACGTCAAGCGGCTCCGGGTCTCGGCGATCGTCACCGCCCTGTTGCTGGCCGGGCTCGCGGCCTGGTTGATCTCCCTGGCCCATCCGTGGTCCTACATCGTCGGCGCTGTGGTCGCGCTGCTGGCCGTCACGTCGCTCTGGGTGGCGTTCTGGGCGCCGAAGAAGGTCGGTTCGGTCGAGAAGCTCTACGCGGAGGGACCGCTGGTGCCCGCCGTGGTGGCGGTGGCCCGGCCCCGAGGTGCCACGCTGCTGGCGCTGGTGGACGTCGCGAAGCCGTCCGCCGATCGCCCGCACTACGCCCTTGTCACCCGCAACATCCGGACGCTGCCGGGGCATACGCTGACCAACGTCGGCGAGCGGGTGCCCTCGATCGCGGTGCTCTCCGACCGCAGCACCAGGTCCACCGCGGACACCTGGCAGATGGTCAGCCCGATGCCGATCGCCTGGGGCACCAAGGACCAGAAGGTGATCCGGCGGGCGGCGGACTCGATCAGCGGCGCGGAGTGGAAACTGCTGGCGAAGTCGATCCCGCTGGCCGAGCAGGTCCCGCGCGCCGAGAACCAGCAGATCCCCGTCGACCCGGCGGACCTGCGCTAGCCGAGCTCCGGCCAGCCCTCGGCCGGCGCCCGCGGGTCCTCGTAGAGCAGGCCGGCGACCCACTCGTCGCGCCTGCGCCCGCGCTGTAGACCGCCCGCGCGCAGCGTGCCCTCGAATCGGAAGCCCACCCGCCGCGCCACGGACGCGGACTGCTTGTTGCCGACATAGGCGCGCCACTCGATCCGTTCCAGCGCCATCCCGTCCGGGCGGAAACCGAAGTCGCACACCAGGTTCACCGCCCTGGCCATCAGGCCGCGGCCACGGACCGCCTGGTTCAGCCAGAAGCCGATGTCCGCGGCCGAGTCGTCGCGGCAGGCGAGACCGATCATCCCGACCACGGCGCCCGCGGGCGTGTGCCGCATCGCCCAGGTGGGGCTGCGGTCCGCCCACCCGACGGGCACGACCCGCTCGACGAACCGTTGCGCGTCGTCGTGGGTGTACGGCACCGGCAGCGTGGTCCACTCCCCCACCGCCTCGTCCTGACAGCACCTGACGATGGACTCGACGTCGCCGGGTCCCGGCGGCGTCAGCCACAGACCCTCGTCGTTGAGCGATTCCACGAACATGCCAGCTCCTGCCTCGCGTCCCTACCCTGCCAGCGCGGGGATCACCTCGCGCTCGAACAGTTCGATCCCCGAGGTGTCGTACGCGGCCTCGGGGAAGTAACAGATCCCGTAGCTCAGGCCCTGATCACGCAGGGCGGCCAGGTTGTCGATGATCTGCTCGGGCGTCCCGACCCCCGGCATCCCGCGGAACGCCGCCATCGAGGCCTCCGCGAGGTCCTCGCCCACGAATTTCGCCATCCTGGCCTTGGTCGCGGCCAGGCGGTCCTCGACCTCCGCCTCGGTGGCACCGATCGCGACGTTGTAGTTCGCCGAGCGCACGATCGCATCGAAGTCGGTGCCGACCGCCGCGCAGTGCTCCTTGAGCACGGCGGACTTCTGGGTGAAGCCCTCGAGGGTGCCGTCGAAATTGGTGTACTGGGCGTACTTCGCGGCGATCTTCAGCGTCACCTTCTCGCCGCCGCCCGCGATCCACAGCGGGATGCCGCCCTCCTGCAGCGGCAGCGGGCGGACGATCGCGCCGTCGACCCGATAGTGCGCGCCGTCCAGGGTCGCGGACCCGGCGGTCCAGGCCTGCCTCAGGATCTGCACGCCCTCGTCGAGACGGGCCAGACGCTCACCGGCGGACGGGAATCCGTAACCGTAGGCCCGCCATTCGTGTTCGTACCAGCCCGCGCCGATGCCCATCTCGATGCGGCCACCCGAGATGAGATCCGCGGTGGCGGCGATCTTGGCCAGGTAGGCGGGGTTGCGGTAGCTCATCGCGGTGCACATCTGTCCGAGCCGGATGGTGGAGGTCACCGCACCGAGCGCGGACATCAGCGACCAGGCCTCGTGGGTGGCCTGGTCGGTCGGCGCTGGCACGGTGTGGAAATGGTCGTACACCCAGGCCGACTCCCACGGTCCGGATTCGGCCCGCAGCGTGACAGACTTCATCGCGTCCCACTGCTCGGCCGGGTCGATGCCCACCAGATCCAGACGCCAGCCCTGCGGTACGAACATCCCGAAACGCATGGGGGTGATCCTACCGAGGAGCCGGCCGGCCCATCAGGCTTCGCTCATGCGCTGTTCCTGGCCCGCGACGCGGCGAACTGGCTGGACGGATGCGCCAACCCGTAGTGCCCGCGCAGGGTCGACGCCGTGTACTCCGCTCGGAACAGCCCGCGGCGTTGCAGGATCGGCACGACCTGGTCGACGAAATCGCTCAGACCCCCCGGTAGGTAGGGCGGCATGATGTTGAAGCCGTCGGCCGCCCCCTGCTCGAACCACAACTGGAGCTCGTCCGCGATCTGCTCCGGCGTGCCCGCGAAGGTCCGATGCCCACGTCCGCCCCCGAGCAGGCCGATGAGCTCACGCACCGTCAGTGCGTCGGACTCGGCCAGTTCCTTGACCAGTTCGTAGCGGCTCTTGTTGCCTTGGATCTCGTGCACGGAGGGCAGCGGCGGCAGCGGCGCGTCGAGCGAGTGCGTGGTCAGGTCGACGCCGAGTATGGCCGACAGCTGCCGAAGCGCGTAGTCCGGCGAGATCAGCTCCGTGAACTCCCGCTCCAGCTCCCTCGCCTCCGACTCGGTCGGCGCGATGAAAGGGACGATTCCCGGCAGCACCTTCAGCTCGTCCGCGTGCCTGCCGTGCGCGGTCACCCGCGCCTTGAGGTCCCGGTAGAACTCCTGCCCCTGGGCGAGCGTGCGTTGCGCGGTGAACACGGCCTCGGCGTAACGCGCCGCGAAGTCCTTCCCGCTCTCGGAGGACCCCGCCTGCACCAGCAGGGGGCGGCCCTGCGGCGAGCGCGGCGAGTTCAGCGGGCCACGGATCCGGAAGTGTGCGCCAGCGTGATCGATCGCGTGCACCTTGTCCGGGTCGGCGAACACCCCCGTGTCCGGGTCGAGTACGACGGCATCGTCCTCCCAACTGTCCCAGAGCGCGACCGCGGCATCGACGAACTCCTCGGCTCGCTGATACCTGCCGAGGTGGTCGGGGATGGCGTCGAGGCCGAAGTTCGCTGCCTCGTCCTCGCCCGCGCTCGTGACGATGTTCCACCCGGCCCTGCCGCCGCTGATGTGATCGAGCGAGGCGAACTTGCGGGCGGTGGTGAACGGATCGCTGTACGTGGTCGAGGACGTCGCGATCAACCCGATGTGCTCGGTGGCGCCTGCGATCGCGGTGAGCAGGGTGACCGGTTCGAAGGTGGCCAACGCGTTGTGCTTGATGCGCGGGCCGACCGCGAGCCCGTCGGCGAAGAACACCGAATCGAGCTTGCCGCGTTCGGCGATCCGGCCGAGCTCGGCGAAATGCCCGACCGACCGCACGTCGTCGGCGTTGGTACGCGGATGGCGCCAGGCCGCCTCGTGATGGCCGACGCCCATGAGGAAGGCGTTGAGATGAAACTGCTTGGACCGCTGCGACATTGCGATGAACTCCTTAAATGGGACCGACACGCCAGCGGGACAGGCGACGCTCGGCGAGGACGAGGATCCCGTTGAAGACGAGGCCGAGAAGCGAGATCGCGATGATCCCGGCGTACATCTTCGGGATCTGGAAGTTGTACTGCGAGGCGGTGATCAGATAGCCCAGCCCGGCCTTAGCGCCGACCATCTCCGCGGCGATCAGGACGAGGATCGAGGACGCGGCCGCCATCCGGATGCCGGTGAAGACGGTCGGGACAGCCGCGGGCAGGATCACCTTCTGGAACAGCCGGATCGGCGTGAGGCCAAGCGACAGCGCGGATTTGACCAGTAGCGGGTCCACCGTTCGGACTCCCGAAATGGTGTTCAGCAGGATCGGGAAGGTGCTCGCGTAGATCACAAGGGCAACCTTCGAGGTCTCGCCGATGCCGAGCACGAGGACGAAGACCGGGAGCAACGCCAGCGCCGCCGTGTTGCGGAGCAGCTCGAGGATCGGGTTCACGAACTCGGCCACCGGCCGGTACCACGCAATGGCGACACCGAGCGGGATGGCGATCGCGATGGCGATCGCGAACCCGGTCAGCGCCCTGCTCAGGCTCGCGGAGGCGTGGTTCCACAGCTCGCCGCTGGCGGCCAGGTCACCGAAGGCGCCGGCCACCACGGAGAACGGCGGCAGGAACACCTTGTCGACCAGGCCCAGCCTTGGGGCGAGCTCCCACAGCAGCAGGAACAGGCCGATCGCGAGCGATGGCTTGAGTATCCGCCAGGCCGCGGCGCGAGCCGCCCGGCCGCCGCGGCCGAGAGTCCCCTGGCGCGGCGGCGCCGCAGCCGCGGAACGCGGCACCTGACCGGCGACGACCGGCGGCACGAGCAGTTCGACACTAGACATGAGCCGCCTCCTTCGTCACGGCCGCGGGCGCCTCGAGCTCCTGGTGTTGGGCACGCGCCACCTCGCCCTGCAATTGGCTCCAGATGTGATGCCGGAACTCCCGGAATCGCGGGCCGGAGCGGACATCCTCTGCGGTGCGGTCGATGTCGATGTCGACCACCGTCTTCACCCGACCCGGTCGCGAGGTGAGCACGGCCACCCGCTGGCCGAGGTACACGGCCTCGTCGATGCCGTGCGTGATGAACAGAATGGTCTTGCCGGTGGCGCGCCAGATCCGCAGCAACTCGTCCTGCAGCGACTCCCTGGTCTGGGCGTCGAGCGCCGCGAACGGCTCATCCATCAGCAGCACCTCGGGGTCGAAGGCCAGGCTCCGCGCGATCGCGACCCGCTGCTTCATCCCGCCCGACAGTTCGTGTGGGTACCGGTCGCCGAACCCGTGCAACCCGACCAGTTCGAGATAGTGGCCGGCGATCTCCCGTCGCTGCCGCTTCGGCAGACCCTTTGCCTCCAAACCGAACTCGATGTTGTGCAGTGCGGTCCGCCACGGCAGCAGCGCGTACTGCTGAAAGACGATGCCGCGGTCGAGGCCGGGACCGGTGATCGGTTGACCGTCGAGCAGGATCCGCCCGGACGACGGTGTGGTCAGGCCACCGAGAAGATCCAGCAGCGTGGACTTGCCGCAGCCACTCGGACCCACGAGGACCAGGAACTCACCGGCTGCGACGTCGATGCTGATGTCCTCGATCGCGGTGAACCGGGCGTCGGACCCGCGGATACCGAAGTGCTTGCTGACCCGGTCGAGCCGGAGTTTGGGTTCGGCGGTCATTTCGCTACCCCCAACGCTTGCCCGTCCGCGCCGCTGGTGGCGGCGTAGGCGCCGTTCGCATACGGGTTGTATTCGTTCGTGAACAGGTCGGCCGCTTTCAACTCACCCGACTTCAGTTCGCCGTTCCTGACCAGCCAATCGATCCAGGTCTGCAACTCGCGGTCGGCGATGACCGCACCCGCGACCGGGATACCGGGGCTACGCCAGTAGTCCGTGAGCTGCGTGTTCTCGTTGCGGCCGCGCTTGCCGATGATCTCCTTGAACTTGGCCACGACCTGGTCCCGTGGCGTGGTCTGGGTCCACCGGACCGCCCGCGCGGTGCCCTGTACGAAGTCCTTCGCCGCCTCGGGGTTCTTGGCGATGAGATCGTCGCGCAGGACGTAGGTGCCGTAGCTGAAGTCCCCGAAGATGGCCGAATCCGTGAAGAGCGGACGCAGGCCGCCGCGGCCGACGGCGGTCTCCCGGAAGACACCCCCGAGTGCGGCGACGTCGATCTGCCCTTCCCTCAATGCCTGCTCGGTGTTGATCGGGGGAACCACGATCAACTCGACCTGTTTGATCTCGTCGGGCGTGAGCCCCTGTTGGGCCAGCCATTCGCGTACGACGAATTCGTGATGGGCGCCAAGGGTGTTCATGCCGACCTTCTTGCCGATCAGATCCCGCGCGCCCGCGATCGACCCCCCGTCGAGCACGAAGTAGCCGGTGAAGGTGCCCTGGTCGGCACCGTACGAGCTCACCACCGAGGTGATCGGGGAACCCGCGGCGCGAAGCTTGACGACCGCGCCGTTGAATGCCATACCGAAGTCGGTCTGCCCGGTCGCCACGGACTGGATGTCCTGTGGCCCGCTGGTGGTGTCACCCACCCATTTCGGCTCGATGCTCTGGAAGTAGCCGAGGTCTGCCGCCAACTCCGGGAAGGTGACCTGTCCGGCCGAACCCTGGTAGCGCAGCACGGACTTGCCGTCCGCGGTCTGCTCGGCCTCGGACGACCCCGAGCAGGCCCCGACCAGGGAACCGATCGTCACAAGCGCGGCGAGGGCCGCGAGTGCGCGCAGGGGTCGCGGCGGCGTTGATCGTCTCTTGGTCGTCAGTGATGCCATGGTCTGAGTCCTCAGGTCGGGCGTGGCTGGATGATGCGTCAAAGATGACGGACGCCGCGACCATCGGGAACAGTTCGGTTCACCGGGGTTTTAAGTCGAACCACTTCGTAGAATCGATGCCATGGGCACCGTCGCACTCGCCGAGACCTTCGAATCCCACCGCCGTCACCTGTTGTCGGTCGGCTACCGGATGACCGGCAGCGTGTCCGACGCCGAGGACGCCGTGCAGGAGGCCTGGCTCCGGCTGAGCGAGACCGACACCGATTCCGTCCGCGACCTGCGCGCCTGGTTGACCACCGTGGTCGGACGGATCTGTCTCGACCACCTTCGCAGCGCCGCCGTCCGGCGCGAAAGCTATGTCGGGCAGTGGCTTCCGGAGCCGATCGTGATGCCCCTGGAATCCTCGGGGTCGATCGACCCACTGGAAGCCGTTGTGCGCGAGGAGGACGCGCGGTTGGCCGCGATGGTCGTACTCGACACCCTCGGGCCGGATCAGCGCACCGCGTTCGTGCTGCACGACGGGTTCGGCGTCCCGTTCGACGAGATCGCGGGGATTCTCGGCACCTCGACCGCCGCGACCCGGCAACTGGCGTCACGCGGACGGCGCGCGGTGGCGGGCGCCGAGAAGCCGACCCCGGACGACGAGCACGCGGAGGCGGTTGGCCGGCTGATGGCCGCGATGGCGACCGGCGACCTCCAGGCCGTGTTGGACGCGCTGCACCCGGACGCCCTGGTGATCGGCGACGCCAACGGCACCACCCGCACGGCCGTCAATGTCATCCACGGGTCCGAGAAGTTCGCCCGCTTCTTCCTCGGCCTGATCAATCGTTATGGGGCGCAGGCTTTCCTGGCGATCGAACCGGCCATGGTCAACGGCCAGCTCGGTTTCTTCACGCACGGGTCGCCCGGGGACGAGACACACCCGGGCTTCCCATCGCGCGTTGGGGGCTTCACCGTCCGAGACGGCAAGGTGAGCGCCGCCTATGACATCGCGAACCCGGAGAAGTTCGCGGGCATCAGGCTCCCGGACCGGCCTGCCCCGTGACCGCCTGATCGGCCCACGGCACCCGGCACGCATCCCCCGAGTTGAACCCCTGCTCGGTGATCCCGAGCGCGGAGTACATCCGGGCCCGCATGTTCTCGAGCCCGATCTGATAGGTCAGTTCGACGACCCCGTCCTTGCCGAACCGGCGTTCCAGGTCTGCCACCTGCTCGTCGGTCACGGTGCCGGGAGTCGCCGTCACCGCGTCGGCGTAGGCGATCGCCGCGCGCTCGTCCTCGCTGTAGAGCGGGGAGTCCTCGTAGTCGCCGATCTTCTGCAGCCGCTCGATGTCGAGGCCGTCGAGGCGCTGCAGCATGGTGCCGAAGTCCACGCACCAGGAGCATCCGACGGTCCACGCGACGCGGAACACCGCCAGCTCTCGGACGTTTGCTGGCAGCACCTTCGAGGCCTTCTCCGCCGCCATCTCGTGCCGGGCGCAGGCCACGAAGAGCTTGCGATGGTTCGCCAGCACGGTGAAGGGCTCGGGCACCGCGCCGAACCTGCGGCCGGCGAACTTGTAGGCCACCTTGATCAGCAGTCCGGCATCCTTCGGAGCCACCGGCTGGATTCGAGTCATGACGCCCTCCTGTTTCGCGTTTCGGCGACCGTTCGTGCCGCCTATCCCTTGGACGAGACAGCCCGGGTAAACGTGACAGCCGTCAGTTCGTCTGTATGTCGCGCCTCCGGAAGGCCGCCGTCCCCAGCAGGCACAGCGCGCCCGCGACCACGGTGGTGACCAGCAGAGGTTCCACCCGGAAGTCCACCGCGGGAACCAGCGGCAGGTTCTCGAACGGCGAGACGCTCATCAGCCGGTCCGGGAACTTGAGCGTCGTACCGAACATCAGGACGAAGAAGCAGAAGGCCAAGGCGATCCAGGCCACGGAGGCGAGCCGCGGCAGCAGGCCGAACAGGAGCAGGGTGAGCCCGCCGAGGACCCAGACCGCCGGCAGGTAGACGAGGGTCGCGCCGACCATCCGGGGGACCTGCGCCATGTCGTCGGCGATGATCCCGTACATCAGCCCCATGCCGAGACCGGCGAGCGCCAGCACCAGGGCCGAACCGGCCAGCGTGATCACGGCGTGGCCCGCGATCCAGCGGATCCGGGTCAGCGCGGTGGAGAGCAGCGGCTCGAGATGCCCGGCCGCCTCCTCCGAACGCGGCCGGAGTGCGGAGGAGATCGCGTACGCGGACCCGATCATGGCCAGCATCGCGGCGGCCATCGCGTAGAACGCGTCGACCATGCTCGCGCCCTCCTGGCCCAGCAACTCGCCGATGTCGACGTCGCCGAGCAGGTCGCCGACGTCATTGCCGATCGTCCCGAACGCCAGTCCGCCGAGGAACAACCCGACCGACCAGCCGACCAGCGTGCCCCGCTGCAGCCGCCAGGCCAGCCCGAACTCGCCGAGCAATCCCTGCGGAGCCCGAGCCGGGCCCGGCCGCGGCGGGAACACGCCCGCGCCGACGTCACGATGGTCGAGCACCCGGAGCGCGCCGAGGCCGACGGCCACGGCGACGACCAGCGACAGCAGCGCGGGCCACCAGACCTCGCCGTCGTACGGCCGCATCGCCTGGCCCCAGCCGAGCGGGGAGAGCCACGACAGCGCGCCGCTGCCGACGTCGCCGACCGCGCGGAGCACGTATGCCACGCCGATCGCGGCCCCGGTGATGCCGTATACCGTCCTGGTGTTCTCGGTGATCTGGGCGGCCAACAGCGCGATCGCCGTGAACACCAGGCCCGCGCAGGTGGCGCCGACTCCGAGGGCCAGCGATCCCGCCGCCGCCAGGCCGTATGCGATCAGGCTCAGCGCGACCACCGCGCCGTAGAGCACGTTCGCCGCCGTCGCGACGATCGCCGCCGCGGCGAAGGGGCCGTGGCGACCGACGACGGAGGACCGGATCAGTTCGTCGCGGCCGGTTTCCTCGTTGGCGCGGGTGTGCCGTCCGACCACGAACATGCTCATCAGGCCCGCGACGATCATCCCGAAGGCGCTGGCCTGGAAGGCCACCTGGCCACCGATCGTGTCGAGGGCGCGCGGCGGTCCTGCCATGGCGATCATGGCCGCGTTGCCCTCCATGCTGGCGGCGACCGCGTCGAGCTCCGGCTGGGTCGGATACGCGATGTCGACCCCGATGGCCTGCGAGTAGTACACGAAGACGCCCGCGAGGGCCCACAGGACCAGCGCGAACCTCTCGCGCCGGAAGCCGAACCGGGTCAGGGTCGCGGTGCCGGTCAGCGTGGTCACGATTCCTCCACCCCGGCCGCCGCGAGCTCGTCGCCGTAGTGCCGCAGGAACAGCTCCTCCAGGGTCGGCGGCTGGCTGGTGAGGGTGCGGATGCCGAAGCGGGTGAGATGCGTGATCGCCTCGTCCAATTCGCCGGTGTCCACCTGGAAGCGGGCCCTGGTCCCCTCCACCACCAGGTCGTGCACCCCGGCCAGCTCGGTCAGACCGGTCGCCGGGCTCCTGGTCTCGCAGGCGATGGAGGTACGGGTGAGGTGCCGCAGGTCGGCCATGCTGCCGGTCTCGATCGACTTTCCGAGCCGGATGATCGTGAGCCGGTCGCACAGGGCCTCCACCTGGGCGAGGATGTGGCTCGACAGCAGCACAGTGCGCCCCTGCTCCGTCACCTCGGCGATGCACTCCTGGAACACCGCCTCCATCAGCGGGTCCAACCCGGAGGTGGGCTCGTCGAGGATCAGCAGTTCCACGTCGGAGGACAGGGCCGCGACGAGCGCCACCTTCTGCCGGTTGCCCTTGGAGTAGGTCCGGCCCTTCTTGGTCGGGTCCAGGTCGAACCGCTCGAGCAGCTCGGCCCTGCGCCGCTCGTCGAGGCCGCCCCGCAACCGTCCGAGCAGGTCGATCACCTCGCCGCCGGAGAGGTTCGGCCACAGGTTCACGTCCCCGGGGACGTAGGCGAGACGCTTGTGGAGTCCGGCCGCCTCGCGCCAGGGATCGCCGCCGAGCAGTCGCACATCACCGCTGTCGGCGCGCAGCAGACCGAGCAGCACCCGGATGGTGGTGGACTTCCCCGACCCGTTGGGGCCGAGGAAGCCGTGCACCTCCCCGGTGCGCACCTGGAGCTCGAGGCCGTCGAGGGCCCGCGTCCGGCCGAAGGTCTTGACCAGGTTCGAGATCTCGATCGCGGCGCTCATGCATCGACGGTAGAACGGTCCGGCCACGCCGTGCTGCGGTTTCCCGAGTCGCGGCGCCTGCCGTTCGTCGACCACGCGGTCGGAACCCGCCCGGACGGCGAATAAGCTGTGACGATGCCCGCAGCACGCCATTCGCAGACGGTCTCGCGCCTGCAACCGTTCAGCTCGACCATCTTCGCGGAGATGACGGCGCTCGCCGTGCGGACGGGCGCGATCAACCTGGGCCAGGGCTTTCCCGACACGGACGGCCCGACCGCGATGCTCGAGGTCGCCAGGTCCGCGATCGCCGACGGCCTCAACCAGTACCCGCCTGGGCCGGGGATGCCGGTACTGCGCGAGGCCATCGCCGCCGACCGCGCGGCCCGGTACGGGCTGGAGTACGACCCGGACACCGAGGTGCTGGTGACGGTGGGCGCCACCGAGGCGATCAGCGCGACCCTGCTCGGCCTGGTCGAACCGGGCCAGGAGGTGGTGCTCATCGAGCCGTACTACGACTCGTATGCCGCGGCGGTCGCGCTCGCCGGTGGCGTGCGCCGGTCCGTGTCGCTGGTCCCGGACGGCGACGGCTTCGCCCTCGATCTCGACGCGCTGCGCGCCGCGGTCGGCCCGAACACCCGGATGCTGGTGCTCAACACCCCGCACAACCCGACCGGCACAGTGTTCACCGACGCGGAACTGCGGGCCGTCGCCGAGCTCGCCACCTCGCGCGACCTGCTGGTGCTCAGCGACGAGGTGTACGAGCACCTGGTCTTCGAAGGGCGCACCCACACCCCGCTGGCGGCGCTGCCAGGAATGGCGGGCCGGACGGTCACCGTGTCCAGCGCGGGCAAGACCTTCAGCGTGACCGGATGGAAGACGGGCTGGGTGTGCGGACCAGCCGAACTCGTGGATGCGGTCCGCTCGGCCAAGCAGTTCCTGACCTTCGTCGCGGGCGGCCCGTTCCAGCCCGCGGTCGCGCATGCGCTGACCCACGAGCAGAGCTGGGTGACGGGGCTGCGAGAAGACCTGCAGCGCAAGCGAGATGTGCTCAGCGGGGCGCTGCGCGAGGCGGGGTTCGGGGTGCACGCGAGCGGGGGCACCTACTTCGTGTGTGCGGACATCACCCCGTTCGGCACCACCGACGGCGAGGCGTTCTGCCGCGCGCTGCCGGAACGGATCGGGGTTGCCGCAGTTCCGGTGAGCGTCTTCACGGACCACAAGACGCCGTGGAACCACGTGGTCCGCTTCGCATTCTGCAAGCGTGACGAGGTGCTCGCCGAGGCCGCCGAGCGCCTGCTGCGGCTGGCGCGGCGGTGGTGAGGCACCGGTGAATCAGCGCACCATTCCGGCGGACTTCGTGCGCAGGGCCGCCGCCTTGGCGGCGAGCGGCGGGTTCGACATGTCCATCCCCCTTGCGGCCGCGGGCATCTCCCTCCCCATGCTGAGCGACGAGAAGGCGCTGCTGACCGCCGAGCAGCTGACGGTGTTCACCCAGGCGGCCTGGCAACTGACCGGCGACGAACTGTTCGGCCTCGGCGCCGCACCGGTGCCGAGGGGCACGTTCAAGCTCGTCTGCCTGTCGCTGATCCACACCCCCGACCTCGGCAGCGCGCTCGAGCGGATGGCCGACGTCATGCGGGCACTGCCCGGGCCGCCGCCGCTGCGGATCCGGACCGGGGAGTCGACCACCCGGCTCCAGGTCGTGATCCCCCCTCGGGACGACGCGCTGCCCGCGGCGACCGCGGACGCCGCCGACCGACTGCTCACGGACTTCGAGCTGATACTCCTGCACCGGTTCGCGGCCTGGCTGGTCGGCAAGCGGGTCAAGCTGATCTCGGTGGAGGTCCCCTATCCGGCTCCGGATCCCTTGCTGGCCAGGAACTACGACGTCATCTTCGGCGTCAAGGTCACCTTCGGCGCCGACGTCGCCGCGCTCGAATTCGACAACGCCGTCATGCGTGCGCCGATCATCCAGACCGAGGAAACGCTGGAGGACTACCTGCGGGAGTCTCCGAATCTGCTTTTCTCCGAACGGGATTACGACAGCACGGCCTCCGCGCAGGTCCGCAAGGTCCTCGAGTCCGGGGTCAAGGGCCGCACCTCCACGGCCGACGACATCGCGGAGATGCTCTCGATCAGCGTCCCGCACCTGCGCCGGCTGCTGCGGCAGGAGGGCACCTCGCTCAATCAGCTCCGCGAGGAGGTGCTCCGCGACGCGGCCATCTCCGGCCTCGGCCGCGGCGAGTCCGTCGACGACCTGTCGGCGCGGCTGGGGTTCTCCGAGCCGAGCGCCTTCCGGCGGGCCTTCAAGAGGTGGACCGGAGAGACCCCCGGCGCATACCGCTAGGCGCCGGGGTCGGCGGTCAGCTGACGCAGAATTCGTTGCCCTCGGGATCGGTCATCGTGATCCACCAATTCGGGCCCACCTGTCCGCGATGCAGAATCGTCGCGCCGCGGGCGACGAGGGCATCGGCCACCGCCTGCTTGTCCTCGCCGACGCGGACGTCGAAGTGCAGCCGGTTCTTCACCGACTTCGACTCGGGCACCAGCTGGAACAGCACCCGCGGGCGATCCTGGTGCTCGGGATCGCTGATCGCGGCCCCCGCCTTCCAGACCAGGGTGCCCTCGAAGACCTGGGTGTCCTCCTCGGCGGCGTGCCCGGCCGCGACCAGCCCGCGGATGAAGTCCTCATCGCTCGGCTCGACCCGCCATTCGAGGGTCTGCGCCCACCACTTGGCCTGCGTGTGCGGGTCGGCGGCGTCCACTGTCACCTGAAATTCGTATCCCATGTGGCGACAGTACGACCGGGGACCGACAGCGTCCGGGACTCAGGGCCTGACCAGGATCCTGATCGGATCGCCCTCGTGCTTGTCCAGCTTCTCGATGCCGACCAGGACGTCCTCCAGCGAGACGATCTCGCTGATCGAGCGCGAGACGTCGAGACGACCACGGGAGAGCAGTTCGGCCAAGGTCTCGATGTCGACGTTCTTGTAGCCGAGATGACCCTTGACCTGCTTCTTCGACAGCCCGAAGGCGGTGGTGGTGCCCAGCACCGCCTCCTGGTCGCTCAGCCCGACCAGGATGAGCCTGCCGCCGACGGCGAGACAGTCCAGCGCCTGGGAGAAGGTGACCGCGAGACCGGCCGAGTCGAAGGCGACATCGAGCATCTTGCCGCCGGTCGACTCGGCGACCTTCTGCTTCAGGTCCGGGTCCCTCGAGTCGAAGGCGTAATCCGCGCCGAGTTCGAGGGCCCGCTCCCTGACCGCCGGGTTGATGTCGAACGCGAGGATGGGGACCGCACCCACCAGGCGCGCGAGCTGCACGATGTGGGTGCCGATGCCACCGACGCCCCACACACCGACGACCTCACCGACCATGACCTCCCCCGTGCGAACCACGGCGCCGTAGGGCGTGGACACCGCGTCGGCCAGGATCGCCGCCTGATCGAACGGGACGTTGTCGGGGATCCGGGTCAGCCCGCCCGCCTGCGCCACGGTGTACTCGGCCCAGGCGCCGTCGTAGGCGAACGCCATCAGCTGGATGTTCAGGCAGTTGGTGAGATCCCCGCGCCGACAGTTGCGGCATCGGAGGCAGGCCTTGCCCGCGGACGGGATGACCCGGTCACCCACCGCCCAGCCCGATACTCCCGCACCGAGTTCCGCGATGGTTCCCGAGGACTCGTGACCCTGGGTGACGACCGGCAGCAGCGGAGGGAAGGTTCCGTTGATCAGACTCAGGTCGGAGTGGCAGATCCCGCAGTACTCGACCTTGACGAGCACCTCCCCCGGCCCCGGCCTGGGTATCGGGACATCCTCCACCACAGTCTTTTTGGAGTCGGCATGGAATCGTGCGGCGCGCATGGTCTCCGCCATGGTCGGCTCCCCTCAACCGTGTTCGATGTAGGCCTCGAGCTGGTCACGTTCACCCTGCAACTCACCGATCCGGCTCTTCACCACGTCGCCGATGCTGACGATGCCGACCAACTGTCCGTCCACGATCACCGGCAGGTGCCGGATCCGGCGCTCGGTCATGGTCTCGGCGAGACTGTCGACACTGTCGGTCGGCAGGCAGGCGAACACCGCCGTTGTCATGATGTCCCCGACCAGGTCATCGAGCAGGTCGGCGCCGCGCTCGTGGATGCGGCGCACCACGTCGCGCTCGGTCACGATGCCGACCACCTCGTCGTTCTCGACCACGACGAGGGCGCCCACGTTGTGCCTGGCGAGTTCGCCGATCAGCACGCTGACCGTGATCCCCGGCCCGACCGTCGCCACCGCCTGGCCCTTGTTCCGCAACACATCCGCTATCTGCATCTGGACACCCCGATCCATCCGCGCTCGGCTACCGCTGTGTCGATCATAGGCAGCCGGAAGCCCCGCCGACCATCAACGGAGAAAGGAATCAGGGGCGCATCGCCGCCGGTCAGGCGACCGCCGGGCGGGATCTGTCGAGGGCGAGTGTCAGCGCCAGCCCACCGAGCACCGATCCCATCAGGTAGCGCTGCACCTTCAGCCATCCCGGCCTGGCCGCGAGAAGGCTCGAAATAGAGCCCGCCACAACGACTATCGCGGCATTCACCGTCAACGCCACCGCGATCTGCACGGCGCCGAGACCGAGACTCTGGGCCCAGACCCGCCCCGCCCCCGGATCGATGAACTGCGGGATCAACGCCAGGTACATGATGGCGATCTTCGGGTTGAGCAGGTTCGTGACCAGCCCCATCGTGAACAGTCGCGAGGCGGAATCGGCCGGTAGCGGGCGCGGCGCGAACACCGAGGCCCCACCCGGCCGGAGCGCCTGCCAGGCCAACCACCCGAGATAGCCCGCGCCCGCGAGCTTCACCGCGAGGTAGAGCTGCGGCACCGCGACGAAGACCGCCGAGATCCCCGCGGTCGCGGCCGCCAGATAGCAGGCGAAGCCGACGGCGACGCCGCCGAGCGAGATCAGTCCCGCGCGCCTGCCCTGGGTGACGCTTCGCGAGACGAGGTACATCATGTTCGGCCCGGGGGTGAGCACCATGCCCAGTGCGACCGCCGAGACCCCGAGAACTGCCGCGCCGGTGATCATGGCGATGAGGTTCGCACGGGGCGCACGCCGTTGTCGCGGGCCAGTTGAGCACCACTGGCCACCCAGCTGAGATGACACATATCTGTGTCATCTCAGTCATAACTGTTACCGTCGTGGGGTGCCACACGACGCGCAGCTGATCTTCGCCGACCACGTCGGCCGCTTCTACGCACGCCAGTACGGGTTCCCGCCGATGGCGGGGCGACTGTTGGGGTACCTGTTCGTCTGCGATCCGCCACAGCAGACGATCGACGAGCTCGGCGATGCCATGCTGGCCAGCCGGAGCGCCGTGACCGGCGCGGTCAAGCTGCTGGAGAGCTATCGGATGGCACGGCGGACCCGCGTCGCGGGCGAACGGGTGGACCGGGTCAGCCTTGACCCCGCGAGTCAGCAACCCCAGAACTTCGATTCCGCCATCCACCACGAGCACGCGGCCCTGTTCCGCGAGGGGTTGGCGCTGCTGGCCGATGCCCCGCCCGAGCGTCGCGCACCCCTCGAGGAGATGGTCGCGCTGGCCGAGTTCCTCAGCGAGCGGCTCCCGGCGCTACTGGACGAATGGCACACCCATCGCGACGAACTCCGCCGAACGGGAGCACTTCCCGCTCCCCACAACTGAGAGGTTGCCGATCATGACCGAACACGACCTGACCGCCCTGCGCGAGCGCGCCGAGAACGGCGACACAACGGCCGTCGACGAGCTGGTCGAGCTCGCCGTCGAACGGGGCGACATCGACGAGCTCCGTCGCCTCGCCGACGGCGGAAGCACCGACGCGGTCGACGAGCTGATCCAACTTGCAGGCGAACTCGGCGACATGGACGAGCTCCGTCGCCTGGCCGACGGCGGGAACAACGATGCGGCCGACCAGCTCATCGAACTCGCCACCGAGCGCGACGACCTGGACGAGCTGCGCCGCCTCGCCGGCCTCGGCAACACGACGGCGGCCGAGCAGCTCGCGGAGCTCACCGCCGAATAGCGGGATTCACTACTAGAACGTTTGTTCGATTCTGGGTAGGATTGCCTCCGTGGACATCGCGGTGCAGGCGTCGCTGTTCGACGACCCGACCGAGGGTGCTCGGTTCGAGCCGCTCGGCGACAGCGTCCGCAGGCGGACCTTGACCGCGGGCGCCTGGATCGACGTGCGCCCCGGCTGGCTACTGGGCTCCGAGCGGCTGTTCGCCGATCTCGTCGACCAGGTCCCGTGGCGGGCCGAGCGCAGGCAGATGTACGACCGCGTGGTCGACGTCCCTCGGCTGGTGAGCTTCTACGCCGAGGACGCCCCGCTCCCCGACCCTCTGCTCACCGAGGCCAAGACGGCACTCGACGCGCACTACCGGCGCGAACTCGGCGAGCCGTTCGCCACCGCCGGGCTCTGTTACTACCGCGACGGTGCCGACAGCGTCGCCTGGCACGGCGACACCATCGGGCGCGGCGGCACCGAGGACACGATGGTCGCGATCGTCTCCCTCGGCGCCGCAAGAACCCTGGCCCTGCGGCCCCGCGGCGGCGGCGCCTCCCTCCGATACTCGCTCGGCCACGGCGACCTGTTGGTCATGGGCGGGTCCTGCCAGCGGACCTGGGAGCACGCCGTCCCCAAGAGCACCCGCCCCACCGGGCCGCGGATCAGCGTGCAGTTCCGGACGCGCGGCGTGCGCTGACCGCGCCCGCGAGCCGGTCGAGCTGGGCCGCGGTGGTGTCCCAGTCCAGGCAGGCATCCGTGATCGATTGTCCGTAGGTGAGCTCGTCCGCCCGCCCGAGGGTCAGATCCTGACGGCCCGCGACGAGGAAGCTCTCCAGCATGAGCCCCGAGATGCCCGCCTCGCCTGCCTCGATCCGCGCCGCGACGTCGGTGACCACGTCGACCTGCTTGTTGTGATCCTTGCGACTGTTGCCGTGGCTGGCGTCGATGACGACCCGCTCGGGCAGGCCCGCCTTCGCCAGCCGCGCCATGGTGTCGGCGACGGTCGCGGCGTCGTAGTTGGGTCCGTCGGTGCCGCCGCGCAGGATGACGTGGCAGTCCGGGTTGCCCGCGGTGCGGATCAGCGCGGACAGCCCGTTGAGATCGGTGCCGGGGAACACGTGGCTCGCCGCCGCCGCCCTGGTCCCGTCGACAGCCACCTGCACGTCACCCTCGGTCGAGTTCTTGATCCCGACCGGCATGGACAGCGCGCTGCAGAGCTGGCGGTGCACCTGGCTCGCGGCGGTCCTGGCGCCGATCGCGCCGTAGCTGACCAGATCCGCGATGTACTGCGGGGTGATCGGGTCGAGGAACTCGCAGCCGACCGGCAGGCCGAGCGATGAGATGTCCAGCAGCAGTTTGCGTCCCATCCGCAGGCCGGTGTTGATGTCGAAGCTGCCGTCGAGGTGCGGGTCGTTGACCAGCCCCTTCCATCCGAGCGTCGTGCGCGGCTTCTCGAAGTACACCCGCATCACGATGTGCAGGTTGTCGCGGTGCTGCTCGGCCTTCTCCGCGAGCCGGCGCGCGTAGTCCATCGCGGCGTCCGGGTCGTGCACGGAGCACGGACCGACCACCACGATCAGGCGGTCGTCGCGGCCGTCGAGGATGTTCACGGTCGCATCCCGCCCGCCGCGCACCGTCGCGGCGACGGCGGGGTCCACGGCGTATTCGCGCCGCAGTTCGGCCGGCGCGGCCAACGGACTGATCGAGACGGTGCGCTGATCGTCGAGGCCGAGCACATCGGTGTCGAGAGTGAGGGTCATGGGTGTCCTGTTCGTTCAGGCCGACCCAGGAGAATGCGTGCACACCCGCGAGCCGGTCGATAGCGGCTCGGGGTGGAGGAAGTCAGCGCGTGGTTACGCCGACCGGCCCACCCGGGGCCAGCCTGCTAAACCAGAAATATGCGCGCTGCATGGCCGCCACTGTAGCAGCGCCACGCAACCCCCTGTGAATGGGCACCGTAGTTGGCGGATGGTCACCTAGTTGGCGGAGTCGTCACGATAGTTGGCGGATGGTCACCTAGTTGGCGGACGGTTCGCCCGAGCACCACGTTCGGCTGATCCCAGCGAAGTTCCTTGACGATGCCAGCGGTGAGGGTTGATTTCGGTACCGGATGCGATCTCGCCGACCTTGATCGCTAATCCTCGTCCTCGTACTCCGGTTCGGGCTCATCCATCCATGCCTGATAGGTCGGACTCGTCAGATCGAGGAAGATCGCACTGACACTCATACTGAGCTCGACGACCACTTTGGGCAGGTCCCATCTGAGAGCGGCCTCTGGTCCGGGTTCGGCGCTTGTGGCTGCCCCGAGGAGTGCGGTAAGTGCCTCAGCGAGGTTTGTGAACCCTTCGTCCAGCAGCGGACGCACCACTGTCATGGGCGTAGCGTCATCTGCCAGATCCGTGACGAAGGTTGAGAAGTAGTGCATCGAACGGTTGTGCCTGTACATGTTCGCCTTCGGCAGGCTGACATGAAAGTTCGTCCGTATCGAGGCGCCACCTTGCATGAGTTCGACGAGCTCCCATCCGGCTTGTGTGCAGAAGGGTTCCAGGTCGTCGACGGCCCAGGTCCAGTCGAATTCTGCGGCGAGGCGGGCGATCCGGGTGGCGCCCTCGATGTCGACGTGCATGCGTGGATGCTACTTTCCGTTCGAGTTCGGTTGACGACCAAGGAATCCCGGACGCTCGAACCGCACGAGCGAACTGGCCATAGTGCGCCTCCGGGCGCCATCATTCGGCTACGCGGCACAGTTCGTTTGGCAAAGCAGTATCTCCGAACAAATGCCAACTTCGATGACGACGATCGCGCCCTGTCGTCGTCACGCTAGTTGTCACACCGCAGGTCAGAGCGCCGGGAAATGACAACTGCGATGACGGTTCACACCCCC